>JAJZXP010000256.1 GCA_021806345.1 Thermoplasmata archaeon | reverse complement strand
CCTTGATCTCTTTCTTGATATCCTCAGATTCCTTCTTATGGATTCAACTGGCAGTTTATGATTTCTCACACTCCTGTCCATGGTTCCGTTGAATCCCCTGGGATCATGGCCAAAATACCCCTTATCCCTGTAAACTGTTATTCCATGTTTCGAGAGATCAATGGCAGTGTCATGATCCTTTGCCGTGGTGATGGCATAGGATCTTATGGTGGGAACAGGACTGTTGTCATCAACGATGGTATGTGCCTTATATCCAAAATATGTTTTGTTGTTCTTTTTAGTGTGTGATCCATCCCTGGATCTTCTGGTCTTCCCCTCATTACGTGGTTCATCATGCTTTCCATGGCCAGGGTCAGATGTGATGAATGTTGCATCCTGTGAAGATCCCTTCTTCACCTTGATCCCTTTTGATTCCATCTGCCTCTGGAGTTCATTCCATATTATTCTGTCCCTTCCTGTTTTTGATAACCTTTCACGAAATATCCATATGGTTGTGGCATCAGGTAAATGATCGGGATAGTCCAGGAAATTCATGAACGATATCCTGTCCCTGATCATGATTTCTGCCTGTTCGTCAACCATGTTGAACATGCTCTGCAAGAATAACACTTTAACCATTGTTATGACCGGTATGTTGGGCCTTCCTCCCTTATCAGTATCATTATGGTACAGATCCTTCAGGAGTGTGGAAAAGGCATTCCAGTCTATTGCATTCTTTATGAATGCAAGAGGATCATGGATACCGCTGTTTATGTATTTCTCCCTCAATGCATAGTCAAACAGGTCGCTCATACCGTAACATGCGTGTTTCATGAATAAATATTGCGGTTCATAATGGAGAGGTTATTCGGAATCCTCTGTATAATTTAAAGAACATCTTGTTGAATAAAGTTGTTATATAATGTTTGATCATGTATATATATGTTAACTGGGGTTCAGTTGGTAGAAAATATACTCATAATTGCAGGACCATTACCACAAAAAAAGCTTCAGAAATTGGCTTACCTAGCTGAGATACGATATGCTGAAAAGTATGGGGCCAGATTATCCGATCTTTCATTCATACGCTATTATTACGGGCCATATTCCAGTGATATAAGGAATATTGAAGATGAGGATGATAATATAGTAATAGAAGGAATACAACAAAACGTTTACCCTATGAAAAAATCAAAAATAATTGCACCTGAAAAGGTGGATAAATTGGAACCTGAAATAGAGGATTATCTTAAAGAAGTTATAACCCAATACAATGATAAGACGGAGGAGGATCTGGAGATTATTGCAGACAATACTGAACCTTTCAGGGAGACTGGGAATTTTAAAGATCCAATAGATCTTGACGGATATGCAAAGTATCACGCAATTATTGGGAAAAAGAATTTCATAAAAGTGGTTATGGAAAAAGACAAGGTAAATGCAAGAAAAGGGCTATATCACTCAGTTAAGTCCCAATAGAAAGGACATGAGCGTTCGTATCAACTCAATGAGGGCACTCTTAGATGTGGCAATCAATTGATCTTCAAAAGCAGATGAAAAACGTGTCTTCAAGATGTATCAACCATCTTTATATTCTTTTCAAGAATCCTTTGTGCCTGCTCCTGTCCACGTGCTGGATATGTGAGTAGATCTACATACAGTTGGATGTCACTGACTACCTTTACGCCCCTGATCTCTCTAAAATCCATAAAGATGCCTTCGTCATAAGGCTCAAAAATCCTAATGTTAGCTCCAGATGTTGTTGGTCTGAGGTCAAGTTTCTTCACCATATCATCTATGTCTCCGGATATGTACACCCATACTTCATTATACCGTACAAATGGTGATACCATTGAGGCCCCAGCCATCCCTGTGAATGCGTATTTTAAATTCAGTTCATCTCCAGCCTTTACGACCCTTGATATAATCTCCTCCGGGTTTTTTGCAAAAGAGAAAAAAGCATTTGATCTACTTTTTTCAACTGTCCAGTTTGATGCCCAATCCTTTAGAAGTCTTTCCGATTCTACAACCTTAATGCTTTTATCCTTTTCCCGAGAGATGTAGCCTTTATCTTCAAGCTGGTTAATAACAAAGTAAACTCCTGCGGGACTCATTCTGGTAATATTGGCAATTTCTGTGATTTTCCATCTGTTATTCGGAGCATTAAGGATTGCTCTAATAATGCGTGTTGCTTTGTTAGCAAAAATACCCCGGCTAAGACGCCTCTCTGTTTCCCTCTCAACATTGCTTAAACGATCGACGAGAACTGAATCAAATTTCAGATATACATCCCCTATTAAATCAATATATCCTATGTTTTCTGAAACCAAAATTTCCCTTGACCTCCTACTGATATAGGGGGCAACAAATACTGGGTACGTTCCTGTATTAATCCCAGCTAATTTTTTGAGTTGATAAATGGAACTTTTGACAATTCTTGGTTCTCCACTGGATTTGACTTCGATAAGTAAGTATTTCTTAAAGTTTCCAGTTCGAACTTTGACTATAACGTCAGCGCGACTCTGCACGTCTATTGGTGCATCCAATGATATATCTTCTATATTCATGTTTGGTAGTAGTATTGGTAGTTTCTCAGTCAATGAAGTGACTGTTTCCCGTTCATTCATTGGACGAAATTTAGTAGAATACATATTTTTACCAATTGGTAAATTACACAATCTTATTTAAAATAAGTGTAGTTCAAATGACTCTCTCACACTAATTCACTTGCTGCCAGGTGAGCAATTGGAGGACCAGTTTATACTGGGAGGAAGCGCGGTCCAAAAGCGATTTCTAAAATAGATGAACTGATGTCATCTTTGCTTAGGTGGAAAGTTCAGTCAATGTGAAAAATAAGATAAATAACAAACCCAATTCCACGGGAAGCCTTGGGAAGGAAGTATATTGCTGTTCCGCGATGATCATTTTGACAAAACAACCTTTATAAATAATTCTTCTTTAAATATTAAAGAATCTTAAAAGGGAGTAATCAACTCAATCAGATAAT
Source organism: Thermoplasmata archaeon (assembly GCA_021806345.1). Next base: position 123 of record JAJZXP010000256.1, on the reverse strand, counting down.
TATGCTCCGACCGGGATTCGGACCCGGGTCGTCGGCTCGAAAGGCCGATATGCTTGGCCGGACTACACCATCGGAGCCTTAAAACTGTAAGTTTCAACGCTATATTTATTTTGCCATACAGTT
>JAJZXP010000038.1 GCA_021806345.1 Thermoplasmata archaeon | reverse complement strand
TCGATTATTTTTTACTTTCGATTATCGTTTTATTCAGTTTTTTAGGACTTTTGTACCGAAAATCGGCGATCACCCAACATATAGATATATCTATTAACGAAAAGAAGCGAACAGAAATTACAAAAGGGTCATTAATACACACCGGGACAATGAAGAATACTCGAATAAAGACGGTCTTACTCAAGTATTCGATAAGCAGGCACCAAAAAGAGTTCGTTATTGCTCAACTATCCGGTCTAGAACAGGGTCAGCAAACAATCTTGGACAATGAGGACGATGACATGGGAAACCCCCCCACTAAAAATAACAACGAAGATAATGATAAAAAAACAGATCCCCCCTTCCAAAATGATAGATCTCATCGATCTGATAGATCAGGGTTGCAAGGAGAACACGTAAATTCCGATGTCCAGAGTGAAGATGAAGGAGGGAACGGGAATATATGGACTAAGGATCTTCCCAACAACGGTGGACTGAAAGGACTGTATGGACAGAATTCAGTCCTAGGGGACCAAAGAGTCCAGGGTACCGCCCCCAATGTCGCTTACTCTCACTTAGAGGAAGTTAAAACTCTGTCAAGCCTTACAAACGCTGAGATCCAGAATGAAGATTTCATAAGCGGGGTATTCACGAAAGTTTTCTTTTCGAACAATCAAATAACGGAATACATAGTATATAACTAACCTTGTCAGATTTCTGGTTTAGGTTTTCTGAGATCTGTCAACAGTCCTTTTTACTGGTAATTATTCTTTTAACCTATTATTGGGTTATATTATGATGAACATTTGCTTCAAATCTTTACACTATTTTCTGTATCTCATGGGAAATATCCACTTATATCCTCTAGGCTCTCCGTCAAGAGAATAATAATAGTGAACATCGATCAAATTATATCTTACTATATTACGTGACACGATTTTTCCATCATGATAAGTGGGAACTTCAAGATCGAAGTTATCATCTCCAACGCTGACGAGCAATCCAGAATAAGTTCTAAGGTCTTTTTTGGATGTCACTCTGACGGTCACCTTGACATTTCTGCCTATCAGAGGCGTGAGCCCTTTTCTCATATTTTCAATAAATTCGAGATCGCTCATTCTCTCTTTCATATCTTCCCCCAATCAACTTTCTCATTTCCACTCTGTCACTATCTTCGAATGGAATATTAATATACTCCTCATATTGTTTTGTCGTTGTATGGCCATGGGTTAATGCAACCTGCAAAACCTTGTCTAGATAATAAAACGCAAGCCATAATTCCATTGTCTTTCTGAAAGATTTGTTTTTTTGTCGTATTACAAAGAGATCTTTTTGATGTCTGCTCAATTTTATTTCCGCGAACGAGATAAAGAGTATTGAGTTATATTCAATGAGTTCGGACATCGAAGATACGGTGACTTCCAAAGATAGATATTAACATGGCTAATATAGACCGTAACCTGATGTGGACAGTACCGCTAAAAATCTATGTTACTTAATAAAGTAAAAACTGATTAACAAATCTTTTTCTCTTAGACGGGATCGCCTATGTCCGTTTAATTTTTTACGCGAATACTATAAGATTTAATCAAAGTTTTGAGCAAATACACACCTCACCATTGGTATAACTCATATGGAAAGCCGTTTTGCGCACCTCAGGTCGAATAGGTAAATTGTGAAATGAAATCATCCCTATGAAATACTTTGATTTTTATTTCTGATTCAAACATCTTCGTCTTAACAATAAGCTCATTATCTGTTGAAACCAGTATAGGAGAAGGTACCTTGAGCAAAAGCTGTATTAGATACGCATCTTCGTAAGGTATATGTTTTAAAATCTCTTCAGGTAGTCTGGGTAAGTCGTTACTCCTAATGATTTCGCACTTCTCACTATTTATGATCACCATTTCAAACAATAGATGCATGAATTTATGCGTAGGTTCTTTAGGGTTAGCAGCAAATTTTCTTAATTTAATGATCCATGGACTTTCATCAAGTATGAAAATCTTGAACTGATCCTCATTAATTATCTTTGACAGAAGCACACTTGTTTCTCTTAGTTTCTTCTCACCATTGTCGCCATTTAAGTCGTGAAGAAACCACTCGTTTAGAATTAGATTATTCAATTAAAATCCTTCTTAGGAACTAGGCGTCGTAAAATCCTTCAGAACTTCCAATTCTGCTTCAAGAAAATTTTTAAGTCCACCTGCTAGCTGCCCCCTTTCATTAACTTCTTGTAGCTTCAGCTTTGTATCGCCGTTCTCCCTCTTTACCCAATACATTCTCAGTTGTTCTGGTTTGATCTTTGAGGCTGGAATCAAATTAAGTGCAGATGATACCATGATTTCACTATGTGTTGAAATTAATATTTTCTTATTTTTCTCAATTGCAATCTCTGCCAAAGTCTCTATTAGCTTTGAACAAGCTCCTGGATGAAGGTGAATTTCCGGCTCCTCAATCAGTATTATTTCTGATTCGGAATCAAGGACTTTGGCGAGGAGATAAACTAATTGGTTGAGGCCAAATCCTTCGTTAACAAGTTCTGAAGAATTATTGCTTGATCTCTCTAAGGCATCTAAGCTGAAAATAGCAGTACCTATCTGGGCTCTGACTCTCAATTCTTTGTCAAGCACTTTTTCTAAATACCTCGATACATCATACTCTAAGTATTTGTTTTGAGCCAACTTAGTCGCTATCTCATCTTCAGACAACAGAAAATTTGATAACCCTACGGGAGAATACAACGGCTTGAAAAACCCGCGTCTGACTGGAACAATTTGAATCTTCTTAATGATCTCCAGAAAGCCATTGAGAGCGGATTGAAGTTCTATAACCTCCTGCTGTATATGAGGGTTAACGTTGCCTTTTATGTTGAATGTCAGTCCATTCCAGTAAAACTCTATTTTCTGTTTTGGTTCTTTAGACGTTTCAATTAAAAAATTAGTAGATTGATTTAAGGGATATGGGAATATTACCTTCAGCTTAATGTCTATTTTTCTCTTTTTATCAACATATGAAAATTGCCCCTCATTTTTTGAAATTAATTGAATCCCAAAGGCACACCCTAATGGATCATCCAACTCAATTTCAATGAAGATACGGTTCTTTCCGTCATGAGAATAGACTACCTGGTCATAGCCACCAAGTGATATGAATTGATAATTAAAAAACCCCTCTGGAGATTGATTTGGATTTAAAACTATGTTTTTCAGTGTCATGAGTGAGTACATAAAACTTGATTTTCCTGAGCCGTTGCGCCCGTACATAATTGTAAGCGGCGCAATGTCCATAGTTTCTGCCTTTATTGAGCGGAAATTATTTAAAATGAGTTTCATACTATTAATGATAGAACATACTCCTACTTTAAATTTTTAGTGCCGCCTGACATCCTTAAGAGGAAATACAAAAAATTATTGACCAGTCGGGATTTGATTAATTTTTCAACGCAACACGAAAATTATCTTAGTAGAATTAGATCACGGGTAATTACAAAACGGGGGATCTTTTAAAGCTCCTCTGTTTTCTTTAGACTGAAAAGTTCGATATTCGATTATGAGAACCCTGAGTAGTTATGTGACATATGGGATGCCTCGCTTTTTAATCTCTGAAAGGAATGAAAGGCTAAGCTAACTGACTTTTTTCTTAGAAGAAGTATATTCCTTATTAAATTTATTAATAACATTCACAATAAACTTGGAAGCTTTACTGTATTGATCCAAAGCTGTATTTTTGTTACTCATGAGCTTAGATAAATCGTCCGGATCACTAATGATATAGCCGTGTCTTTGCTCGATTAATGGCAATCTGGAAAAATCGCCATGAGCTGCAGCATTTCTTCTTTCTACGAAAACGTTATTGCATATAGTGTCTCCCGGATTCAATAGGCAGCTGCACTCATAACCACATTTCTCAACATTATGAAGCATCTTGTCCCCCAAAGCGTTGTTCCTATAAATTATATAGCCTGTTTTAGTTTTGATTACTTTGTTCCATTTTTCAGTATAATATACCGGTCCGTTAACAGTGTCAACTTTAATCCACTCATCTTGAGTGTGCTCACAGTCAGAGCTCATATGGCGTTGTCTAAAATCAATGTACAAGATCACGTTACAAATTCTTTCTACGGCTGCTGACGAAGCGACAATAGATAGATTGAACTCACCCATTATGTAGTTTATGGAACCACTCCTCATAGTTTCTATACTCCCCCATACTTCGTTGCGCAAGAAATCGTTTTCTACACTATCAGAAATAAAAGTCCAAAGATTATATTGCCATTCACTGTATAGCGAATCCAGATCCTTGATCCTTTTCTTAATTTCTGTTAGTCCCGTTACTGAATTATCAATGCTCGTTCGGAAAAATTCATCTAGGCTGGAATACTCACGATCACTTCTAAACATAGAGAGACAAACTTTAACAACTTATTAATTTTGTCTATCCCTTAACGTTTCAACTGAGTTCTGTCTGAATAGTATGTGGAGTTAGAAAGAGGTATTAATGGGATAGTACATAGGTTACAATTTTTTAAGCAAGAAAGCTCCGATCTTTAGAGATGAAAGCATGTTAGATCGCAAGCCTAATAAAATGGGAGAGGTTAAGTGAAATCATGAACGAAAATGAGATAAGCTTTCTAAACGGATATATAAAAGCGAACCTTAATTTTGTAAGAAAGATAAAAACGGCTAAAACGTTGGATGAAGTAAAGGAGATTGCATCAGAGATTGAAGAAAAGGCAATGAAAAAATTAGAAGAAACAATGGTGGACCTTTGACCATAGATAATTACGACGCGAAAAAAAGCGAAATGGTTATATGTAACATTGTCGAGGTCGTACCAGCATCGTATTACTCTAGGAGATGATTATGGAAAACAACGATGAAAATATAATTTTTTCTTTGGTTTATAGGTTAAACGAAAGCGTAAGCTATACAAAACTACAAGAATTGCTGTTCATAATTAAAAAAGAAACAAACATAAGACTCGATCTGCATTTTACTCCATGCAATTATGGCCCGTTTTCAAAAAAAGTGTACGATATTATTGAAAACATCGAAGAACGTGGCTTAGTAAAAGTTGAGTCCCTGAATGTCCAGGATAAATCACTTAGATTAATTACCCTTACAAGCGCTGGAAAAGCTGAGGGGGAAAAAGCCTATTCAGAATTGAACGAAAAGTACCGTTCTTCTCTTGACGACATCATCACCAGATGGGGCAGTGAACCTTTAATGTCCATAGTTCTCTACACGTATCTCACATACCCTGAAATGACTAAGAATTCTGTTATTAAAGATAAACTGCTTAACTAAAATTATTTAAGAGAGTGGCATCATCTAAAGAATTCTAGAGTTGTGTACCTGCATTGTGATCGTCATTCTAGTGCCCATCTATCTTGCTATCATTCATAAAAAATGAGATAGAATCACAGCTAGTGCTATGATAAGACTTATTATAACCCCGATATACCAATTACGTTCTTTTGAAAATTCTTTTTTCATGACCTCCTCAGCTTCATGAATTTTATTTTTGCATTCCAGATCAATGACTCTACTTTCCAAGTCTACGATTCTTGATGGAGGAGCAGTTATTTTGTCCTTTTGTTCAGTTGATTCATAACGAAGAAAATCAGCTTGGGAATTTAAGTCTGATGGGTTAGTTTCAAACTCTTTAGAATCTTCAAGTGTTGACATTTTACCTCTTCAAAATTAATTGAATAAGCAATCTATTATGGACATAAACAAAATCCATAAAACTCCTGCCATTCCTACCTTCAATCTTCACTGAGTTACCATCGTTTGATTCGAGGTCAAATTTGATGGTCAATAATCCCTCACCTAAGGGAACAATGTATGTGTTAACTATTGTAACCTCAGCTTCAACATTCAAATTGGAAATTTTGACGTCATTGAAGGTCCACTGTTCGCCACTTGAACCGATCATCTCAGTTAGCATAATATTTCTGGCAATACCTGTAAACAGCAATGAGCCTACATTAATGAGCTTGATGGAAACTAAAACTGGTTCCCCTCCATATAGTTCGTTAGGCCTCAAAATGTTTTTTACTTCTTGGCTATAGTTACCTTCAAGCTTAAGTTCTACTCTAATATTATACTCTTTTTTTTCTCCAACCATGCATCGTCACCGCATAAGGAAGTATTTAGGAATATGTATGACCCTTTATAATTATTTCTCATATTGTCATAAAGTAGAGGCACAAGCATTACGGGATACACCATGTTTCACCGTTTTTCAGGTAAAATGACTAATTTGACTTTTAAATACCTGAAATATAGAGTTAAATTGAAGATTTTATGGAAACCTCTTTACAATAATCTATCCGACTTAATAGGGATCTCATGTTTTAAGGACTGGCAATTCTTATCATCTCCCTGGACATGTTCCCTGCTTCCTTATTTAACATAATCACGAGATTGTATGCAATGCTCTTCAGGCTAATTGCACTGTCATAGGATCTGTTGGTGGTGTACCAGATGTCCTCTGCCCCCATGATCTCCTCAAGTACAGAGAACGTCATCTCTATTTCCCACCTCAGGGAATACATTGACGAGTATTTCCTCTTGGGACCTATTCTTATCCCGTGTCAATCACTGGAATGAAATGAGTGGTCTCTATGACGTAGTCATATATCTCGGATGTGTCATATAACGAGTCTGTAGGAATGTAAGAGAAGTTTCTTACTGAGTCAATGAGATCTTGCGATGCTCTGGAATCATGACCTCTAGGATATACGGAATATCTGCAACTGGATCAGAATTTTCACTATCTATCTATCCGTGACCTTTCTCTTCCGATCATCAGGCGAAACTATCTTGTTTAAGAATTCCATAATCAACGGAATATGCTGTTTGTGAATATCCCAAAATTATAAACTGGTGGATAACGTTTGACATCAGTTGGACATTTCATGAAACTTAAGGCACTCTAATTATTTAATATTTAACTCGTCTTTCGCATATAGTTCAATCCCTTCAAATTGATTCTCCATTTTCTTTTTCATCTTTTTAATTTTCAACGGCAAATATGAGAGGGCCGAAATAAACGCCGCAACAAGCACAATTATAGAGCTCGCTCGCAGAATAAAATAAAACGTATTTCCAACAACACTCGCCACGACTGTAAACAATATGAAAACACAAAATCCATAAAAAATTGGTCCACGAAAGTCTTCAGCGCTGATAGAAGCTGTAAAATCTTTTACAAAACTTGCAGAATCAAGCATTAAGTTTATTAAATCGTAATTATCGAGCACAATTTCATTAATTTTCTGTGAAAAAACTCTTTCTATAATCGGAAAATCTGATTCCAAAGATGGATCATTGCCCCCAGCCTCTTTGGAATATTTTATCAGCATATCCATACCGTTTTTCGCAATTTTGGTAAATGCCTTCGAAGTTATCTCATTCGCTTTCTTTTTTATATGGGTGGCACTTGAATTATATTCCTCTATTTTTTTACCGTTTAATTTATTTATAATATAATCTATAAGTTCCCAAAAGCCAGTAATGCTAATATTCAAGAATTACACCTCAAACTTTCTTATCATCCATGAGTTATTTCGGGCCCCATAATAAGTAATTTGAATGTCATTTTCGTAAAATTAGTTATCCTGAATATATTCAAAAAGCTGTTCTTGACAGTACACAATGTAATTTTTATGTACACAAAATTTAAAGTATAATTTATCATGTAGATAAATAATGAATCATGGAGATCACGGTAAACGGAACCAAAGGAGAGTTAGCATCCTTATGGATATACTAAATGGTCATAACACACTCGAGGAGCTAAAACACCTTTATACCCATAAAATGGCCCTAAAGGATGCGCTCAGACATATTAAGCTCCTTGAGGGCAGTTCCAAAATAACATCCGCTGAATCTGAAGATTTGTGGAATAGAGCAAGAGAATACCGTGAGAAACACGCAATAAGCAATAAGGCTGTGGAATATCACTTACGGCGCCTTGTGGACGAAGGTTTTATACTAAAACAAAGAAATAGGTACTATCTGAATTTCAGATCGGCTAAGGCAATCCGCAAAATTCTTTTTTCAATTCGTGATTTCTCACCGGAATTTGGACTTCAGGAGGGGGTCTATCGACTTATGGATATCTGGGCATCAAGAACAGGTACCGAGATAAAGGATGCTATACTCTTCCCAGATCGCGTTCAGGAATGGTTTTGGGATTATACAACGGAATTCATGTCCGTTCCCAAGAATCTCCGAGATTTTTTCTCTGTCTGGTTTCTTCCTATCCCTACCTTGGAGCGTGCTAAGACCAAAGGAGATTTAGAAAACAGATACTATGCCCACTTTGACCCTAAACGACATAAATACAATAAACGGCACTTTGCAAGGATTCTTGTCGAAGATCCAGATTGGATTCGGAAATCCAAAAATTTTTTTGATAGATTTGGTAAACGCTTGGGCACTAAGCCCGAAAATGATAATGCAGATACCTGAAGATGCGCTGGTCATATTTGACAGGGGCTACAATTCAGGATATAATGTTAATCTTATTGGGCACCGAAAATACATAGGTGCACTTACGCTTTCGGATCACATGGACCTTGTTGATCTCCCGATAGGTGAGGATTCTTTCATTGAGACTCAGAAACATGTATACGGGAAGAATCACCGCATCATTCTATATCATAGCTCAAAACTCCAGAAAAGAAGGGTAAGCCCGTTCATGAAGACGTTCGGGAAAGTGTACATGAAGGTGAATCGTACAATTGAATCCGGACGTTCTGATGCAATGGATAAAGCGAGAATATACCTGGAATCCCAGAACCTGAACAAAACCATTGTGATCCCGGATCTCAGCATAGATCATGAGAGGATGGCCAGAAGGGTGAGAATGCTTGGACTGAATGCGCTCTTCACAAGAATTTCCGATCTCAAGGCCAAGGAAGATCACATACAACAAGAGCTTGAGAGCAGGGGTCTGATAAATTCGCAGATCAAGGCCCTGATTGAGAATATGCCCGAGACCGAGAGAACCGGTATCCTTGCCTCGATCATCGAACTCGCTCTCAAGGAGAGGGATAAGAAGGAGTCAGAGAAGAATTAGTCGTTTACCATTTTTAAGCAAGAAAGCTCTGATCTCTAGGACCATTACGTTAACCTTAAAAGGTCGGCATCTAGACTATACTGTATGTTTTGTTTGTTATCGATTATTTTTTACTTTCGATTATCGTTTTATTCAGTTTTTTAGGACTTTTGTACCGAAAATCGGCGATCACCCAACATATAGATATATCTATTAACGAAAAGAAGCGAACAGAAATTACAAAAGGTCATTAATACACACTGGAATAATGAAGAATACCTTGAGGCGGATGTCTCCTCTAAGAATAAAGTCCAAGCTGCATCGCAACGGTAATAAAATGGAACAGGTTAAGTGGAATCATGAAAGAAAATGAGATAAGCTTTCTAGATGGGTATATAAAAACGAGTCTTAGAGTCGCCAGGAAAATAAGGATGGCCAGGACGCTAGATGAAGTAAAGGAGATTGCCTCAGAGATTGAAGAAAAAGCAATGAAAAAATTGGAAGAAACTATGGGGAATCTCTAGAGATCTTTCTTGGCTTATTAGAACGGAATTGTTTGCTAATCTCCATAGAGCGACCGATATCCTCTTTCTTTCCCTGAAACCACGTTAGAATGAACCTAAAGCGCTTAAACTTGAAAGAATGGACAACACGAGATATAATTTATCCTAGAACACAACGAATTCAAAAATAAAGAAATAAACTCATTTTATTGTTCTTTGAAAGTGGCAACTATGATCTTGATCGCAATCGTGGATTCTTTTTTTGTGAGACCGCAATAAAATAGAGCAGAACGATTCAAATTTGAAAGAAAGGGTAGTGGGATGCAAAATTATACCTTTGAAGGATCTAAATTCAAAAATGAAGAACTAATACCCGTTTTGTCCTGGTTTGAAAATGATAACTATGATCTGGCCTCAATTAGTTGATTCTGTCCTTGAAACCGTGGATAAAGTGGATTTGAACAATTCAAATTTGAAAGAAAGAACGGAGAGAGGTATAATTTATCCTATAAACACAGCGTATTCGAAAATAAAGAAATAAAATTCATCATTGCACTCGTTTGAAAATTTTATCGTTTCACGATGTTTAATCATAAAACGTTGCATCATTGTTTTATTTCGAGACAATTAGCAGTTTTTTTCACATGAGGCATAGTGTATATTGACGCGCGGGGAACCGAATTTGTGGCTTCACGAGATATAGATACTATTAAAACTCCGTTAATAAGTACCACCGGCCCGTTATATACGGTTTACTTTTTTTGAGAAAGCCGTGAAATACTATGTCTGCAATTAATTAAATGGTACATACATGTTAGGAATTCTGAAGGTCTCTTTTTATACCCGTCGATCAATTCTTGGGGTATAATAATAGCTGGATAAAGACAAGTACATGATCATGCCATCTGATCCTATTATTCTCCTAAGAACATCTACCAAAATTTCCATCAACCTTTAACGAGGAGGATTTTACGTTAAGATGGCCTACATCACCTTATTTTGACTAAGAACGCACCAGAAAGGTACATTAGTTATTCTATGAAAGAGGTTCCTACTGTTATTCCTCTGTATTGAATATGTTTCAAAAACTTAAAGTAATCAAACGGAGAGTCATCTTCTATTCAATTATCGAATTTGTAATCCGAATCAATCCTTTCTTCATTAAGCACCTTTTGAAAAGCTTCTTTCTGTTTAACATTCGGAAGCCCAAAAGCGGCAACATTTTTCCATTTAACGTATGAGACAAACAATTCGCCCTTCCATTTGTAGTTGATTTTGAGTTTACTCCCGATTTCCTCCAAGTAGCAAATTTGTGGCCTATCTGAAAACAGCCCACCATTCGAAGTTTTAAGAAGCAACCTTCTATGACTTGCAGGCAAATGAACCAACCCTTTTAGAAAAATACTTTCCTGATAGTACAATTCAGAGAGCCTAATTCGACCAAAAAAGAATATTATAGACACCAATATAGCAAATATTATAAATGGGATTAGGGTAATTGCGAGGTTTGTCTGATAATAGAAATATGATGTGCTTTCAACCTCAATAGTTTGAACAAATAAGCCGATTATAGTGAATATTGAAACAAAACTAAAGTACTTAATGTAATGGTATAGGCGTATCAATTTTCGTTCGTTTTTATTCATGCTAAATTCCCAATCTCCTGTTTTTCCCTCCTTTTTTTTGTGAGCCCTTCAAGACGCGTTAACATCAAGTTATCAATTTTTATTTCAAATTTTAATGGAATCATCAAAAGAAAGAATATTACAATGTAGTCGATAATGACATATTCAAAGAAATAATAATTGAAAGTGGAATTATATGCAAAAATTCTAAGGTTAAAAGACCTATACGGCACGAGTATTGCCCCTAATATTATCAAGGCTAACAAGACGATACCAATTAAAGCTATTACTGCCCCATCCGTTTTTTTATTCTTCGATAGTCTTCTTTCAAATAAGTCATAAGCCACATTTGAGGATTTCTTTAGATCCTCAATAAATAATTTCCTTACGCTATATGGAAAAAAATGAGATTTTTCCGTTGTTTCTGCCGATCTTAAACTATTCAATATAATTGCTGAAATTGCGGCTAGTATTGATACAATTAAAAAGTACGGATAGATAAAGTTAATGTTCATCCTACGTGCGTATATCATTTAGCCTATATAACGCTTCGAATAATCCTCCATATTTCTTAGGATAAGGAGCTACTCAAACTACCAACTTTATTGTGGTTTTATTTTTGAACACCAAATAATTCCATCAGTTTAGACCTTATGAGTTCTTGTCTTTTATCAATAAAATTAAGATAGTTTGGAAACTGAAGGTCAATGTTTGATGGAATGTAGTTGCTTAATTTATACTTATTTCTAGCAGCCTCTTCTGGATAGTTTAGAAGTATCCATTTATCAAACTCTTGAGCTGATTTCTCTTCGTTCTGTATACCTTCTAAGAGTTGCAGATTTCCAATATAGTCTTGACTTTCAATATAAGTATCCCAGTCTTCTCTTGGAATGGATCTTTTATTTAATTCCCTATTACTGAAGAACTTTTGTGGAAAAATATGATCCTTATGAAACTTATTTCTATAATCTAGGTTTGGATATAGGAGGGATAACACTGAAAACGTTTGTGCGTCATCATATTCGAATTCCAGCATCTTATCTATGTCTTCTTTCTGGAAAATCAAAGTCTTATTTCCTCCTTCTAATTTATCAATTATATTTTCAACATCGAATGATTTGCTTAACCCTTACTGTCGTGAAACATAGTTTTCTCATTTTGGTAGAAGATTTTTTAGAAAAGAGAAGTTTCTCCGCTACTGCATTGATTCCTTATCGATTCTAATTATTTGATCACGTTCATTTTTGTCAAGATATCCATAACCTATTTTATCCCATCTTTCACAAAACTCACCTTTCATATAGAAGTTATCATCCTTTTTCCTGCTTTTCTCCAACCAATAACCATTCTTGTTTTTTGTCAGGTTTCTAAGTACGTCATCTTTCGTTAAGATGTATGTCACAGGTTTCCGATATACATCCGTGGATATTATAAAATAGTCAGCAATTATTTCATCCTTTTCTTTAAATCGTCCCACGCTCTCCGTGTTTGTAAAACCTTTGCATTGAATGGATATCTTATCACCATTTTCATTATAAGCCATAATATCGATTGCCTTGGCGTTTTTAATAGTCGGAAGAACATTCCATCCAAGCCGCGAAAGTTTATATCCAATATAGAAAAGCCCTACATTTCCTGTTCTTTGCTTATTCTTGAAATTCAACTTTTTCATGTCTTGAATAGCTATGTTTTATAATAAAAGGTTTCGAACTCGCAGTATCATTTGAAATCATTCAATCTTCCTCACAACAATTTCTCCTTTCACACCATAAAATCCAATGTGATCCAATCCAGATGCATTTAGCTTCTTGGCAGCGTCTTTTAGCAACGTGGTTCTCTATGATGAATGCCTTGTAGGAACTTCTGTCAGATTGAAATCTATATATAATTTCCTACAGCTAAAATATAAAAATATATGAGAGAAGGAGCTCTATTAATACACGTTTCTCTTTGTATATTTGGTCAATTCTGTAAGCAAAATTTAGGACGATTGGGATATCTTACTGGGATAGATATTAAGTTATTTAGACAACCTCCAAGTATATTTATAAAATATTATTCACTGTTATAATCATATTCAGTTGAACTTTCACCAAGACGAAAATTAAGGTCAAATTTTGCAATAAAATCCTTCTTCTCACTTGTAAAATTATAAAACTCCGCAACGAGTTTGTCTATTTCTTCTATTTTTGAATAGGATCTTTTTGGGATGATTTCCATTATTTTAATTGCATACCCTCCTTTTCTTATATTTACTTTTACGTTACTGTTCGTTTCATAGTCTTTCATGAGCTCTATTCCTTTTTCTTTCAGAGATTTCATAGTTTTCTTATCTATTAAATCCAGATTAATTGGGAAAGAGATTATATGATCCGAAAGCAGGTCTCGCCCATCAGATTTTATTACAAACCACCAGTAGAATAATGATGAATTAAGTATGGCAGAAACTGCTGCCGCATTCTCTTCATTTAATTCCACATACTTGTAATGGTCAGTGACTTTAGTCTCGTACGGTTTGCCAAGGATTATTTTTCCGTCATTTGGGTCCTTTGTAAAATCATTATAGTATTCTACCCTTGGAACATATTCATCATAATGTGCGTGAATCCAGTACTGAGGCGAATTATGATACCACACTTTTTTACCCATGGGTACCAAATAATTACCTAGTGTCTTACCTCCAGATTGTTCTTTCATTCTCTCAAGAATTTTTAACTCTGTAATGGAACCAATCTTTGGAATCACTTCACTTCTTGTGCTCATAGTGTATTTTGTAGTCTCTAGGTTCTTAAAAAGCTCAGGTCTATTCTCTGAATACCACCTATAGTATCTGGTTGTAGTTACCTCATCAACTCCACTCCCTTTATGAGTTATGACTATGGTTGACCTACAATGCTGTATACCGGAGAATATTTTTCCTGGTCTATCATCGAAGTTGTAGTATGCCACTTCACTGGAAACATCGTGAATAACCTCACGGATTTTGGACATTCTTTCTGTTGATATTAACGAGATTGGTACTATGAATCCGAAGCGCCCTCTTTCGTTCAACAAATTCAGAGATCTCTCAATAAAGTATGCATGAGTGTTACCGCAGTCCATACTTCTGTATAATATAGGGGATACTTGCCCGTTGGTTTTCTTTGTTGCCTTTATCACTGAGAGATCCGATTCATCATAATTCTGGTCTTCAATGTAAGGTGGATTGCCAATAATCACGTCGAATCCGCCAGAACGAAGTATGTTCACGTAATCTATGTTCCAATGCAATGGTCGTCTTGAAGTTATAGCATTCCATACTCTTCCGTTATTGGTAGTCGAAGTGTTGTAACTTGTAATATATGAATAAAACGCTTGGTTTATCGCATTGTACAGTAATGCTTTTATTTTCATAATGACGCTGTGCATTGCAAGTGCGTTTTCCCCAGAAGCCGTGCGATAAGAGTTGAGAAGGATCATGTAGGCGCTAGAGAAATCCTCGATCTTGTTGCTTCTGAAATAATTTTTAATTTTATCCTTGGACTGTTCGGTCAAAGAGCTGATCTGTTCTAAATCTTCAGGATTGATGAAGCCACTCTCCATAGCAGATATGGAAAGGAATAGCTTTTCGTGAAGCTGTCCAACCAAAGAGTTGCCTACCGCAATATTGAAGTCTATGTTTGGAAGTGTCTCAATGTGTTCGATCGACTTGATGTCTTCCTGTGTAGCTTCGGAAATAATCGATAGCCAGAGCCTTAATTTTGTAATCTCAACTGCAATCTCGTTTATATCGACACCAAAAATATTTCTTGAGATCGCCATTCTCTTTATATCGTACATGTTTGGGACCTCGCCCATAGCAAGCATTATTGAAGCTTTTACCCTAGCTATCACATTTGCTGCAATAGTAACGAAGTGGCCTGAACCGCATGCAGGATCAAGCACATGGATCTCATCGATGGCTCGAAGCATTTGATACGAGTGCTTTGGATTCTTTGGCATGTTGTGTAATATGTCCTCCATCGAATTGTAGCCTTTAAGATCGGTATCGCTCCATCCAGATTTTCTCAATCCCAGGATCATTTTGTCAAACAAACTTGCAGTAAGAGTCTTATCTATTATGAAATCAACCACATCTTCAGGGGTGTAGTATGCTCCCTCCATTTTCTGTTTATTTGTCTTCCCAGCACCGGAAATATAGTTTATGGTTTTCTCAAAAATATATCCAAGTATTTCTGGTTGAATGTTAGCTTCTCCGCTCAGGCCAATCTTATATTTCAAAAGATTTGTGATGACAAGTTCGATGCCTTCGTTGTCTATGTCGTAGAGCTCTTCCAACTCCAGATTCTTTCTGAAAAGCCCTCCGTTAAGATAGGCAATATTTTGGAATTCGGGTATTGATTTCACATACGACTTCCTGGATCTAACACTGGTGTTGAGGACGTCGTAGAACAATGGACTGAGGTACATAGAATAGAATGACCTCGGCTGTGGTGATTTCTTGTATAGCTCTAGGAGGTCTGTGAGAAGATTTGTCGGCACAAGGTTTCTTTCTTCAAGAAATGTTATAAATAGTATCCTGTTCATTGTTATGACCGCAAACAATTCCCTTTGTGGATTCTTTACCTCGGCTGGTGTTGTAATAGAATCCTTAAGGCATGCACCACCTGTCTGGTTCCCGTTTTCATCCAAGCCAAAAACATATCTAACGTACTCCGCATAGAATTTCTTGGTGAGCTCTTCCTTTTCCATCTCAGTTCGAATTACATAGTTATCAACAATTTCCCTGAGGTACTTCGGGCGGAGAGAAAGCAACTTCTCAAGTTCGTTTCTCATCTCTGTTTCTGAAGTCCCTGAAATTGGATTTATCATGTGCTTAAAGAACTGTCTTAGGTCTATCTTCAGAATTTCTTTTGTCTTATTCGAACTTGGATCAAATTTAACTAATATCCACAGTATACCATCGGTGCCAATTCCGTATTCTGATTTTGCTGCCTTTGATATTAGCCATTGCGAAACCTGGCCAATACCCTTACTTTCCGAAGAGAGATTGGTGTTTACGGCTTCGGCTTCTACGTAGAGGATAATATCGTCCCTATCAGGGCCAGAGATAACATAATCTGGGTACCTCTTCCCGAATGGTGAACGGAGCTTTCCTTCCCTGCTGATATTTGAGAATCCTAGATATTCTATTATTGGTTCAATTACGAACTGCTTTACCATTTCTTCCGGTTTTTGTCCTTCTGCGAGCTGATCTGAATTATAACTAGAGGACCGTAGTATAACATCCTGGAAATCTGAGAATTTATTAAATCTCCCCTTCAATGTCAAATAAACATTTTCAAGAATATTTTTCAAACCATCTATATCTGCTTGTGTTGCAGGAGTCATATTGTATTTTACTTTAACGCTATCTGTCAATGAAGCACCTTTTAAAATTGTTCTTTACCTGTTACAGAATAGTTATAAACTAATAAAATACTACCTTTATACATTTTTTATATGGTTAGATCTGGTAAGAGGTAATGAATTTAACATGGTCTTTTTGGGTTCCTTACCGCATTTGCATGCTCTTAATGCAGCGTGAAAATATCCGATTTCAATTAATATATTAAGGAACTTTGTTGCTTATGAATTTTGTTCAACAGGTGAAAGAAGTCAATATAGTCATTGCACCTGTTAAGAATTTACGATCCGGATAACTTGAAAGAAGAGTTGAAAATTATAAATAAAATTGCATGGAACAATGCTTTATAATGTTCACATCATAAAAAATGATCCGACAATAGCACCAACAATATTATTGCAAGGATAAACGGTGTAAATTTCAGGCATATCTGTCGTGAAGGTTGATCAGAAATACATATTGGAGGGATGTCCCCATTAGGTTTCATTAAGGTTATTCCCTACTTGGCATATACTTCCTCCAGCACTGGTTCGTAATAAGGATTCTTTAGCTCCGTCTGGATATTTTGACAACCTCCCTTTGTAGTTGAAAACTACTAAAGAAGAGAAGAAACGTCCTCTTTGGGCCTCATGAAGAAGCTGCTATATGATCAACTACTGACAAAGACAACTTAATTGAATAGAAACACGATTGAAATTCCTCTATCGGTGACTCATGGCAGCTAAACCTATGCGTTCAAGTCTAACTTAGAGTTGAACATTTACCAGAGATTTTATATTTTATATTCTCATGTCAATAAATAACGTATGTCAATCGATGTTCAAGTCCTAATGTAAAACTTGAACACCAATACCCATAGGATTCTCGCCTAATGATGAGAAAGAATGAAAAAATCAGGGAGGGTAATCATATAAACTCGTTTGTGTCATTGG
>JAJZXP010000149.1 GCA_021806345.1 Thermoplasmata archaeon | reverse complement strand
GAAAAAAATAAATCTAAGTATTGCATTCAAGATTTTGTGGCCCTACCAAAAGTAGAAGAGCGAACTCTTTACACCCCCATAATTAATTTATTGAGAAATTATGGATATGAAGCAATCGGAAACACAATAGTTTCAGGAAAGGAACCAGACATAATTTTCAAGTATGGGTCATTACAATTTGTCATCGAGGTAAAGGTCGGAAAAAAAGATTCTATTGGACTTAGTGCTGTAGCTCAAGCATATGATTATGGAAGGCGCCTTAACACGCAAAATGTAATCATATTAATCTATCCAGATGAAATTAGAAATTCTGCCATAGAGAATTTCAACGCACTAGACAGAATTGCTACTGAAAGTGAGATATGGGCCGTAATATTAACCGAGTATTGGACTGAAAGTAGGTCGGTGACCTTTGATTTCTTGGCCCGTCAATTGAAGCTTACAATTGATAAGCAGATATCAAGAGTCGATTTTGGGTCAGCAGTCAAATTAATAGGAGAATACGCAAGCGATTTGAATTCCGTAATTTTCCAGATTAAAACTGATGAATTAGTTGCAGAGGTCGTGAACAAACTTGATCTGTTTGCATCAGTGGGAGAGATAAAGGAAAAAGAGACTGCAAAAAGTCAAGTTGTGAGTCTCGCATCTTTTCTACTTTTCAACCAACTATTATTTTACCACATATATACCAAAAAAGCAGGCAATGACCAACTCCCAGAAATGGGAGAAATAAAGTCTATAAAGGATATTGAAAAGTATTTCAATCAGATTACCAAAATAGACTACAGGTCCATTTACAGAACAAACATACTTACACATATTCCAGTCAAAGATGCTGTCATTGGAGTCATCAACGATGTAATAAAGGCAATAAAACTATTGAGAGCTGAGTACATTTCTCACGATCTTGCAGGACGTTTCTTCCATGATCTGATTCCCTTTGAAGTTAGAAAAATTTTAGCTGCTTTTTATACACACCCTAATTCGGCTGATCTTTTGACTGGCTTAGCGATAGATACTTGGGATTCTACTGTAATAGATCCAGCATGTGGGTCTGGAACTCTACTTGTTTCAAGCTACAAAACAAAAATGAGATTATATGAAAAAAGTAAGGGTCTCAAAGACCCAAAAGCAATTCACAAATCTTTCCTGGAAAACGACATTTCTGGAATAGATCTGATGCCATTTGCCGCACATATTTCAACAATCAATCTTGCAATGCAAAACATAGAACAGCCT
Source organism: Thermoplasmata archaeon (assembly GCA_021806345.1). The sequence goes on along the minus strand of JAJZXP010000149.1, from coordinate 1,913 downwards.
ACAAATCTGGTAAAAATAGCTTCCATGGACTCATTAGGATTGGCCAAAGATCTGAAGTCGAAGGATTTTGTTAGTGGTAAAGGATACAAAATATCTGGATTTGAACATACAATTCAAAGTAGATTAGATGGAGATGTTTCGGTGATAAGGAAACATGGGGCTGTTTCAATGGAAGGAAAAGGTAGTGGATTCAAACTTACTCCGGTTGATTTGGTGATAATGAACCCTCCATTTTCGGACCGGGAAAAAATGCCCGGTGAAATGCGAGAGAAAATAAATGAAAATGAGGTTCTTAACAAAATCTCTGGAAACCAGGTCAATCTATGGGGTTCTTTCATGGCCCTATCTGATTTGCTTTTAAAAAAAGATGGAAAGTTGGCTGCGGTAATTCCTATTAATCTTGCCCGTGGTGAGGCAACGAAGAAGATCAGAGAATTTATGCTGAAAAATTACAGCACCCAGTACATCATCAAACCTCTAGAAGATGAAGCGTTTAGCGAGGGGGCATCATTTAAAGACATACTTTTCATAGCGAGGAAGGGAAAACCTATCCCGACAGACTACACGGCCATCGTAAGCATTAAGACATCAGTTAAGAGTCTTCCTTCTGATGCAATAAAAGGAATTATTTCTAGATTGAGGGAATCGTACGAAAAACGAATTGAGGTTAACAGTGACACAATGGAAGTTGAATTTATTAAAACATCAAAATTACATGAATATTCTAACAACTTAATGCCACTAATTGGACTCTCCTCATCTAAATCTAAAAAGAACATTAATAACTTCCTTTCGGCAGTTCGTCAAAAAGGTAGAGAGAAATTAAAGAAAATAAGAGACGAAATGATATCCGAAGGCTATCACGTTTCTCCTGCCGGATTATCTGAATTGGTTTTTATCACTAGGCCAACGGATGAGTCTCGGATAGAGAGGGCATTTCTCACTTTGACAAATGAAATTGGCAATTCCATACAATTCAAAATAAAGGGCCTGGACGGAGAGTATAATGTGCCAAGGACTAATGTTAAACACGCACTGAGAACGCTAACCTCGGTGAAGAAATTCGATGTAGGAAACTTGGACTATATTCTAATAGACCCCCCAGACAATTTTGAGAAAATAAAGCAATTTTCTAAATGGGAAGGAGATTTTAACTGGTCTAACCATAGAGAAAATGTCAGAAAGAAAACGAGTGAAGTATTTGTTGGCAGAAGATTTAGGCCCAACTCCAGAAATACGCATCATTTCGCTTTTTATTCTCAGGATGGGGCAGTTGCCCCAGACACTTTCAAGATTGTAAAATTCTCAGGAGAGATAGAAAACAAGATTCAAACATTGATCTTGAATAGTTGCATTACGATGGCCAATATTGTGTCATTACGAGAACAAACAACAGGTGGGTTTACAGATATTAGAGAAAGTGAATTGACGAATTTTGACATATTTGACCTTTCACATCTATCAGAATTAGAGAAGTTACAATTAATAAGAGTATTCGATTCAATCAAGGATGTTGACTTTCCATCTATAATAGAACAATATGTTTCAACTTTCAAAGGTCGATTATCGCTTGACCTTTCAGTAATGAAAATTTTGGGATTCAAAGAAGACGAAGCTAAGGATCTACTTTATCCATTATACGAGACGATAATTGACGAATTAAGGGTAAAAGGGTAATTTTAGTACAGAAACTATCCAATAGAATCCCCAAAATTATAACTCACTTCAATAATACAGTATTTAAACTCTCCTATACTGTAAGGCTGTACACTTGGTGCTGGAACCAAATTGCTATATTCTATCCATTTGATATCATAAGTGCCTTTATTATTTATTGACTTCTCTAACTGATGGAATGCTTCAGTTAATTATCTGTATGCATTCTCAAATTATCATCACCAATCTAAGATCGG
>JAJZXP010000140.1 GCA_021806345.1 Thermoplasmata archaeon | reverse complement strand
GTAGACCCATCGGTTCTGGTGCACATTTTGAAAGGTGACAAACCTGAATTTTCAATTGAGAGCAGTATTGTCAGTGGATCACTGGATGCAGATGAAATGGACTATCTGGTCAGGGACAGTTATTTCACCGGAGCTGGAAATTTATCCCTGAGTATCAAGAGATTAATAGACATAATCAGATCAGACGGCGATGAGCTTTACATAGAGGAGAAGGGTGTTACATCTGTTGAATCAATTCTCATATCTCGTTTATTGATGCACAAGTCGGTTTACTTCCACAAGACTGCCAAGATTGCTCAGAAGATGATCGAACGGAGTCTTTGGAGGTTCAGTGGGGCACCTGACAGTATTTACAGAACCACGGACGGTTTATTGCTGGAGAAATTAAAAAATGACAACAACTGTAAGGAAACAATCGACAACATCGAAAATCGCAGATTGCTAAAAATAATTTTTAAAACAGATAAAGTGAAAATGAATGAGAATGAAATTAGTGAAATTCTCAGGAAGCAATTTCCCGATTTGATTGTGGACTTCATTCCACCCCTCAGTTTTTTGGATAGAAAGAAGACGAAGGATGAAGTTCTGGTAAAGATAGGAAATGATCTCGTTAACATTAGCGATGTCTCACCACTTCTCAACTCACTATATGAGAGTTTCAACAGGAGAACTCTTTATGTTTATGGTGAGAGCAAGTATCTGGACTCGCAGGAAAAATTAAAGAAATTATTGATCAATTAGTTTGATCATCCTTATTGCGTCCTGTGTATTCCTATGCACTTCGTTATAATAGTTTTTGATATATTCCAATTCCCTAAAACCCATTTTTTTGTATAGGGATTTGGCCTCATGGTTATTGGCTCTAACCTCTAATATCAGATTCTTGATATTCTGAATTTTACAAACATTTTCAAGGTATGATATGAGTCTCTTCGCATATCCCAGTCCACGGAAGTCCGGATCGACGGCAATGCTCTCTATATCTACTGTGTCTGCAGAAATTTTCACTCCCATAATGTATGCAGCGATCCTGTGTTCATTCACGACCTTGTAGGCCATACCATTTGTAAGCAAAAATGCGTGTTCAAGCATTTCGAAATCATAAGGTCCTACTTCAAATGCCCTTTCCTCAAGAGCAACAAGTTCCTTTATGTCATTTTTTTGTAAAGCTTGAATAATTGTATTACTCATTTCTGATTACCTACCAAATATTATTAATCCATGCTGTAATTATGCTTCATGTTGAAACAGGGGGGATTGGATTATTCGACTATTTCGGATCAATTAAGACAGGGAAAGCCCGTATTAATATTTGATGATGCCAAAAGGGAGGGGGAAACAGACATGGTTTATCCTTCCGAATATATAACCTCAAAATCAATTCTCGATTTGAGAAAGAATGCAGGGGGTCTGATCTGCACAACATTGAGGAAAGAGGATGCTGATTTTCTGAACCTTCCATTCCTGGAAGAACTGTATGAAAGATTTTTGCCCTATGGAAAGGAGGCTACAAATACTTCAGATATGAAATATGATTCACACTCGTCATTTTCCTTCACAATAAACCACAGGAAAACATATACAGGAATAACAGACAATGACAGATCTTCAACAGTAAGAAATTTTATTTCTTTCCTAAAAAAATCGGAGGAAATGATCAATCCGCTCACTGAATTCTACAAAGAGTTCAGAATTCCAGGGCATGTTCATCTGCTCATTGCAAGGGATGGTTATTTTTCGAACAGAAAGGGTCACACAGAACTGGCAACCTATTTGCTTGATCGTTTAGGATTTTTTCCCAGTGCAACACTTGCGGAAATGCTATCGGATTCCGGCAGTGCTATGGATTATGATGAAGCCAGGAGCTATGCAGATAAAAATGGATTAATGTTTATAGAAGGAAAGAGCATTATCGATGAGTGGATGGATGAATAGGGTAATGGCTACCGGGGTTTTTGATTTACTTCATTTGGGACACATACACTATCTGCAGGAAAGTAAGAGTTTGGGCGATTACATGATAGTGGTGGTTGCTACCGATGAAATGGCAAGGAAAAATGGGAAGGAACTTATATTTTCAGAGGACTACAGGAGAAATATGGTTTCATCCATAAGATATGTGGATGATGCAATTATAGGTAATCAGGGGGATATTTACAAGACAGTTGAACAGGTAAAACCAGATATTATCACCCTTGGTTTTGATCAGTCATTTAATGAGAAGATAATAGAAGAGGAATGCCTCAAACGCGGACTGAAGGTGAAGGTTGTAAGGTGTTCAAAATTCAATTCGGCAGAACCAACGGGTACCAGATATATCAAACAGAAGATTATGGAAAGCAAGGTGATAAGAAATTGAAGCTTTTTGGTGTTGCAGATACAACTTTTGCCAGATTTAATATGGGCGGTTCGGTGATTGACCAACTGCAATCAATGGGTACAAATCTTAGCATTAAAAGATACACAGTTCCCGGGATTAAGGATCTGGCAGTTGCTAGTCTGATACTCTTTGATAGGGGTTGCGATATTGTAATTGCCTGTGGAATGCCGGGACCCAAACCGGTGGATAAAATCTCAAGTCAGGTAGCGTCAACTGGATTAATGGAAGTACAGTTGAAAACCGGTAAACATGTAGTTGAGGTTTTTGTACACGAGGATGAGGCGAAGGACGAAAGAGAACTGTCATGGCTTTGTGACAGAAGATCAAGAGAGCATGCTGAAAATGCTTTTAACTTAATATTCAACCCCGACCTCCTGACGAGAAAGGCAGGAACAGGTCAGCGGCAGGGATTTGAGGATGTTGGCCAGGTGGGATTAACCAGCAGAGGGGGAAATTTAGGACATTGAGAGGTGAAAAAATGAAATTGGGAATAGTTGTATCGGAATATAATTTTGACATAACGATGATGATGCTCGAAAGGGCAAAGGATCAGGCAGAGTTCTTGGGTGTGGATATAGATGAGGTAATGAAAGTACCGGGCACCTTTGACATACCGATGGGTGTGTTAACTCTCGCACAAAGAGGAGGATTGGATGCTATTGTAACACTTGGCGCTGTGATTCAGGGGGAAACAAAGCACGATGAGATTATTATGCAGAATGCCGCCAGGAAGGCAATGGATATTTCAATCGAGAAAAATATACCGGTGACTCTGGGAATAACC
>JAJZXP010000109.1 GCA_021806345.1 Thermoplasmata archaeon | reverse complement strand
TGCATTTTATTTTCATTGTACTGATAGGGAAAGGGCAATTTTTGAAGCAGGCATAAAGCTTGGCTCCATTTACCATCAATATGTCGGGATACCCATGAATCACACTAATATTAATGCCATAGAAACTGCCATAGAACAGAGCGTTTTGGTTCAACCATTTGTTTTGGATGCCAAGGTCAGTATAGACAGAAATATGGTCAAAAGAGCCACAGGACATTATAAGTATGTTACACTCAAGGGGGAGATGATGAATGTATCCCTAGGGATAAAATACAATGAAGAAACGGTAAGAGCTAAAATGCAATACATCAAGGAACTGGATTACCCTCTGATGTTTTTGGAGGGATGAATATGGCTGTAAAAATTGGCATAACCGGACCCGTTGGGTCGATAAAAGCAGAGGCTCTTAACAAAATAATGGAAATGCTCAGGAACCAGGGGAAAGAGGTTCAGGGCGTTATGGTTGGTGAGGTCTTCACTAATAACAAGCTTACTGGATACACAATTTTTGACATATACTCCAAGAAGAAAGTGCAATTTGCAGATATAACGTTGGTTTCCAGGATAAAAATAGATAAAATAGGAGTTGACACACGATTGCTTGATGAGGTAATTGTTCCAAGTTTGCAAAGAGCAAGAGAGCAGGCAGATGTTATAGTTATTGATGAAATAGGAAAATTGGAGGTCACTTCTAAAAACGCACAGAAGGAGATTAATGAGACACTGAACTATACGAAGCCAATGATTGTAACTGTTCATAAAAAATCAAGGAATCCTGTTCTTCAGGAAATCAGGGCGTTGGAGGGTGTGAGGGTTTTCGACATTACTCCGATTAACAAGAGCCTGCTTCCCTATAGGGTTATGAAAGTAATCAACGGAGAGGAGCTGGCATAGAACCATATAAAGAGGGAAAAGCAACAGTCAAGCACAAGAGTTTTGAGTCACTTAGTGGACCTGGAAAAGTAGGGGCAGGGTTCCTCAACAGGGACCAGGTTTTGAACAGGGATATCACCATTATTTTCCTGAATCTTGTCAGACCCAGACTTTATCTCGATGGGTTCAGTGCAACAGGAATAAGGGCAATTAGAGCATCAAAGGAGATTGGGATTAAATCAGTCTCAGCCGAGCGAAGTTTGAATGCTTACAAAATTCTAAAGGAGAATCAGATCGCCAACAATGTCGATATTGAATCCTATAACGAGCCATTCGAATCTGTTGTTTCAAAATACAAATTTGATTTTATCGATGTTGATCCATACGGCTCGATAGTGCCATTTGTAGACATAGCCATCCAAAATTCTCCTAACAGAGGATATGTTGCCTTCACAGCAACGGATTTGAGTGTTCTTACAGGTTCATTGCCATCAAAGACTGAGAGAAGGTATGAATCAGTGATGAGCAATAATTCAATGAGACACGAGATGGGTGTAAGAAATTTATTGGGATTTATCGCAAGAAGGGCGGCATCACTGGATAAGGGAATCTTTCCGCAAATATCGTTCTGGCACGGCCACTATTACAGAGTGATTGTCCAGGTAGTGAATGGCGCAAAGAGGTCAGAGGAGACAAGAAAAAATCTGGGAAGATTCAGTTTGAGCCAGATTGATCCGCTTATGGAAGGAGACCTCTTCGGTCCAATGTGGATTGGATCACTAAACTGCAATTCCATATTCAGAAGCAATAATTTTCCGGAATCAGTTGGGGAAGAGTCCATTGAGTTTTTCAAAAAACTTGAATTCGAGGATACTTCAACCTTTTTTCTGGATGTTACAGAATCTTTTTCCAGGAGGAAAATTGATCTAATTTCCATGGAAGATGCAATAAAGATTGGCGAAAGGAATGGATTGAAATCGCACAGGACTCACTTTTCTACAACTGGCATCAAGTGCGATGACATTAAAGCCCTATTGAGGCTTCTGCTGAATGAAAAGCATAGCGGGAATTAAATTGACAAATAATTTATAAAGATACACATTAACCGTTTGTGAATCCCTTTTTAAGGTTATTCAGACCAGTTAATGCAATAATGGCTGTCCTCGGAACAGTAATCTCTTCCCTTGTTGCTCTTGGGACTTCCATTTCAGGCAACTTATTTCTGGTGGCCATTGCATCACTGGCAGTTTTTCTTGTGCTCTCAGGCGGCAACATACTTAACGATATTTTGGATATTGAGGGAGACAAGGTAAATCATCCCGAAAGACCACTAGCATCAGGGAAAGTGTCAGTCAAAACAGCATATTACATTTTCTTGGGTTCATTCATATCTGCATTACTGCTTGGAGCTATTTTCCTTCCCTTTTTCGGAACTGTAATAGTAGCAATCGCAATTCTCCTTTTAATATTCTATGAAACTAAGGGCAAATACCAGGGATTACCCGGAAATTTAACTGTAAGTGCATTGATAGGTCTCATTTTTCTATTTGGGGGAGTTATATTTGATCAACCTACACGCACAATCTTACTTTTCTTCCTTGCAGCGTTCTCAAATGCATCAAGGGAACTGATAAAGGATGTTCAGGATTATGACGGCGACGTGAACAGGAAAACTTTTCCAAGAACCAATGGAAAACCTGCTGCTCTGAATCTCTCATCGATCTTTATTGTATTAACGATCATTTTTTCATTTTTGCCATATCTCCTCGGAATTTTTCAACTTCCATATCTTATAATCGTAATCGTTTGTGATGCAAGTTTCATTCTGACCCTTAGGGTTCAGTATAAGAGTGCCAAAAAAGGGGAGCAATTTTCTAAGTTATCGATGATTTTAGGATTGGTGGCATTTACAGTTGGTGGACTGACATGAGTGTATATGAAAAAATCTATTCGAAAATGGGAAAACAAAAATTACACATGACTCTAATTGATCCTGCAACCTCTGGAGTCCAAGGCAGCGTTAAGATTGCAGAGCAGGCTGAAAGAGCCGGAACAGATTTCATTTTAATTGGGGGCAGTACGAATCTCTCTATTTCCGAAATGGATAATGCAACAGGCGCAATAAAAAGTAGAATTGAAACTCCCGTGATTATATTCCCCGGATCTGCTTCAATGTTTACGAAACTGGCAGATGCAATATTCTTCATGTCACTGCTAAATTCAAGAGATAGGGAATTCATAATTGATCATCAGATTAAGGCGTCAAGAATAGTAAGGCAAAGTGGAATTGAAAGTATATCAATGGGTTATCTTATCTTCGAAC
>JAJZXP010000151.1 GCA_021806345.1 Thermoplasmata archaeon | reverse complement strand
GATGAGTTGACCACAACCTGATTAATGCCGTGTAACAATAGTTATACTGCATTATTCTCTGAATGCATACTGCATACCCGGTTCGAAACCATCGTCTGAGTCTACGGGAGGATTTCTTTTTTTGAGGATTCTTAGGGAAAGCCTAAACAGAAAACTTCGGTATAGTCTAATGACCAGTATTGGATGTTTAATAAACGCTATTATGATTTTTTTTGCAAAATCTCTCTCTATGTAAACAGGTGATGGTTTCAGTCCGATCTCATTGAATCGTGCATTCAAAAGAATCATACCTTTCGTTGAATGTATTTCATACGCTATTCCTTTAAGTCCCTTCAGATAGCTTAGATCCTGGTCCCTTGCAAAAATGAATTCTTCCCCCCCCCCTCAATGTCCATCTTTATCAAGAAGTCTTTACCAGAAAGCAGGGAAACAACGGTCTTAAGTGAAATGCTCTCTACCGTAATAGATCCACTTTTGGATAAGTGGCCCCCTACACCTTTACCTGCGAATGAAACAGCAAGATCATTTTCGAAGTAAAGGGCTCTAGTGATAACTTTCACATTCGTTAGACAGTTGAGCCTGATATTTTCCTTTAAGAATTCAATATTATCGGGCTGGGGCTCAACCGCTATTACCATACCGGAAGGTCCAACAATTCTTGCAGCCTGTAGAGTAAACATTCCAATGTTTGCACCAGCGTCTATTACGCTATCACTCGCCTTCAATTTCTTCAGAAGCGAATCATAAGTGCCTTGTAGAAATACCTGCGAAAAAGCAGCACGGTTAGAGCTAAACTGCTCCATATTACTTCTATCGCCCAGATTTACATGAAATCCTTTGTATTTCAATATCACCTGTTTTCTCATTTCCATGCCTCAAGTAAATACATGCCTTTCATTTCTCCACAGGCGGGAATACTTGTAAAGAAGGAATTCCGTGGAACGACCAAGGCTGTATTCCTATAACGAAAAATAAAGTCCCTGTCATGAAGCATAATTGTCTGATTTCAGTATACCATTGACTATAATAATTTCTCCACATGATCCTTCCATGTCCAGTTTCTTCTCAACTCGTAGACGTTTTTCAAAATCTGTTCATAGTTTTCCATATTGGCGTTCCTTACAATATTGGCAACAGCCTCCGGATCTGGTGAATCCAGAACAAACCCGGCATTGTGTTCCCTGATCATATCGGCAGTGCCCAAACCGGTATTGATGATCACCGGTGTGCCACAGGATATGGATTCTATTACGGCAATTGCAGGGCCAAACTCCATATCTCCGAATCTTACGAGGAATTTGCTATCTCGGATCAATGAATTCTTCTCCATTTCCGAAATATTTGTCTTGATTCTAATTTTTGAGTTATTGGGAATACTTTTTATGAAGGATTCGTAATAGTCATTGTCCCTCCAGTTCCCTAGCAGTAATATTTCATAATCGTCAAGATACTTCTCTAATTGTATGAAAAAAAATGGATTCCTCCCTATGTCCCACATTGATACTGAGACTATTCTGTTTAATTTATGCGACGGATCAGCTTCACCTAATAAGTCAAATCCCGGTGGGTCTGGAAGAACATTAATATCGAATCGTTGAATGGTGTCTTTTGCTATTTTGTCCGTAACAGAATACACCCTGGTGGCGTTCTTCAGAATTCTAATCCGGTAGCTTTCCGCCATTCTACCAAAAATGGGAACTTTCAGTTTGCCAAGCCTTTCATGAAGAAAGACCTCATAAGGTATTTCCAGCTTCTTCTTTGCATAGTAGCCGGCGATACCTGCCCATTCATCGTGGCATATTACTTTATCCGGCCTGAGATTTTCGATGAATTTCGGGAACTTTCTTAACAGGTCATAATCTATCCTCCCTTCGCCTTTTCTGTCTTTCATGAATAAACCTGTAATGAAAATGTAAAGGTTGGTGAAAATAGACGACTTACCCTCGGAGATTACCCTGTAATTTGTCTTTTCAAGCAATTCTTCATACGCCTTCCAGGTCTTACCTCTTCTCAGAAATATTAAATCAACGTCATGCCCTTGCTTCCTTAGTTCGATTGCTTCGTTAATGGCAATCTTCTGGGCTCCTGCGCTCCAGAGTATTCTAACCAAGATTACTATTTTCATAGCATTTAACTCCTGATGGTCTCTTTCAAATTCCTGTTTATCGCAGCATAACCAAGATCAGAATCTTTCCCAGTCAACAAGCATATGTTATTCTTATCTATACCAAATTCACTGCACACTTCCAGAAATGCCCCATTTGCTCTTACATCGTCCGATAATAACAATGAACCCTTCTGCATATATTTTAAAGCGGTAGAAAATTCAAATTTCATGTTTGAGTACGAGTGTTCCGAATCATGAAAAAAAATGTTAACAAACCTTAACTTAGTCAGAAGAGGAAGCAACTCTTTACTACTCTTTCCATAGATAAGAGTCCATTTTGTTCGGAGTGCTTCGTCTACAATCCAACCTGGTTCTTTTCCATAGAGTTTAGGCATTCCAACCTCAGGGAAATCTATAGAATAGAGATTTCCTCTCCCGTTTTTCTCAAGTGCTGAAAGTATAAATAAGCTCGAGATTCCATCACTCACCCCAGTTTCAATTACAGTTTCTGGTTTCATTATCAGAACTGAGAAATAAAGTGACATGGATTCTTCCAGCGATAATACACTCAATTGTCTATCCTCTCCATACAGACCTTTCATTTTTATGATACTTTTTTCATATAGATCGTATAGCTCCGATGAACCATGTTCATTAATAAATTTTAAAGATTCTGAACCGAAGGTGAACGAAAGAAATTCAGTATACACTTCAAAGCTTTTGATATCATTATCATTCCCAAATGGATATTTTCTGTTTAATCTTAGTCTCTTGTTTTCTATCAGAAAATTATATGCGGCTAGTGGACGGAATATTCCAGTTCTTAACAACGTGAATTTACTGGCCTTTCCAGACATAAAATATGAAATAGTAATCAACCAGAAATATAAAAAACCTTTCCTAAAAACTATGGCGGTAAACTAACGTCATGAAAACTCTTCTTTTTTATATCATTTCTTATTGAAAACAAGGGGTACCGAAAGGTTTATTAGTGTATGACCCATATGGGTTATACGGAGTAAGATGAGATGTCAATATCAGTGAGGAAAGATAAGAGAGCTAACGGTAAGGAGTATTACAAGCTGTACGAGGTGAA
>JAJZXP010000353.1 GCA_021806345.1 Thermoplasmata archaeon | reverse complement strand
AGATCGGCTAATCTGTATAGTTGTGTAATCCATGTATATACCTTGTATACCCAATGTATAATTGCAATATAATTCTTGCCTTTTCGTAAATTTTTACACGGGTGCAGTAATTTCTGGGCATTATGAGATAAGGGATAGTTTTCTTATATTCATGTAAAGCAGAAAATATTCGCTTAAAACAATAAGCAAATCCCGACCGGTCCATTATGAGTTTATTTTTCGGTAGTTTAACTTTATGGTTTTAAGTTTTCTGAACTGCGTTAGTGGGAAATCCTATACATAATTACGCTAAATATAAGTAAATTCCCACAAATTTAATTGTATTGAATTCAATAAGTGTACTAAACGATTGAAGAACCTAGAATGGATGAAAAGGGACGAATTAATATAGGTAAAGATGCAATAAAACAATACGGGGACAGATTCTTTATAGTAAAATTATTAGACGAAATTGTTTTAATTCCTAAACCAAAAGATCCTGTTGCAGAGCTCAGAAAATGGGGAAAAGATGTGGAAATTGGTAAGTTGACGGCAGGAGGTATTGGGGTGCTGGCTGAAGAAGAAGCGAACAAAGAAATCGCAGAAAGGAACAGGAGAAGACATAAGGAAAGAAGATAAATGCCATACGCGGATGCAGATTTCTTCATCGCGATTGCGAATTCCGATGATAGGCTGAACTCGTGGGCAACCAAAGTATTGGAAGAATATGAAGGGCATATATATACCTCTATTCTGACATTGGTGGAACTCGCACTGATTAGTGTTCAGAAAGGAATTCCTGTAGAAGAAATGTTTGCTAGTGTACTATCCATTGCTGAGCTGAAAGGTGCGAACAAGTCAAATGTATTAGCAGCAGCACACCTTATAGACCACGAAAAAACGGGAGTGTTTTACTCTTTCCACGCTTCACTATGTGGAAACGAAATAATCAGCTCAGATAACATTTACGAAAAGCTAGGTGTTAAGAGACCTGGTTCCAATTATGTTTAAAATGACCTCAAAAGAAGTAGGAGTAATGCGAGTGAGAATGTCTGAGTTTGAATCAAGGCATCCCATTTCTCAATGATCAAATCCTTACTGTTTTGTTCACTATTTTCTCAAATTTGTAGATTCTATCAAATTTTTTGGATCTTATTCCAGAGTCTGTGGCAGTTGTAACTCCGGTTCTTTCATTGTAGGATTAATCAAACACCTATTCGAAGCAAATAGCGATATATCATACACTATACATAGGAAATAAGCATAAAGTCAGTTTTTGTAAGTGGATTTTAGATGATCCTGAGATTCAATTAGAAGAAATTAGTTTTCTGAGCATTTCAGTAAATTCACTTACTTTATCATTTAATACGTCAAAGAAAGCACTGTCAGTATCCTCAACGACTATTATGGCTTTTCCAACCAGTTCTCTCCCTTTTTTTGTGGGAGATATTAGACGAGCCCTTGTGTCACCTTTGGGTTTTTTTAACCGCAGAACCAGGTCTTTTTCTTCAAGGGAACGCAGGACCTGCGACGTCATCATAACATCGGCATGCGCAAACCTCGCAATCATTACCTGCGTGGCTTCCTTACCGTGATCGTTCAACCATACAGTGGAGGCTAAGAGCACAAACTGTACATGGGTCAGCCCAGATTCTCTTAAGGCTGCTCTCATTTTCCTCTGCCAGAGATTCATAGTCTGCCATAGTAAAAAACCTGGGCTTTCATCTGGTTTCTCAAATTTTGTGGGCATCTTATTTGTTGATGGCATACGCTTGAACTCTCACTGAAACTTGCATATTTTTTCTATGATAATGGCCATCATTGTAATATTTTCCATCGTTTTGGGAACTCCGGAAGATATACCCTCTCCTATTTCCCTTTCTGTCCCTTCTTTATCCGGGCAGCGAACTGTTACGTGATTCGTGAGGAGACTCCCTCCATCTGGCAAATCAGAAAAAGTGTGATCAAACTCTATCGTTGCTCCCAAATCATCAATAACTGTTTCGTCAGAGAAGCCTTTCTCCGAATCAGCCAGAGTAATCCTGTAACTCAAGAGACCTTGCCCCTCTGGTTTGATTTTTCCTCTTGTGCCTTCTCTGAATGCTCCCTCAAGAGATACGTCTTCGATTCCATGATCCCAGAGAGGCCAAGATTCAACTCTACTATAAAGAGCCCATATTGTCTCTTTTCTTGCTTTAGTTACGATACTGTGTTCAAATTCCCAGGTCATTATACCACAATAAACGTATAATATGCGCATATATAATAAGTGCGCTTATGTTTGCGATACTATTTGCTACGAGAAAACCAGGAAGGTTGCAAAACTTTTGATGAAATAGTTAAAACTAGAAACTACATTTGTCATTTAATTCTGGTTCTTACTTTGTCGGCAGTGGTTTTGATATTCAATATTATGGATTTTACTTCCATGAATTTTACAGATTGCCTGTACCCCCTTTTGCCTTACCTGTGTAACAGGAAATAGTTCTCATCTTGTTGCACTATCCATCTCGGATGGGGGAGTCCCTGCTAAGCAAGAATATACTTCTAGCCCAATACATTAGCAAATCCGGGCTGAATTATCATAAAGCTAGATCTCAATGACTTGAATACCAAGTTTTTTGCATTTCTTTTGCAGTACTTTATCAAAAGTCGCTAAAGGTATATTTCTCGAATGTGCATCATACGCTATTATCCAATCATTAAAATCCCTAAAACTTAACTTGTGTTCAACCATAAATGCGGAAACCTTCTCAATCATCTTTCCAGAAATCCAAGAGACTGAAAAATAATCGCCATGCAGCAATTCATTTATCTTTACTTGAACGTCTTGATTATCTATTCCATACCTCGGAAGAACAAAACCTAGTTCGATTATTGATAGTGAGTTAATTATGTCGTCTTCCGACAAATCGATAAGCTTACTTGCGCTGCTATGATAAGGGGAATTCTCTATAGCGTCATATACCAGAACATTTGTGTCAACCAGTATTGTCATTTACTGCTCCCCTCCCATCCCTTTCTTATCTCATTGTCTGCATTGAGCGATGCAAGGTCTTCCCGGACCTTGAACACTATTCGCTTTCCGCTTTTCCTTGCATCAGCTTTCTTATTCCTAAGGCGCTGGTTAATTATTTTTGATATATTCTTGGTGCTGCCATACTTTTCTATTGATTCTTTGACGATTTCTGCATAGATTTCTTCATCAAGATTAATCGTGGTTTTGACCATGAACATTG
>JAJZXP010000081.1 GCA_021806345.1 Thermoplasmata archaeon | reverse complement strand
AAAACCCAAGCACCGATCTAAAATAGCTGGCCTCTCAATCCCTTTTCCTTCATCTTTATTATTGAGTTTGGATCTATCTTCCTGCGCATTTTGACCCCAATCTATAGCTAAAACTCCATTCCTTATTAGAGGATCTTCTGTCACACATATTGTGAACTTCCCTGATTGAGGCATAAACACTTTTCCTTTAGCCCCTTCTTCTCCAAGTGTTGTGAGAGTTCCATTTTCATTGATTAAGCCTAGTTGAATAAATCTATTGACAATATTCACCGCCACGGCAAGCGGTTCTCCTGGAAGCAAATTTTCAATAATCAGTTCCGGTTTTATAGGTTTTTTAATACCATACTCCAGCCCTAGTTTTAATACGCTTACAATATACGGCCTTGATTCCTCAACTTTTACAGTACCAATAAATTTATACGATTCAGTTTCAATATTCCTTTTTAGTTTCAATACATTGCTTATCATAGTATCAATTCCCCGTTTTAAATTCCAAGTCCGGTTTAATGGATTTGGCCAATTTGTATATTGTTTCTTCTTTATATCTTGGGTTAGAGAATAATTTATGGTTCCCCACTATAACCAACTGATATTTTGCCCTTGTTATTGCAACATTAACTCTGTTTGTATTATCCAGAAACCCCAGACCTCCGGATCTTACCATGGAAAGAAACACGATGTCGGCTTCTCTCCCCTGCATTGAATCTACATTTCCGACAAATATCTTTACTGATTTATCCTCCGAGAAATATAAGGATGCCCTTCCGGTGAAATTTTTCATTTCTCTGATTTTTCTCTGGAAATAACGTGTCTGATCTTTGTAGAAAGAGAGCAGTGCCACAGTCCATTGGGTTGATTCAGAATTCCCATTTGAAGATGCAAACTTTACGAAGTTTTTCAGTTCATCAATTATCTTGTCGGCTTCAGTTTCATTTCGATTTGTATGCCTTTCCCCATTGCCATTTCTGATCTTCTCCCTAATGTCAAGCCAGACCACTCTTCTATTGTAGCGATTGTAATTCCAGTCTCTTTTGAGTCTTGGAGAGTCTATCAGTGCGGCACTATTTCCATCCTCTGATGTGTACACAAGTTCCCTGGGATATCTGGAAATTTCTGGATGCATCCTGTACTGTTTACTCAGCCTTAACCATATTTTTTCCTTATAATCCTTTTCCAGACCGGATTCAAATATGGAACCTTTGTATGATGAATTTACGCTGCCGTTTCCCGAAATAAGGATTTCTATAATCGAAGGAAGACCGGTAAACTTGATATCATCTATCTTTGAAAGTATTCCATCTGTGCCTTCTGCATTGCCTGGAATCAATCGTTCGATTTCATATTTGTACTTATGAGCTTTTTCAGCAGACCGTCTCAGTTCATATGACCTGACTAACCTCCATGCTATCTCTCCTGAAAGTGTCTTTCCATCTTCTTGAATTTTATTGTCCCATCTATTGCGGGGTCCCTTTTTATTTAAAACTACATGAATGAAGTCATATCTGTAATCAAGAATTCTTTCATTAAAGATGTTCCCAACAATCTTGATTTCATATGGTAACGCGTCAAGGAAGTCATGCAGTTGTGAAGATTCCATAATTATGACGTCAGACCCGCTGATTATGATTTTTTCTACAATCATATGATTATTGTTAGGGTTGACAATGTGCACCACCTTATTCGGTTGCAATTTTTTAATCCGGTCTGAGATCAGATCTCTCAGTTTAGATTCATTATCTTTCAATAAAATCAGAACCGATGGATTCTCATCATTCCCCTTTTCAGACAGAATTCTGTCTGCCCGGAATGATATTAAACAGACCTTGTCCAGATCATTGTAATCTTCCTGTTTGTCCATTGTGCCTGTTTCTTTTCTTATTAATGCTTCTACCTGACTTGAAATGAATTCACGTTCAGTGTATGGCGAAAGCTGCTTTGGGTCACCGGAAATTATCCATTTCTTCGAAAACATTGCTGGTACAAGGAATTCCTGAAATGTTGTCTTGCTGGCTTCGTCCAGAATCAATGCGTCAAAAATAGGTTCGTATGAACCCCTGAAGAGCGAATCCCTGATTTGCGGAAATTGCAGAACGCCAATGGACGTGCCGCTTACCAGATTAATGCTATCATTGACTATTCCTTCTAAAAAAGGGTTATGGTTTTCACTCTGGATTTCCCTTATCCACTCCTCCTGAAGGTGAGTTTTATTTTTTATCTTTAAAAGATTGGAAAGAATATCCTCTTTGAATGATTTTAGAAAATGGGAATAGGTTAGCTTCCTGATCTCCTGGGGAAGCTCCCGGTCAATTGGGGCTATTCTTATTGGAACAACGATATTCTTGTATTTAAGTAATTTTTCCAGAACATTGTCTACTGCCACATGAGTGGAACCTACCAGGAGAATTCTCTTCCCTTCAGAAAGCATTTGCAGGATAATTTCTGAAATTACTGTTGTCTTCCCGGAACCGGGTGGGCCTTCAAGGATTGCAAAATTCTCGGTAGAAAGAGCTCTGATTACCATAGATCTCTGCTCATCCACTCCGGGAAATGTGTTATCAGTCAAAACCATCCATTCGTCTACTCTCTTATACTGTGGTCCAGCTAACAGACTTCCTCCATTTTTGGCTGATAACGCCAGCAAGGGAAGATGGTGTTCCCTTGGCTCATTTATTAACTTTTTCAAGGCAGAAATTTCTTTCCTTATTGATACATCATTCATATCCGGAAAAATCTCTGGGGTGGTTGGCATTGAATCTAAAATAATCAGGTTCTCCTCCTCGAATGTATCAAGTATTTTAATAAACTTTAACTTACCATTCTTTTCAGTGGCCTGGCAGCAAAGACTCTTGAATTCAAATGAAACGATCCTTTCAAGGATTTCATTGGCATAACGCCTCTCATGGGGTGGAATTGACCCTGGAAGTTCAAGTGTTATTGCAAATTTCTTTTCTCTATTGTCGTATCCCTCAGGAACCTCGGACTTTTTCCAAAAAAATTTGACACTTTTGGATTTTTCCTTTAAAAATGAATTGTAACTTTTTAGAACATTAAGGTACTTTAAGAGGTATTGCTGAGGATTATCTTCCACGTTTAGATTGCCATCCCCAAGGTTAGCGTAAAATAAGCCATCAATAAGGTCTCCAGACCTGAGTTGAGTCATATTTTTCCCTCTTCATTATATGAGAATCTGAGAAGATCCTGCAATTCATCAGTATCCAGGTGGATTAT
>JAJZXP010000448.1 GCA_021806345.1 Thermoplasmata archaeon | reverse complement strand
ACATTTCTGCTAAAAAATGAAATCTAATATACAGTTTATAATTTGCAGACCATTGAAGCAAGAAGAATACGAAGCAGAGAGAAATAGGAAAAGAGGGCAAATATGTATGATCAACGTAGATGGGATGACTGTCTGCATTGATCCATCCCTTCCACTTTTTAATGAACTGGGGAAGAAATACTCCATGATCATCCTTGCAATTCTCAAGCATAAGGAGGATGGCATAAATTTCAACCAGATTATAAGCTTCATTCCCTTTTCCAGCACGACAATTATTTCCAGAAGACTTAAGAAAATGGTGGAAATAGGTCTGATAGAAAAATTGAATGATAGAGAACGTTTGATTTACAGACTTACAGATTTCGGAAAGGAACTTTCTGATCTCATAGTGCCCCTTATGCACCTGGCAGAGATACACTATGGAGTCAAACTAACAGAATAAAATGGCGGGAAGAATCAAAAGAAATGATTAGGTGGCAGAAATGGTAAAATGGCTTCTATTGATGGATCTTGACGGTACCGCATGGGACAACCTGGACATTTCCCGATGCAAAATGCCTTTCAAAAAAGTTGACAATGATACAATTCAGGATTCCAATGGAACAGTAATCAGGCTCAAAGCAGATCTACGGGAGTTTTTACAGTGGGCAAGAGACAATTCGGCCATCATCTCCACCTTAACATGGAATGACAGAAAACACGTTATCGACGCACTTGAGACTTTCAATATTAGAAAGTACTTTGACCACTTGCAGATTAGCGAAGATTCTAGAAAGGATCTTAAACTGAAGGAATTAATGGAAACTTTGAAAAAGGAGAAAATTCACATCCCGCATGAAAGAATTTACTATCTGGATGACCGTGACATTCATATAGGAGAGATACGGATTATTGCCCCCGAGATTAATTTCCTTCATATGGGTGTAAAGTTCCATAACCTTAAGGAGGCTAGGAAAATAATCTCAGCAAGGCTTTCCATTTAATTTCTATTATCAGTTAAGAGCCTCTTGACCTTATCCCTGACTTCAGGTTCTATGGATTTTCCAGCATCTTTTGTATATAGTCTTGCACCAATCCTTCTGCGAAGAACATCCTCTTCGTTGAGTGCGCATTCATTAAATACGGCCTGTATTATGGCATCAGAACCATTTCTCCTGTAATCTATGGTGGGCAATCCCCTGAAGGACAACCTTTTATCATGGGAGATGCCTTTGTTAATTATTCTGGCAACTGACTGTGCCGTCAATCTGTAATCCGTTATTTTGCCTCCAAGTATCGAAACAACATTTCCATTAATTATCACAGAAGATTTTCGTGTAACTTTACCAGGGTCTGAACCTGAGCCAAAAAGTGGACGGATGCCTGAAAAGCTCTCGATAATATCTTTGCGACTCAATATTGGTATAATAGACCTGGCACTTGAAATAATATATTCTATGTCCTCCTCCTTGATAGCCCAGTCGTCTGGCGACGAGGTAAATGTGTCTGTTGTTCCTATGTGTATTACCTCCCCCCTCGGGATAATGAACATCTGCCTTCTGTCAATTGGAGAACGGAAAACAACTGCGTTATTTCCAGAAAACAGAGAAGAATCCACAACCACATGGATACCTTTGCTTAATAGAAGATTGCTGAAATTGCCAGTTTTGCCAATTCCCGGTATCCTGTTGGCCCATGGCCCTGCAGCATTAACTATGAATCTTGTTGATATTGTGAGATTCCTTCCTGAAATGGCATCTTTTAATTTCGCCATCCATTTTCCATTGTCCTCCCACACCTCCAGAATCTCCACATAATTCAGGCAGACGGCGCCCTTGGAGTGCGCCGTTACGATATTGCTAATGACCAGAAGAGCGTCATCCGTCATAGAATCGTCATAAGTGAAATACCCTCTGACATGATCTGGAAACTTCCCTGAATTTCTATGGTATCTTGGTAATTTTATTTTTCCTGAGAGAATATTGTATAGTGTAAGACCAGCTCTGAGAGATATTTTCTTCCATGAATATTCATCAACTACCACATCAAATTGGAGCGGTTTCACAATTTCAGTATTCTTGAGAAGATAATTCCTTTCCTTTAGGAGCCTTCTAACTTCTCTGAACTCGAAATTAGCAAGATATCTTAACCCCCCATGTATTAACTTTGAAGAACCGGAACTTGTTCCTGATGCAAAGTCATTTCTTTCAACCAGCAGAACCTTGCGTCCATTCTGTGCCAGAAGGCTTGCAGTTCCCGCGCCGTTTATCCCGCCACCGATGACAAGAAACTCAAACTCACTTTCACCAATTGTTTCAATATCCTTTTGCCTTGTTCTGAAAGAAAACTCATTTTCACGCACAGGCAAATCCTCTGTCATATGATGGTTTACCACATTTCCGATAAGCCTAATAAATTATTTACAAAGATGAAACTTCTTTTTTCATGATCTTAGATTCATGCAGATATCCAGAAAACGTTGATCTCAAATGCAAAGAGTTATAAAATAATAATGGAGGATACCCATGTATGTCTGACTTAGAAAATGTGCTTATTGGTATTCATGCAATTGCTGGAATACTCTGGATTCTGTTTGGAGTAGTTTTAGTCTTTCTTCTCTACAGGCTTTCCAGGAAAAAGGAATTTTCAGGTGAGAGCAGTGGAATCAAAAATACAGTTATGAGAATAAGAGCCACAGGTGGAATCACCATTATATTGGGCATTATTCTCTTCGCAATCCTTTCAACAGAGGGCAAGATTCCTGCCTTCACCTCTATTAAAGGTATACTGCTGATTTTGGGAGTTATTCTTGCCCTGATAGTCTATGTGGTTATCAATGAAGGTTATATTTTCAGAAAGATCGAAAAACTCAATTCTGAGAATATGGCAAAGATATTGAATATGGCCACGTTAGCCTCAGTGCTGACTGTACTTGTTCTGATTCTCATGGTTATTGGGTCGTCCTGATTTCAATCAATCTCACTGGAAATTTTCAGGATCAATCTGTCGAATGACTCACAGATTTCTTTTCTCTTTCTTTTCACCATATCAAGCATTTTAACGGTATCCACTGCGGAATAAAAGGAAACCCTACCCCCATTCTTCAGTGGTTCGTTATACTGATTAACCAGACCCATAGAAACCTCTTTCCCCAATGCCTTGAAAACGGTGCTTCTGTTTCTTTTTGTGAACGTGGCCAGATCATCAAGGCTCTTCCTCCCTGAATCCCTCAGGTGTTTCAGTACAGAAACC
>JAJZXP010000136.1 GCA_021806345.1 Thermoplasmata archaeon | reverse complement strand
AAAGATAATAATGGGGAACTCGCACGAAACTGTGATGGAGCAAACCCTCTTACTGAAGATGTGCTTGTTAAATATTCAACTCTCCATCGCTAAATATAAACTTATTTAAGGAACTGGAATTTAGAATAAATATTTCAGAATCAGAACATATTGGATTTTATGAAGTTGAAGGTGAGATTTTGATCATAAAGATTTCATAATGGCACAAATAAATGATATAAAATCTTTCAAATATCTCAATATTTTCACTGGATTTGCCCTCCATGTAAACATCAGAAAATACTGGATTGATCTATTTCACAATTAATCCTGTCTGAAATTTCTGTTTATTAACAATTAAGGGAACACACCTACTGTGAAATCATTTATCACCGTATGATAAATTATCATGGATTTTGTATCCATGAGATTATGAAAAAGATTTCCATGGTATTATTTTTGCAAACCTGGAAATCATAACCAAATAATACTCCATACATGAAATTATACATGCACTACTGAACAGGGAATAGCATATGCTATTAAGACACATATACCTTGAATATAGACACTGTGCACAATAAAGACTTGGCCCGTATCATAAAATGTGAAAGAAGACCATTAATTAGTGGTGGAATTATTTCACTACTGTCATGCAATTTGAATGTCAAACATGCTTCTACATATTACCTTGTCACCCCCCTGTCACCCATGACAACCCCATGATAAGGGGGGGTGACAACCTAATTTTTACAAAAAAAGGACTTTTAATATTAAATAAATCTGTTTATTTAAGTTATTTTTGGTATATCTACCCTCTAAAATATTACCTTGTCACCCCCCTGTCACCCATGACAACCCCATGATAAGGGGGGGTGACAACCTAAATAGTCAGTAAATCACGTAAGATTTTGCCAATGCTGTCACCCTGTCACCCCTGTCACCTTGTCACCCCTAAAAATGGACTATATATGACAAGCATTATAGGGGTGACACCCCCTAAAATAGACATACGTCCTAGTAGAATTAACTAAGATCAAAAAGTTATAGATCGAAAAAACAAGAAAAAAAAATTATAGGGGTGACAGGGGTGACAACCCCTATACGTATATCCATAACATGGTAGAGTTAACTGAGATGAAAAAATTATGCATGAAGAAAACAATATTGAAAAAGTGGACAGAGTCATAGTGAAAGGGATCATCATCTCCATGACATGCAGATTTGGATAAAAAAAATAATTTAAGAATTGCTATGGGAGTTTGAAAATATATTCAGTGTAATTTATATCTGCACAAGATTATGTTCACTATCTTCTGAAAGAATAATCTCTAAAAACTAAACTACTAAAAATGGCTAAACAACGCAAAACTGATTATGTATCCTAACGTATCACTCTCTAGACGGTGAAGAAGTATTGAGTTCAGAAAAATTAAGCAGAGAAGTTATTAATGGTGCGACCCTGGATATCAAGTCTGAAAAAAGATTTTCTCAGGTAGTGGTCGTAAAGCTCTTGGAAACCATGGGTTATGACCTGGCAAATGAAGATGAAGTTGGTATCGAGGTACCAATGCAAGTTGGACATGAAACAAAGTACGCTGATTACAAAGTGTAAAATGAAGGCAATTGCTTTATCTTGGATGCAAAATCCCCTAAAGTTGAAATAGAGGGAGACACCCATGCTTATGATCAGGTTCATGCTTATTATCGTATACTTCATTGCAAATATGGGGCATTGTACAACGGTAAGAAGTTAATTCTATTCAAAGAAGATTCAAACCGGCCAGTATTTATCTGGAGATATGAGCAGGACCATGAGGATCTATCTGTGTTTGAAGCTCTAAGTAAAGAGAGCTTTCCCGGAGCTCTTGAGGAATTTCTGTCTTCTGTGGAAAGACTTAGAAAATTGAGGCAATTTGTGGACGATAAAAGACAGGAGTTACAGGACAGCTTGATTGATAAAATATCTACTGATTCGGGAATAAATGACAAGGAGTTCGTATCTGAGCACGTGGAAGTCTTTGTAGAGTATACTTCAAACCTGACCGAGGAGGATAATGATGCTAATGAAGAGGTTCAAAATGGAAGCGATTCTGTCTTATTAAAGTCATTCAGGTCTGCTGGTCCAGACACCGGCTTGGAATTCGTTAGAAAATATAAGGCTTGGGGATTTATTAGAGTGAGAGGAAAACCTGATTATTTAGCTCTATACGATGCAGATAACCATGTCGTATCGAAAGTTTTTGAAGTGAAAGAAGCCGTGGAATTGAATGATGATGTAATCAGGGAATTTTATGGGAGGCATTCAAGAAACACTTTTTTAGAGCTTAGGAATCAAGGTAAGAAAATTTTGTGCTTAGGCTCCTGAGGTATCGGTGCATCAAATACCTGCAGGTCGAAAGAATATTTTCAGAGGAAAATACACCACTTTAGAGAAGATTAAATCTGCACATACAACCGATGATCTATAGAGTGAAAGAATGAACAATTGTATTCACAGTGGAATTGCGAGTTCCAATTATTCACTTTGATCCAAAAGAATACAATGCTTGGCAGAATCACTTTTCTACTTGCGTGAATTATAAATCGGTAGCTTGGCCACAACTAGGAGAGGAAGTGCACACTTTACAGGGAAATTGATGGAATACTTGGGCCCTTAAATTGGCATATACTTCTTGATGGAAGAAATCTTTAAGGCCATAGAGCTAATCCTGGCATTTTTTGTCTCTTTATGCTTTCAGGAAAAACGATTAAAAAAAGATTTTTAACATGATTTTTCTTTGAGAAATACTTAAAAAAGCGCTATCCAGTTGAAACATTAGAGGTATATGTCACAGGTAACAATGTCAATTTTGTTGCACTCTCAATATCGAAATGAGGACTCTCTGTTAAGGATCAGGTATCATAGAGATAGTATTTCCTTAAAACATTAAACAAATATCGACCGGTCCATTTTAGCGCCAATAAAATTTTTACATTTGGATGAATATCGTAGAATGAGAAAAATTTTCTACAATGTGAGGCATCTTAACCTTGATAGGATAATCAGAGGGATCTAATCATATACGTTGTTTCGTTTATTTTTTTAAATTACAAGCAGAATTGATATTATATTAATGATATATTGTCTATAAAGGATGAAAAATAGCATGAATAATGGCTTTGATCCATCGGAGAGACAGAAAATCCTAAGAATAGCTATATTCTATGGTATATCCCTTCTTCTGTCGCTTCTGATCATAGTCATATCCGT
>JAJZXP010000404.1 GCA_021806345.1 Thermoplasmata archaeon | reverse complement strand
GGTTTTTGTCGATGCCAATTAAGGAACCCTGAATATTGCTACTGTCGACTAACTCCAAGAATGCCCATTCTGATGCACTACCTTTAACTTTATTCACGCTGACAGACATGGCGAACAGATCAACCATAGACATCGCCCCTATGTTCAAACCGCAATAAAATAAGGCTACTGTCTTTTATCGCATAGATCAACATAAACGATAGTATTCTGGCGGTTCTATCGCCATTAAAGGCATAGCTGATCGGTTTTCCAATTTCTGGGTTTTCTATTATTTTCTTAATGTCCTTTTCTAATCTCTCTTTGACTTTCTTGTCCACCACAGTCCTCACTTCGTGTTCAAATTTGGAAGTGTAGACAATTCTGTCTACACGTATTACCATTCTTCTAACTCTTTGAAGAAGTCATCTTTGGTTCGGGTCTTGTAATTCCCCTTATCAATGTCCTTCCATGCTTCCTCAATGAGTTTTAGCGTTTTCATATCTGAGCAGGATATCTTAGAACTCACTTTTTTCAGAAGGACCCTAATCTACCACCATGAATATTCTTGCTGCTGTCTTCTGTGTATAAATTTATATATTGTATAAAAATATGCAACATGATGGAAAATAAGTCAATACTACACTACCCGAGGTTGGATACTGTCCTTATGGTGGAGGATACCCTGAGAAAAGCGAAGGAATATCCATCAAAGAGGCAGCTGTGGCTTGCCTTGGAGAAGAAAGTGATGTACCAAACATTCAGCCTAATCATTTCATATCTAGAAGATTCTGGGAAAATTGTCCAGCATAATGGTAAGATAATCTGGGTGTGGAATCCTGAACTTGTGAGTAAGTACAGTAACAGCAAGTTGGTGCTGAAGTAATGATTGACAAGATGATCACAGTGGTATTTGCAGATGAAGATGTCCAGAAAGCCTATTTCAGGATGAAAGCTGATAATCCGTCACTTTAAGAATTCCTAGAACGAGCGACTGACGACCTTAAGCAAAATCCTTTCTGTGGCATTCAAATACCAAAACGGCAAATACCGAAAACTTACGTGAGCAAATACGAGATCGACAACCTGTGGAAATACAACTTACCGAACGCGTGGAGGCTAGTTTATTCCGTTGCCGGGAGCGAAGTGGAAATAATTGCAATTCTGCTGGAGTGGTTTCCTCACAAGGAGTATGAGAAGAGATTTAATTATTGAAATGTGAAGGTTATTCTCTGGATTAATCACTGTCCGACTTGATTTTACGAAGATAAACATGATATCATTTGAAGCTGTTTTTCTGGGGGGTCGGCTAAGGTTTTCGTGGTACAGATAGTATCCACTACTTAACTATTTAATCTACTCCCTACCTATCCTCTGAGCAGCCATTTTTTAGCGTTTCCTTACACTTGGTTTCCTATTAAAGCAATCCTGAACCTACTGGGATAGGCCACTAAGCAACACTCTGCTTATGACTCCTCATTCACCAAATCCATTCAGTTGTAGTTTGTGCAGTTTTGCCATAAGGGCTAATTATTAGTTACGACGATAAGGTCTATTGTGTATTTCATAAATCAAAATGCTTTAAATACTTATTTGTAATTATGCAGTATAGAAATGAAAGTACAAAGGTTACCCTTCACTCTTTCAAAAGGTGAAATTGCTACTGTCAGGGCTATCTCTGATCACAAATACTCATCAATTCGTGATCTTTCCATTATCATGGGGAAGTCGGAAAGTTCAATCTCTCAAACTGTTAAAAGTCTTGAAACGAAAGGAGTCATTGAGACGAAGAGGAAGGGCATGAGGAAATTAACGGAGATTTCCGATAGAAATTACGCTCTTTCCTTACAGGAAATGTTCAAGTCAGAACCGTATGTTCCATGGGAAAAATTGATTTCAAATTCAAATATTGCAGTTCTGTTTAGAAATTTAACAGGAGAAGAAAGCTTTGAGTATGGGATATCTTCCGTTTCATTGTGGAGAGCAAGACGAAATCTTTCAATGCATGGTATGTATTTTACATCACCAGAGAAGCAATCAGCTGGAAATAGAAACCTGTCACGCTTCATCATCGAGTTTTCAGACCACTTAAGCAGGAAGTATCTGGCAGAGAAGTTGCCAGAAGACGCAATCACTATTTGGAGGAGCGGTTATCGTTGTCTTTTCAAGACGCGGGATTATTCCAAGAGGGTTGCTGGGAGGCTATTAACTAACACATTTCCCACTGCCCTCACTGTTGCACCGGATTATGGAATAAAGTTCATGACATCGGATTCATATTATTACTTCGAGCCAAATCTGAATAAGTTAGACATAGAAGATGTAATTCTCCACACATTGCTTATAGATCCAGAAAGCCAAACCTATTCCACTTATGCACTACTACTGGCTTTCAAGAGTAAGGGAAAGATAGACATGAATTTACTCATAGACAAGTCGCGCAAATATAAACTTGTAGACAGAACTAGAAATTTTGTAAAGTATATCAAGAGCAATGGAAAAACCAGAGAATGGCCACTACCTGACCAAAAGGAACTCCAGGAACAAGCTGATTTGTATGGAGTGGTGATAGGTTGATCAATCCCGATAGACGCAACTTCGACCAAGAATATATCACAAAAGAACTGGGGAGATTGAATGGAGTTCTCAATGAAAAATTAAGTATCTATTTACTAGGTGGAGCGGTTATGACCATAGAAGGACTGAAACCGGGAACAAAGGACATTGATGTGATTGTAGAAGAGGAGAGAGATCACCGAATTTTAGTCAGTTCTCTTGAAAAATGTGAATATTACTTGTTACAACCTCAAGACTTGTCCGGACCATACAATGAACTTTCCGCAACTGCAATGCAGAACCTTGAAGGGTTCAGGTGGGAGATATTCGTTGAGTATGTTGCAAAAAAAATGGCATTGACCGATACAATTAGGCTTCGCGCAAGCAAAATATTTTCAGGAGGAAAACTAACTGTCTTCAGATTGTCAAATGAAGACATGTTTCTTATGAAAGGGATGACCGAGAGCTATTGGTCGATTCATCCGGGATCCGGCCAAAACTTGATGTGCCGGGAGAGAAATTCTGGGATTTTATCATAAGGCATGAGGAGGATAGGTGGTTACCTGATTTTATCGATCTTATCGGAATTGAGTCCCCCGGCCTTACCGCTTCTCCGGAAATCGGGGAGTATGTATCTGAATTGTATGAGAACGAAATAAATTAACCCTGCGTCTACTTTCCAGTTTCATGGACCCATTTCC
>JAJZXP010000167.1 GCA_021806345.1 Thermoplasmata archaeon | reverse complement strand
ATCATAGGAGATCAGTCACTGGTAATAGACGCTTTTAAAAAAAGGCTTCAAGGGAGGTCAAGATAATGGTGATCAATGATCTCAAGGATCAGATACCTCTCAGGGAGATATCAAGAATATCCGGAATCTCGCTGTCCGGATATTATTACAGATCCAGGGAGAGGCATGTTGAAAGGTTTGATCCTTCCACAAGGACAAGGATCAGGGACATTGCATCAGAAAGACCGACATACGGTTACAGGAGAGTTTGGGCAATACTCAGGAATCAAGGTACAGCGGTAAACCAGAAGACCGTCAGGAAGGTTCTGAAGGATAACAATCTGAACCTTCCTGCATCGAAGCACAGGGGTAGAACAAAGACCAGGAATCTCTTCCATCCGCATGGACCGGATCAGCTCTGGCAAACTGACATCACTTACATTCCAACTGAGTCGGGAATGACCTATCTGATGTGCATCAAGGATTGTTTTACCAAGGAATGGCAGGGATACCATTATTCCCGATCCTGCATGGCAAGGGATGCCATACGATCTGTGGAGAACGCTGTTCTGATGGCATTCAATGGAACAGTTCCGGAAGGTCTGGTATTGAGGACAGACAACGGTCCCCAGTATATCTCGAAGGAGTTCAGGAGTGCCATGAAATTACTGGGTATCAAGCTGGAATATATACAGAAACACACTCCGGAAGATAATGGAGACATCGAATCGTTCCATAACTCAATCAAGACAGATTACATATGGCCTAATGAATTCAGAGACTTCCATGATGCATCAATTGCCATAGGTGAAGCATTCACAGACTACAATGAATGCAGGCCGCATTCATCCATTGATTATCTTCCTCCAAGGGAATTCAGGAGGAAGTTCCTGAATGAACCGACATTCAGGATAAGATTTGAGAAGAAAGAAGTTGAGGTGACACTAGATGATTAGAGAGGAGAAGTGTTCCAAATTCTGCTGGAGCAGATCACTTTCTGCATATTATTGAATGAAGGAGGAAGTAAGTTTGCATGTACCATTCCAGCAATATTTTTTATTATATGACGATAATAATGGGAGCTGATAGGGATTGGATATCTGGAAGAAAGTATGCAAAAATGAAGACAGATTGAGGTTGTAACATCTTTTGAAATTACAGTAATTCATGAGAACTAAGGGTTGACTTCGTAACCTATCTATATTGTATATTAATAAATTCTTATGGTATCAAGCCAGCATAAACACCTGATTTAGATATTTTAAATAGATAAAATTCTTGTATTTGGAATCTGAAAGCAATGGGGTAATGTAAAATACATAATATCCTGGTTTTACTTTCATAAATGAAGTATCTAAAGTGAACATAAGACTACTGGTTTTATTTGTAAGATCGAAGTTGTAGTGATAGGTAGGTATCAAAATGCTGCTGTGATTTTCAATGCCTGAAACGCTTTGAGAGGTTGGTGCGGCATTTCCCATATATATGATATTAAATCCGGGACATTGGTTCATAGGTATTCCACTGCTTTGACCCAAGGTTGCATTTGGATATATTAGAAAGCAATGAGTATTGCTTGAAGCATTTATATAAAAGTCTATTGTAGAATTAGCTGCATATGTTTGAGTGGGGGTTGAAACAGTTATGGTAATATAATTGTAATTTGGATTTTCCGGCACAATCTCTCTTACAGTAACTGCCAGAAGAATGAATATTATAACACCTATTAGTATTTTTTTGTTCATTTTTCACCTAACATAAAATCTGCTGCAAATATCTCAAAGTTGAAGGCTCCGCTGGTTTCCAGATTTACATTGTAAAAAATATGCCAATTCTGCGCATCTGGTCCGGATAATGGGGATTTATACGGAACAAAATGTTCTTCAATGTGTGTTGAGGTAACACTATTATTCAACGTCACCTGCGATCCACCAGTACTGTTATATATGTTAACGCAGGCTAAGCTGTTGTTTGTATACATTAGGAAAACCATACACACTGTACCATCCGGCACATCTAAATACCCTGTACTGGAGCCAGAGACATTATTCAAGATATAAATTTCGGTGGCTCCTGTCAGATTTCCTGTCGGGTATGTGATGCCATGGGATTTAGATCCGGAATTTCTTTGATTATCTGTCCTGTCATAGGACTCATAATAAAACGTTATGCCTGCCACCACTATTATTATTGCAATTATTGCAAATAGCCTTAAACTATTCTTTTTCAATTAAATCACCTCTAAATACACTGCCCTTTAATTCCTTCATTTTGAAGATAATTCCGGCATAATTATTTCTCACAAGAATTGATACAAATCCAAGTACCAGAAATATTCCTGAAAATTCAGCAGTTCCGTAGAAAAACTGCGCTGAGGTTATAGTTGTACTATACGTTGCATTGAAATTATATCCAAGGTAAGAGAAAGGCATCTGTTGAGCCTGTGTTGCTAAAAGGTAGAAAAACTCATAGATATTTCCCCCGGTTATCAGATTGGAAGAGAAGGTTGATAATACTAAAGACGAAAAGAATGACGAAAATATGAGAACGAATATTGGTAGAATCTCATTTGGCAATAGCGTAGAAATAAATATGATGAATGAAAATTCGACCAGCAGAACAGGAATATAAAGCAAAGCCATAATAACCGGATCAATCAAAAAACCTGAAGTAAAGAGATACCCGTCGTAAAATATGGTTCCTTCTCCAATGTACCCAATAGTTATAAGAGATACCATAACCAAAAGTAGCGATGAAAGTATTTTTCCCATATAGTAACCAGCCATATTTGAATTAAAGGTTCTGAAAATATGGAAGTTTTTTGTCTCAATATCATCAGTTATTGAAATGGCTGGAACAATGAGAAGAAGCAAGGGATAAAGCTCAAAAAACGATTCAAAAATTATGTTAATAATATTATGCTTTAAGGATTCATTGAAAAGAAAGTAAGAATCAGGAATGGAATTAACGTGGTGGCCAGAATATAAGATCAGTGCCGTGACTATAACAATTATTGTCATGATGATCGGGCAATATCCAGATCTGATCATATTTACAATATCCTTTGAAAATTGAGCTTCAGCAGTTTTTCCAGCTTCACGAAGCCATTTTCCTGATCTCCCGAATATATGCCTGTTCAAGCGTTTCCACCCCCTGATTTATAATTTTAATTCCCATGGAAGATACCTTTTCTTTAATTTTCTTAATGGCCAACTCATTTCCGGATGAAATCTTACATGAAGTACCCGCGATTTCTATATGGCAATC
>JAJZXP010000172.1 GCA_021806345.1 Thermoplasmata archaeon | reverse complement strand
TCCGGAAACCCGGATCTCAACACCCTTTGTCTTGTATTTTCTAACCCATTCCGGTAGTTCAGCCATATTACGTAGTATACGTAATATGTATATGAATCTTCCGCCATTAAGCAGAGAAGTCATACAATAGGCATTCTACGGATATTGAAGTACGGGAATATGTGCTCCCTATTACACAAAAAACGTGGAGTTAAGGATTAAGAGAAAAAAAGGGAGGATCAGGCGAGAAGATCAGAGGAAATAGCGGGAATCAGGATATTTGTTCAACAGAGCAGTCGAACTGAAAACATTATTATAGAAAGGGTTAAGGTTTATAAGTTAACAAAAATTGTCCTTCTATGGATAAAAACGCTAAATTATTAATGACATTACCAAAAGATTTTTCAAAAATAACGTCAGGGGTCATTCTTAACGACGGAAAAGAATTAATCACTGGACACGAGAACGGCTATATTGTTTATTGGAAGATTGGTGATCCAAACCCTCGAATTATTCTTCGAACAATTTCAACTGTAAATTCAGTAATTAGGACTGATAACGGGGATGTTTTTGTTGGATGCAATGCCGGGGATTTATATAAAATAAGTGCCCCACTCTTAAAAGATTATGAAATAATATTACCTCCAACTAATAGTAAATTAACTAGAGTTTTTAGGCTATATCAGCCACTTCCTTCTGTAATATTACTTACCTCTACATATGGAAAGATAAAGATTCTTAAACAATTAAATGGTGAATGGTCATTTACCAATATACTGGGCCACCACAATTCAGTATTTTCGCTATCCAGTTATGCTGGAAACCTTCTCGCTACTGGTGATTACCGTGGTGAAATAAATATTTGGAAATTAGATGATTCATCAATTAATCTGGATGATACAGTTCAAATAGGGTCATACGTAAGTGGTTTGGCTTTTATCACTCCTAAGCTTTTAGCTGCCCTTGCTTTTAACGGTTCGGTATATTTATTCGATTATGATGACAAAGATAAAAGCTGGCGTGAAGTCTACAAAACAGATTTGGCAAGTGATAACGGGGTGTCTCTTCTCGCCTCACCAGAATCTTTCACAGTTTTTGCTTCAACCAAGAAAGAAATAATCAAACTAGACGTTAACTCACAGCAGGTATATTCGGCTGATGTTAAGAGTTCTTGCTCAATGTTCGCCGGAAATGATTATCTCCTAATACTCACAGAGGGAGCCTTGGTTAAGTTGCCTATTTCAAGTTTTGTTTTAAAACCAGACCTAGTCCTCTACCAGTATTTCAAAATTGGATTACTAGGTGATACGGCCTGTGGTAAAACAACCTTATGTAATGCAATTTCCACTGGAGATATCAAAACCCTTGGATCCACATTTGGGCGTAGAATTTGGCAGTGGAATGTGGAACCTAACTCCACAAAAAGAATAATGATGAATGATAATGGAGGCCAGGAACAAGTAATTGATACACTTTTGCCACTTACTGTTGATTCTGATATCATTCTCTTTCTGTTCAAGAAAACCGACGTAAAGACATTCAAGACTGCCATAGCACTGCACAAAAAAATTAAGCCCTTGTTGAGCGATAGAGTTAAATCAATTTTAGTGGAAACGTATACTGATGACCGTAATGAAGCTATAACTGATGAATATATATATACGATCAAGGAGGAAGAGAAATTTGACGGCTTTGAAAAAGTCAGTACAATCGACATAAATCAGGTAGAAAGTTTCAAAAAATTAATCCTTGAATGTTTAGATTGGTCTGAAGCTAGATCTGCGTCTCAATCAAGGTATATAGCCGACCTTGAAAAGACAATTCAAGGGATGAAGATGAAAGGACGCACATCTTCAACTCCTGACGAGTTGCAAAAAGAGTTTAATAATGTTACAGGCAAGCAGATTTACAAGTATCATTTGGAATTTTTATTGCAGAACTTTTCAGATTCAGGTCAGCTGGATTATTACCCTAATATTGAAAAAGACAAAATTGTATTTGACGATCCTGATTTTAATGAGCTTAGGTCCCAGATACCCGTTTATGTTGGAGAACATGGGGGTATCGTTCGATGGAATGAAGTAGTATCCAAGTTCAAAGAAAATAAAGATTACGTAAATATGCTTGACAAATACTACATTTCAAACCAGATATCATATCCTTTTAATGGGAATGAAATCCGAGTTTTCAGCGGGTCTTTGGAAGAACGTGCTTCAAAAAGTCCTGTTGCAGCTTCAAAATTTATTCGTGAAAGTAGAGCGATAAAAGACGTGGTATTTCCAGCAATTAAATACAATATCCCCATTTTGCTTGGAGCATTGAGCGATTTTGCTATTAATGTTATTGATATCACTAAAAAATCCGGGGTGTTTGAGTGGCCAGATAAAGCCTATCTTTATTTCGAGGTCAACGAATATCAGAGTCTTTTAGAAAGTGATTCTCTAAAGATAAAATTCGTTGTTGCTGGACCTGATAATTACGCTCAAAAAAGGCTCGGTGAACAATTTGAAAATTTACTTTATGCCCTATATGGTCAACCAGAAAAAACAGATGAGGTGAAAGAAAAATGAGGTCTCATCCAATTGATGTAGCAATCACCTATTCTTCAAAGCAGGAATACTATGTATCCAAGGTGGCCACATATCTCAAAAGGAGTGGTATTGAGGTTTTTTATCTCCCCTTTGAAAAAGCTAACATTATAGGGGAAGATTTAATTGTATACCTTAGCCGCGTGTATAAAGAATGGGCTGAACTTTGCGTTATGTTCATTTCAAAAGAATACGTTGAAGGTGCATGGCCTAAACTTGAGCTTAAAAATGCGTTGGAAAGACAACTTACTCAGGATTCATCTTACATTTTACCAATAAGATTTGACGATTCCATAGTACCGGGGCTTAGTGAAAGTATTTTTTATCTGCGGACGAATGATTATACAGAAGAAGAATTATCGGAAATTATTGCTAAAAAGTTTAAAAAATTAAAAAATATTCCAATTAATTAGTCTTAATCATCAGATAGGTTTTGGGAGAGATTCTTGGATACCGAGTGATCCCTTATATACTTCTTCCATAGAATTCCGATCGATTTGAATTGAGTCTCGTGATCTTCTATTTTATCTTTGTTTGTCGGCTTTCATACACACTCTCCGCATGTCCAACCGGATCAGACATGCATAATTCATCGGCAATGTAGTTTATTACCATACAAAAGGTTCTGATTGCTTATCTATCCTGGCAGACAACTTAAAATTTGGGGGATTAATATTGTATTA
>JAJZXP010000439.1 GCA_021806345.1 Thermoplasmata archaeon | reverse complement strand
TCACTTTCATACAGATTAAAATGGTATATTGGTATAAACTTGTTTACCTTCATACCAAAACTATAGGCGATGAAAACTCTTCCAAAAAGAAATCGAATTGATAGCAAAACAATGGGAAGAATATTCTCCAACAAAAGTTATTGGTGTAAAATCAAAAGCTGTTATAGGAAAACATTTTGTCCCAATGGCCTAAAAAATGCCTTTACTAAGCTATTTTATGGATCAAATAGGAATGCATCTACATTCTTCCGTCCTTCTAATTCGCTTTCAACGATATCTAAGAATTGTAGTTTTCTTCCCTGCAGGAACAAGCTTTAATCACCCACCAGATTTGGATAGAGGTAAGGCCGAGGTATAGGTTTAAATAGAGTGTTTCCTGCATTCCTTGATCTTTTGTCTGATTATCTTAGCCATATGGCCAATTTGTCCATTCCACACCAAAGAACAAAGGGAGTGAGGAATTCAAAGATCATGGATAAGGTTGTAAATTCGAATCACCGGTTCGTATCATTTTGATTGGGGGAATCCCTATCGTCACCTTATCCGCGATGTGATATACGAATAATAAGAAGATGTAAAGTCACGATGTTGATATTAATTACCGAGGACAGTGATATTAAAAGGTAAAAATTCACTCTGTTGAACTTAGACATCCGCAAGGCATTTTTTATGGGGATTCTGAATTTTGAAACGGAGAAACTCCAAGGATAAGAAAAGCAAATCCTTCCATTATTGTTGTTAGGGATATTATTACCTATAGGGATTGAAAAATGTGAGATATAAAAAAATTGATCGAAATGTGGGAACTGATATTACAAGCCATGGAATGATAACCATCCATTTTTGTACCCTTACGGATTTCTCTAAAATAGCTGCAGTCACAACGTTATTTTCCTTAGCGATTCCCGAAGTTTTCTTTATTTTGAGAACTCCAACCCTTAAGATTTCGTATAATGAAAATGAAAATGCAAGGAAGAGAAGGATTCTAAATAATTCCACAAACCTGCTTGGGCCTAAAATGTATGTCAGAAATATTACTATCGAAGAAATGCCCATAATCTCTATAAATGAGTATTAACGCTTTAACGCCTTAATAACGTCTGAACATCCCTAAATCTGATCCTATTCTTACGCCGAACTGGATTTGAGGGGTAGTTATAAACGGAAGAAGTGAGAAAAATAAAGGAATTATTATCAAAGGCAGTAAATGCGCTATAAAGTGTACGGTAATTTTCCATTATTTGCTCAAGGAAATCGAGAAGATCTTCTCTTGAATAGCCTCTTGACATTGCCTCTGCTATGAGACTCTTTGCTTTAACTTCCCATCTTTCCTGAAAATATTCCATTATTCTAGTGTTGATTTTACCCATCTTGACAATGATAAAACTCTGTGGCATTATATGCCCTTAATTTAAAAGAGAGGTTTTAATATTTGAAATCAGTAATTCCCGGCAAAATTTTGTAAAATTGTATTTGCAACTGATTGATCCTGGAAATAACTGATACCGGACCATGTAAAATCGTCAAGGGATGCTGTGTGTATATCGCTGGAGAATGTGTAAAGATGGTCATACCCGAAATATGTTGCTGAATGCTCTGAAACCACACCGTCATTAGCTCCATTGAAAAGCATGTATCCCCACCATGGATCATATGTCCCGGCATAAACTGTCCATACTGTTGATCCATAATTTGAATACATATTTCCCAGTGAATTCGCAAGGTTGTTAAGAAAAGTGGATCCTTGAACCATTTCGTTTACCTCTGTTCCAGTGTATCCAGACAATCCAAGACATTGTGCAATCTCTGCAAGTGGAGAACCATCAAATGGTGAGGCCATAAATATAACGTTCTTCAGATCTATGTTGATCATGTGATAATTTTCCAGCATATATGCAGTTACAAGACCTCCCATACTGTAACCGATCATATCCACATTATAATTGGTGCCGGAAAAGATGTTCTCCAGTGCTGTCCCAAGCTCACTTCCAATTGAACTGATCGCTGTGTTCGATGTGCCCACAAAGGAGGAATCAGTATATGTATATCCGTTGCTGAATTGAATTTGAAATTCTCCGTAATATTGTACGCTACCAACAAGATAACCAGCGTTAACCAGCTGTTGGTATATATTAACTCCAGAATGCCACGTTCCTGCACAGGGGGCGCCAGATGTGTCTCCCGGCGCAAAACCATGAACAAGAATTACAACTGTTTGTGAGTTACTGATCAGCGATTGCGGTGATACATCCAGTTGCACATTTTCCCCCTTATTAACAACCGGTCCAGGTATTCCCTGTTCAAGAATAATGGAAAAACTGAAAAGCATCACTATTATTATTCCTATAGCGCCTATTTTTTTAAAATTCATAGTAGTTGTACATTTTCAAGCTATTTATAATTTATCTATCTTTAATAAGTTTCAGGCCTGATTCCTAATGAGGTATATATATTAAGTCGAGAGGTGACCAATGTGACATTTAGCATGAACAATTGATGCCTGTAGTATGGCTACATTTCAATATGAATTGACTGAAAATATTTAGTAGTTATTTTTTCAAAACGTAATCCTTTGCTCGCTGTCCGTAGTGTCCGGAATTATGTGTAACATTAAGGATACCTTTCCCTGAACATATCGGTGATCTGATCCTTGCATTTATAATATCCCTTTATCACTCTATTCGAACATCCTCATCGAAAAGCAGATCCTGATACTTTGGCTGAAGGGTCATAAGAGCATAACGAGCACCGAGATCAAAAGTATTCTATTAATAGATTAGATGGACCAAATGGACCGGTCGGGATTTGATTAAAATTTTAAGCGAGTACTATACAAAACTGCTATCGTTCATATATTCTGCTTCTGTGTCACACCTTTAAGATCAATATTCTAACAGATTCGTGCTTGATGTCAAGAATCACACGATAATCCCCAACCCTAAGCCTGTAATATGGATACCGGACTAGTTTTTCGACATACCTTTCTGGATTTTGATAAAGCCGATCCACTTTCTCGTGAATTCTTTTGGCAACAGACCGGTCCAAACTTCTCATCTGACCTGCTGCCTTGGGTGACCATATGATTTCGTACTCCATCAGAGGCCGATGTCCTTTTTCAGTTGCTCGTGTGTGACGAACTTGCCGGATTCAATTTCCCTTCTGGCTTCCTCAATATCTGCTATGGTCTCCTCACTAAGTTCACGAAGGTCCTCGAGCATCCTTTCTATCACTTCTTCATAAGTCTCTCTAGGGTGCAATTTCATTGAT
>JAJZXP010000335.1 GCA_021806345.1 Thermoplasmata archaeon | reverse complement strand
AGGGTTTGTAAGGGGCCTTTTCGAATTTACAGCAAATCATGTACACTATCAATATTTTCTACGTAACTTCCTTTTTTTAAGTTCATTTGAGTATTGGAAAATTGTAATTTTTCATAGCTTTTGGGTAATTATCCTAGTTTTATACCCACAAAACAGAAGAATGAGTTTCCAACTATTTTTCTTTTTATTCAAAGCAAGCAATCAAGTTATAAATATAAGTAATTTTTATTAATTACTATTAAGTTTTTGCAATCAAATGACGATAGTTCATGTTGCACAAAAGTGAATAATATTTTATAAGACTTATAGCATTTTTGGATCTAAAACATTTTTCCTTTGAGAGCATCAACTATTTCTTTGCCATTGAGCTTTTTCTTTATTAAGTCTGTTTCTCCTTTTATCACCATCGTGGACAATTTATTTAATTCATCTGAAGTCTTCTGAACATTGAATCTATAAACGTACGGAGAATACTTATTATATGGTGGGCCAATCTTTTTATCTGTTAGATCCTCATACCAGTTATTGAAACTACTCACTAGATCATCTTTGTTCAATTTATCATATTTGTAAGATTCAGCATCAAATATCTTTGGTAGATCTGAAAGTTTTAGAGCAGGGGGTATATATATCTTGTTAACCGGGCTCATCCTATACGAATCACCTATAATGCTTATACCCGATAAATAGCATCCAATATCTTCAGCCATTGAGGCTTCCGCACCCTTCTTGTAAGGCTTCACGTTAAATGCATACAGAGCATATTTGGGCTCTTCGCCCTCCTCTTTTCTAAAATATCTTCTAACACCATTAGTGGCCCCAATCATCCTACTTGAAGTCATTCTGTTTCTATCAAAATCTATAACCACAAATGAAGGAGGCTTATTTTCACCACTATATTTCTCTAATATTTCTGGGATCTTCGAAGGTGGGTACAAAGTTGGCACTGACGCTGATGCTCGAATTCCGGAGGGAAGTGTTTTCTTACTTATCAGAAGTCGTTTGAGAAAATCTTCATAGAATTTTAGCCTATCAGTTCTATTAATCCCATCAGCAAATCTAAGAATTGGAGTAACGTAAATTTTATTTGAGACCCAGGTCAATATATCATTTATATAGTCAATATCTGTGTCCAATAATTTGTCACCAACTTTAATGTCTAAAACTAGGATTATTAATGGTATTAATCTAGTCCTATAAGCACCATCAGCAGCTATATTTGGTGGAAATCTTGAATCTATGAAGGCCTGTCTTGCATCTGAATCACTATCGATATTCCTTAACCTATCAAGATCTATTCTCATAAAAACTTCATAAAATGTACTTTTTACACTGTTTAAGTAGACATTTGTAATGAATGAATTTGGTAATTTTTTACTAACTGCTCTTGAAAGATTTACAATTGTACTCCCCTCCACTTTTATCTCAGGAACTCTAAGAAGTCCATATTCTTCAACCAAATTCACTTTGTTTATCTCATAATTTCCTGCCATTTAAATACGCTCCATCTTTCTTATATTCAATCACTTCTATTAATTCTTTCACATCTTTGTTCATTAAACCACCTTTCTGATATCTTTTTGTAACTATTGTAAAAGTAACATTATCAGGTCTCGTTATCAATGTAAATCCCTTCCCATCTGGATGTTGTATTATTTTCATCTTACCCACCTCAACTTGAACATCCTGTTGGAATATATCCGTAGAATAGTCCACACCGATGTGGTCATGACCCGCTCCAACCTTAATGCGCTTTTCTCTCCTAACAGTCATACACAAGTCCTATTGTTCAAACTTTAGCTTGAATGTTTCTATTTGTATATTTTTTCCAATCTTTTCCATTTCTTCCTTAATAATTGAGTTTTCAGCCAACTGCGGAAAGAGTTTATAAGTAATGGCTGTTACCTGTTTATCAGATAATCCTTTGAACAACTCTGAGACTTTCTGTACAGTGTCATTTATCTTCGGCTCTTTTGCTTTTAAATATTGAAACATTTTTTTACCATCATCTGAGAGGTAAAAACCTTTTCCTGATTCATAACTTAAGAAACCTTCACTTCTTAGGGTTTCGGTGCCCTCGTCAACATCGTCCGAATATCCTCCAAATAAGTATGCGCCGTGGGTAGTTGGGACGTTTCCTTCCAATATTGCCTTCGCAACAAGAACCATTTTTTGTAGTCTTGTTGATTTTACCTCATTTGAGTACCCTATAACCATGATAGCAAGTTTCTCTGGCTCTGAAATAATTTCCACAAACTCTTCTAAACTATTTTCCATTAAGTGACAATCTCCAAAATACTATATTAATTTAATTAAATAAAAAGTTTAAATATTGAATATAAAATATTTCTTAAACCATTGATTAAACTCAATTGTTGGTTTACGGTCATAAATATGAACTATTTCTAAGGCTTATTTAGAACCCTTCCTAGTATTTTTTCTATATAACCCTGATCGTTTTGAAAAACGATCCCCTCTCCTTCTATTTGAGATTTGGTTTTATTCTTCCAGTTAAGTTTATCCCATTCAGTGACAGAAATTATAAAGGCATATGTCTTTAACCCTTTTATATTATTACTCATTTTATTTAAATAGCTCGGAAGGTTAAGTTTTGCATCATTATCTGGATCAGAGTGTACTAAACCGTGAGGTTCAATGTAAATTATAAACTGGTTTTTGTCATCATCACCTTTTTGTCTTACCCATAGAACAAAGTCGGGATATATAGTTTCATTAAAAATATAAAAGTGAAACCCCGAACGGGTAGGATTTCTATAAAGATAAAATTCTAGTTTATCTAAAGGCGTGTTACCAATAATTTCATTATTTTCAATAAATGAAATTAAGTCTCTGACAAATTTTTCTTCGCCTTCATTTAGACCCACTGGTATTGTATAGAACTTACCATCTTCATCGTAGGATATCAATGGTACATATAACGATGCCTCAACACCTCTATAAGAGGTGTCAACTTTTTTTAT
The DNA here is from genome assembly GCA_021806345.1 of Thermoplasmata archaeon. The sequence goes on along the minus strand of JAJZXP010000335.1, from coordinate 286 downwards.
AGGAAGTGATCTGTAACCATTCAAATCTTTAAAGCTCACAGTATTCGGCATGTTATTCTTTTTTGCAATACTATCATCAACATAAAGCTTGTAATTCTCTGGAATTGGCCCATCAAAGTCTCCGCTTTCAAAAACGTCATTCTTGAGACTCATTTTCTCCCTAAATTTCCTATCATTGAACCGGATCATATACCTCTTTATTATTTCAAAAACGGCTTCCTCTATTATTTTTACATTATGAAAATCTGAATTACCACAAAGGTTCGGATCCATTACAAGTTCATAA
>JAJZXP010000241.1 GCA_021806345.1 Thermoplasmata archaeon | reverse complement strand
GTGTTTGGATTCAATATGAAGGCAAGAGCAGAGTTCAGGCTTTCAAATGTGGCGTTTGGCCCATATACGTTATATATGCTGGCTCCTGGTGCGGTGCTTCCAACCATTTCCAGATCCAGGGTGTTTTCAACATTAGCTCCTGTAGTATCATAACTTGCAGATGGACCTGGAGCAACTGCACCGTTCAATGGAACACCATGTACTGTCGGGTGAGGTTCATAAGAAGGCAGCGTTGTATTATAATAGTCGCAAATATCAGAAGGAACAAATGGGCCCACAGGATTTCCGGAACTGTTTGTACCCGCCCACAGTATGGTTGCAATAACTTCATTCGTGGGATAAGTGATATTCAAAAGAGATTGCTCATCATAGGCTACCTGAAGATCAGAACCATATATTAATTGGGCATTATTATAATCTATAGGAGTTGGATAGCCTGCAGTTTTTTGTGTGTTTATGCTGCTTGAAAATTTACCCTCTTTAATCATATTATTTTGAATATTTATTGGAACATTGGATAAACCTGTCACTTCTGAAATATATGGCGCAATCGATGATGGCAATTCCGGTGCCGATTTTGCGAAATACCTTGAGGAATTTGTACTACTGACAACAATGCTTGTGTTAAATATTGAACCTACAATACTGGCTGGACCGGTCACTTCAATTGATATCCGATCCGAATAAGTTTTCACTTTAAGATTTCCCTGTTGTTTAAAATAGCTTACCGCCTGTGAATAAAGCTTTTGAGAAACAGAGAAATTGGAAGCAAATTCTGATCTTGTCAAATATTTATGATAGCCTGAATTCTTAGGATTTGAAAGGTTAGAGAGCAAAAGGTTGAGCCTGCTCTGGTTGTTAAAGGAAAAGGTAACCATTGCGGACACTGTTTTATTATAACTATATGAGAAATCCTTTCCCGTACTGAAAGGAGCCGCGGGAACCGGTGAAAAAATTTCTTTGTTGAAATTTAAAAGAATATTGTTTCCAACTGGTTCCTTTGCCATGTTTGATATAGGATGACTAATATTCTGGTTCCCAACAAATAAATTCGACACAGCAAATGCTGAGGAAAAAACCATTATAAGCACAACAAATATGGCGAGGAATAACTTTTTGTTAATACTAAAAAATTGCATCTAGCAGTATATGGATGTTATATAAAAAAGATTCATCAGCTAAATGGAAATTCGACTATTTATACCCACAAGTTTTCTCAACTGAATGGAATAAAAACCCGTAAAGGCTTAACTTATATACCTAAACTCAGCAAAAATTTATTAGTTACTACCCGTTGTATTTCCATGTCCCGTCTCATACTCAATATCCGTGCAACAGATGGGACTCCTGATGAGGCTTTTAATAAGCATTATCTTCAGGCCGTCATTTATTCGCAGTTAGGCGCGCAAGGTAACACCGATTATCATGAAGGGAATAGATTTAGATTTTTTACATTCAGTGATTTTTTCCCATCTGGGAGCATGAAAAAAGGGGATACAAAAAAGGTTATTATTTCTTCGCCAGACAGCAAACTTATAGGTTTACTGTCCAAGGGTTTTAGTGAATATTCGGAGCTATATCTGGGAAACAACAAGTTCATTGTATCAACGGTAAAGACCCTCAGACTAAACTTTACCTCCCATGCATATATTAGCGGGAGTCCTGTAGTGCTATACACTGATAATCTGAAGAATAGATTCTTTTCCCTTAGGGACGGGGATGCAATCTCTTTTTTCATGGAAAGAATTAAGGAGAATGCCATAAAAAAATATAAACAGTTTACTGGGAAAAGTCCAAGATATATTGATGGTCCAATGTTTGATTCAATCAGGTTGAAAAAAGAAGTTTCAGTAAAATTAGTTCATAGAGGTGGAGATTTCTATATCATAGGAACCCTTTGGGAAAAACTTGGAATATTTGAAGGAAGGAAGATAGATTACGATTTTTACAAATTCATTGCAGAATGTGGTATTGGAGAAAAAAATAGTCTTGGATTCGGTTTTTTGAACCCGCTGACGGAGGAAAAACAGAATGTCGCATTATGATGAGGAAGATACTTTAATCCTCGCATCCCTGCTTCACGACATTGGGAAGATAAGGGTCAGGCATGATGATAGGAAAAAACATGCAGAACACGGTTCTGATATGTTAAGAGATATTTTAGGAAGCAGCGTGGATATAAAATTTATGAATAGTGTTTCAAAACTAATTCGGTTCCATCACCATAGACCTGAAGATACAGACCTTGAAGAAAGAGATATTGAACTGCTTAAAATTTTGAAGGATGCAGATTGTAAATCTGCCGCACATGAACGGGTAGACAGAGACCATCCCAAACAGCAATCAGGACCCTACCTTGAAAAGTTTACATCATATATCTCTTTAGATAAAGAAAATAAAAAAAGGAAAGAATATCCAAAATTTAAAGTATATCCTGAGAGGGAGATAATCAATAATGGAGACAAAGATTCGGGATATGCTTTGCTTGATGGTGAAATAATCAACGAAATTTCAAATGTAAGTAGTGATAATTTTAAAAATTATGTTAATTCAATAAATTCTATATTAAGAAACACAACTTCTTACGTACCCTCGGCATTTTTTTATTCCAACGCGAACATTCCATTATACGATCATTTGAAAATAACAGCAGCAATTGCATTATGCAGATATAGATCAAAGAAGGAGAATAATTCTGATTTCATTCTCATTCGTACCGACCTTTCCGGGATTCAGGATTATATATTCAGATATTTCAGGTCTGAGCAAGCAGATGATAAAGGAACTAAAAGGATAAGAGGTCGAAGTCTGCGGGTTAGCCTAACAACAAGAGCTATTGTCGAATATATTGTTGATGAACTCAACCTTTATGATGTGAATGTTGTTTGGCTAAATTCTGATGGATCACTAATAATGGCCCCTTACACAGAGGAGAATGAGAAAAAATTAACTAAAATAAGGGAAACTGTTGGAAAATACCTGATTCAACATGATCGAGGTATTTCATGCGCTATTGAATGGAACAGAGCTTCATATGAAATAATACCTCAAGTAAAAGAAGAAGAGATAAGAGCCGAGGAGGATCTTCAAATAGAGGATTCTGGCTTTAAATCATTCATTGCTGAATTAATGAACAGGATAAATAAGGTTAAGAGACAAAATAATAAAGAAATAATGGCAAAGGAGAAGGAAGGATACTTTATAGAAAAGGAAATGCTCCCATGCTGGTCTTGCGGGCTTAATGATAGAGAGGAGAATGAGAAGTGCAAAGAATGCCTAATTGAGGAAGATATAGGTTCGAAGATTGTAAAGGATGAAGAGACAATAATTCTTGATAAAGAAAAAGAAGGAAATATCACTTTTACTTTTGGAAGTTCTACGTATTCTTTCAGATTCGATAATCCAAATCCTGAAAGTAAAAATTACCGAATTCTATATATAAACAACTACCCTAAAAAAATAAAGGATTTTGGCGTCTCATGGGAACTAATTACCATAGGAAATTTTGTTCCAGAAATAAAGGGAAAGATCCAAAGCATAAATGATATGCTTAAGGTTTCAGAGAATCCCGAGGAAAATCGCGAATATTTCTATCTGGGTATATTCAAAGCTGACGTGGATAACATGGGAAAGTTGATTTCTAATGGTTTTCCAAGATTCACGATTCCTGCTTATGCTGCTTTTTCACGTCAGATTTCAACATTTTTTACCGCGGGTATTAATAAAATTGCCGATGACCACGGCGTTTATCTGATATATTCAGGAGGAGATGATGTATCCGCGCTTGGCCCTATTGATAAAATTGTCGAGTTTGCCAGTGAACTTCATAACAAATTTTGCAAGTGGATGTCAAATGATTTCATAACATTAAGTGCTGGTATTGCAACTACACATGCAAAATTCCCGCTTAGGAGAGGAATAGATATTGCTGAACATCAACTTGCACTATCAAAAGGCAACAGTGTAGATCATAAGCCAAAGGATTCAGTTACTGTGTTTGAAACCACCATGACTTGGGAAGAATTTGAAAGGATGAGCGCGTTCAAGGAGAAAATGCAGGGGAAAATGCTGAATGTTGCCAACGATGATGTCAAGAAAAGTTTTATGCAGAAATTGTTAAAGATGGATGAATTGAATCCATACAGAGATGACACACGGGGATCAAAAACCATAAAGGGCAAGGATTTAACGTTCCCGGATCATCTTATCTATTATGATCTGGAAAGAAACTGGAAAGGAAGTGAAATTGACAAAGGAGAATTTATTTCTGAATTGGTAAGAAGAGATACGTTCAAATTTATCAGGTACCCGGCAACATATATTTTAATAGAGAAAAGGAGAGGGAGGGAATAATATGGTGTATGATAATAAAGAGAGAGAACATAGAAATTTTAGGGAACATAAAGACGAAGGAAGGAACAACAACCAGATGCAAAGTAAGAAGGTATCCGACGAAATTAGAAAATACCTTCAGGGCGATGAAATGAACTGGGAAAGTCAGTATAAACTTTTTTCTCTGGAAGGTTCGATCAAAAAAGACTACTGCCAAAGACAAGGGGATGAAGCTAAGATGAATCAATTGAGGAAATTTTATGATCAGATCCTCTCCATTCAAGAAGGGTCCAGTAGGGGGAACAAAGATATTGGCGAGAAACTCAATAGAATTGTTCCTGTTGCAAGATATGCAAAGGCAAGAGAACTGATTGATGACGGACTTATGAATCTGATTAATGAAGGTGTGGGAATAATTTGCAAACAATCGGAACCGGAAAAGAAGAAAAAAAGCATAGATAGGTTTAAAAATGTCATGGAGGCAATAATCGCGTATTCAAAAAAGGAAAAGAGTGGTGGTCATTAGATGGATGAATTGAGATGGAAAGAAAATGTTGTGCTTAGTGGGAAAATAAAGATATTAACGGGATTGCACATAGGTGGCGGTAATGAATCTGTGAAAATAGGCGGCACAGATAATCCAGTGGCTAAAACCACCATGAAGATTGGGGATAGGCTCTTGGAGATTCCATATATACCAGGCAGTTCCATTAAAGGGAAAGTTAGAAAACTCCTTGACAATTATGTTACGGGTCTTGGAAAGGAGGAATACAAAAAGGCCATTTTGGATCTTTTTGGACCAATTCCCAAAGACAAAGATGCAAAGGGGGTATCCAGACTGATCTTCAGGGATTGCTTTCCTACCAATGAAACACTGAGAATCTACGGAGAAGAGAATTCAATAGACCTTACCGAGGTTAAGGCCGAAAATGTTATTGACCAGAATATGAAAGCCACCCCAAGATTCATAGAGCGAATAAAACCATTCACTGAGTTTGATTTCGAATCTGTTATGGCAATTTACGAAGGTGATGATAAATCATTATATTTGAAGATCATAAAAGAAGGATTTGAACTTCTTTCTCATAGTTATTTAGGAGGGAGTGGTACGAGAGGATACGGAAAGGTGATTATAGAATATGATGAAGCAATAAGAGACAAAGCATTTTATGAGAAGAGATCTGTTGAGAAAAAAGAAGAACCGTGATTATGATGCAATATCGGTACAACCTTTTTTTCCGGAGTTCTTTCAATCTTTTAGACAGCATAAAGCTTAGCGGAGGATTGGCCTCTGCTGCGTTTAAACTCTATCCAGAACATAGTGAAAAACTGGAGCGAGCTCTGCTCAACTGTGAACTGCAGGTTTCTGATCAGTTTCCGATTGTTCTGGATACGAATGAATGTCTTTTTCCCTCACCAATTTTACCGTATACTATGCCAAGGCATGAGGTTGGCGGAGAAAATAAGAGTAATTCCACTGACCGGAAAAAATCTATTGCTTTCAGTTCATTAAAAAATATCATGGATGTGATGGCCGAATTCAAGAGAGGCGGAATCACGAAGGAACGGTCAATTGAAATATTGGAGAATATAAACGGAAAGGATATATCCGGTTTATCATATTACAGAGCGAACTCAGAATATGCAGTATCTTTGCAGGAACAAGTGCCCAGAGTCTATGTGAGAGAATTAAGCACTGCTGGAAATATTGGAAGGAGAAATCTTAGGGGAAAGGAACTATTAACTTTTGATCCAATATATTTCATCGCAAAATATTCACTCAGTGAATTTTCAGTAGCGATGGATTATATTGAGGATGCAGGCTTTTCAGGAATGATAAGCAGGGGAAAGGGACATTTTATATATGGTCGCGTAAATTCAGATCTTAAAACTGATTTCTCTGGAGAAGGATATTATTTAATCATATCAAAATATTGCCCTTCAGAAGACGATTTTAATAGTATTGATCTAGAGAGATCGTACTATGCCGTATCCACGTTCGCGGGCATTTCCGCTGACAACACTGGTCTCCCTAAGATAAGATATTTTGAGCCCGGATCTATTTTATTCCTGAAAGGTGAAATTAAGGGAAAGGCTATATCGACCCATTCCGGTAAAAGGATCTTAAATTTTTCAGCACTTAAAGTGAAGGTGGGATAATGATATTGGAGCTTGAACCTGTAACACCGTTTATAATTAAGAGTGGCGTTAAATTTTCACTTTTGGATCTTTATGAAGATAATGGAGAGCTATATAGGATTGATACGGAAAAATTCCTAAAGAATCTTAAGGATGAGGAGAAAGAGGCGTTATGGGGATTACTTGATGAGTTTATTAGTCTTAAGAAAGAGGGCAAAGGAAAGGGGCATGGAAGAATGCAGGAGAAATACGCAGAACAATGGAAAAAAATAAATTCTTTTAACATTAAAAATGGGGCAGAAAAATATAAAATATTGCCAAAAATGAATACGGATCAAACTTTTAAGAGGTACCTTGATTTCGATGATTTCATTTCAATAGAAATTAAAAGAGGAGAAGTGAAGGAACTTCTACCATATATTCCAGGTTCTACATTAAAAGGAATGGTAAGAAGAATGCTCATGCTTGAATATATTTCCATGAAAAACAAGAAGCCATTCAACCTTACTAATAATTCTGATGACAAAGAAGATTTGGATTGGGCGATTAAAGAGGTCATGCAATCAATACAAATTTCAGATTTTTACCCTGTCGGAAAAGTGGAAATAAAAATGGAAGAAGTTAAAAGGGCCGCCAGTAATGTTTTGCCCCTGATTTGCAAGGGAAAGTTCTATGGAGAGATAAATATTGAAAGCAAATTGTGGAATAAAGGATCAAAACTCAAGCAGTTTGGAATAGCAGGTAATAAAGAAGATATGGAAGAGCAACTGCTTAGAATTGTTTTAAAAAATTCCAGCCTGATTATTAGAAAAAACCAGGAATTTTATAAAGAAAAGATTTATTTCGGACCGGTTAACAGCAGTGACCTTATAGCTCTGGGAAACGGAAAAGGAGTGTCACTATCTGGCTTTGCCGCTGTCAAGAACGATATAAAACTTATTCTTCCAGAAATTAAATCTATGTCCAAAAATGGATCCGTATGGGTTAAACAAAATTTCCCCATAAGCCACTGGACTGTTAAGTGCTTCAATGAAGAGAAATTTATGGATACAAAACTTGGAATATTAAGGGTCAGGAAAAACAACGAATATGGCCATCTCAAAGAAATAAAAGAAATTGTGAAAGAGGTTTTACAATGAAATCCTGTCTTCTGAATCCCATTGGAACTTCACCCATGATAGTGACAGAACTTTATCGATACTTAAGGAATGTAGATCAATCTCTTAATGATGTAATCATAATACACACAAAGAACCCTGAGGTTATTCAGGGAGCGAAGGCGGCTGTTGCCTCCCTTCTAACCAATTATGACAATGTGAGAGTCCAGCTCAAGGAGTTAAAAACAGATGATATTGAGAACAGTGAAGAATTAAATGCTTTTCTGGAGACAGTTATAGATTTAATGATAAAAGAGAGGGATGAATATAAGGTTGACAGGTTTTATTTAAATGTTTCAGGAGGAAGGAAAATCCAAACCATAGCTCTATCCATATTCGCAGGGATCCTGGGAATATCAGAGGTTTATAATGTAATTGACAAGAATGTAAAAAATTACAATGAAAGGTGGGAATTGGTTAAAATGGATATTTACGAATTTGAAAATGCAAATGACCCGACAACATTGAAAGCCATATATAATAAAAAGCGTGTAGAATATGATGAACTGTTTTACCCTGACCCGAATATTTTAAATTTTCTGAAAGTTCCTGTCCTGATCATGCCAGTGGATGAGAAGAATGTGCTGAAAAAGCTCATAATGGGCATTACTCTTGAAGATGAGGATTTTAGTCTTGCAAAACTTAAGGCATATCAGAGTTCGGGTCTCTTAACATATGATAGGTACAGGACTTACAAGACCGAACTTGGAGGCATACTTCTAAAATACATAAGGTAGGAAGATGTATGAGTTTTATTTAACAAAAAATGGGTCTGTTGAAAGGGAGGGAAATACACTATTTTTTAAGGGCGAAGATTTCAAACATTCGATCCCTGTTCTTAACATAAGCGAAATAATTGTAACCGCCAAGGTAAGCTTTTCTTCATGGGCATTGGATTATCTGGCGAAGCTAAATATTTGTGTTCATTTTTTGAAAGAATCCGGTTCTTATATGTCTTCACTCATTCCGTCCGGTAAAAATGAAATCGGAAATTTTACAATAAAGCAGGCGCAGTATTATATCGATCAGACAAAGAGGAAAGAAGTAGCTGCAGAAATGGTAAGAGCCATAAGGAGCGGGATACTTAGAAATTTAAGATACTACAATAAGGAAGGAAAACTAAACAAACAAATTGAGAGGATTAATTCATACAGAATTAAGGAAGATAGCATTCAATCAATTTTGGGGACTGAAGGAAATATTTGGAGCGAATATTATGCTTCATTTCCTTTCATATATAAAGGACAGGAATCGTTTAAGAGAGAGTTTCATCCTCCAAAAGACAAGTTAAATTCCATGATCTCATTTGGTAATGCAATTCTTTATTCTTCTACTCTTACCAAAATAATGACTACAGGACTCAATCCATCTATCAGCTTTTTACATGAACCATCCGACAGATCCTTCTCTCTTGCGCTAGATATAGCTGATATTTTTAAGCCTTTAATAGTCGAGAGAGTAATAGCAAATGTAGTGAACAACCAGATGGTGGACAAATCGTGCTTTCGCAATGAAAATGAAGGGGTTTATCTTAATGAAAAAGGCAAAAAGATTTTTCTTGAACTCTATAATGAGAAGATCAATACGACCATAAAATACGAGAATATATATACAACTTATGGCGGGCTAATTCGTGCTGAGTGCGTGAAACTCATGAAGCATATTAAGGGAGAGGAGCCCTATAAAGGAATAAGGAGTTGGGATTAATATACGTAATACTTGTATATGACGTTTCAGAGGAACGTGTTTCCAGGGTTAATAAATTCTTAAAGCGCTATTTAATTTGGATTCAAAACTCTGTTTTCGAGGGTGATATAAGGGAATCAAGCCTTGAAAAACTAAAGAAGGATCTGAAAAAAATTATTAATCCCACAGATAGAATAATAATTTACCAGTTGAAAAGCGAGAGTTACATAGAAAGAATCAAGATTGGTGACCAAGAACAGGATATTAAAAACGTGTTGTAAGTACCTTGATGGTATTTAAATAAACTTTCAAGAATAACCTGACCGGTCTGAGTATTCTTTTTTAGCCTCATTAGGGCATTTTTGGAATTTAACCCATCAATTTCATTGAACTTAAGCTATTTTAAAATCTTGTATTTTTTCCATTCCTTACCAGAAAAAATTAATAGAGATATGGAATGCTATGACGGATTTCAGAAAAACTAGTTAGTATGGAGGTATTAACGACTGCTTCGCAACCATCAACGCGTGCGTTTATTGATTTCAGAAAAACTAGTTAGTATGGAGGTTTCTTACCGCTTTGATAAACTCTTGATCAGAAAGCTCTAAAATTTCAGAAAAACTAGTTAGTATGGAGGTGCTTTTACCATGAGATAATAATAAGGAATGGGTATAAAATTTCAGAAAAACTAGTTAGTATGGAGGGGTACTTAACGTAAACTGGTGACTGAAATGGAAATCAAATTTCAGAAAAACTAGTTAGTATGGAGGCCGTTCTTAACGTCTGCACTTGTCATATTAATTTCTCTAGATTTCAGAAAAACTAGTTAGTATGGAGGCAGAATCCTAAAACGCTGACCTTTTTTCAGCTTACCGTCCAATTTCAGAAAAACTAGTTAGTATGGAGGTTTAAAAAATGTTTTACATTTTCGTAATCTGTAAACTCGTAAATTTCAGAAAAACTAGTTAGTATGGAGGCCACTAAATTGCTAAATTTAATGGTATCAATACTCGGTTCATTTCAGAAAAACTAGTTAGTATGGAGGTTTAAAAAATGTTTTACATTTTCGTAATCTGTAAACTCGATTTCAGAAAAACTAGTTAGTATGGAGGTAATAAATTTAAGTCCGATTCTCTCCATACTCCTTACCAATAATTTCAGAAAAACTAGTTAGTATGGAGGTCGCTTGTTTGACGTAAGGTTAGTGTAAAGTCATATCCACATTTCAGAAAAACTAGTTAGTATGGAGGCTGCTATTAATATTTCAATTTCTAAATTAAAAAACTCATTATTTCAGAAAAACTAGTTAGTATGGAGGTATTGTTTTCCATTTTTCTTACCTCTTACAGCTTCTACAGATTTCAGAAAAACTAGTTAGTATGGAGGTCTATCTCTGTTTTTTCCATTTCTTTTTTTGCCATTTTATTTCAGAAAAACTAGTTAGTATGGAGGCATCTTTTAATATCAGATATTTCATTTGTCATTTACTCAATTTCAGAAAAACTAGTTAGTATGGAGGAATATTATTGTCAAGTCTATATCTATAGATTAATTTTCATTTCAGAAAAACTAGTTAGTATGGAGGTATATCTCTCTCGGTCAGATACAGGGTTGATCCTGATGATTTCAGAAAAACTAGTTAGTATGGAGGATTTGTAATGATAGTTACAGAGTGCCATTATTATTTTTATTTCAGAAAAACTAGTTAGTATGGAGGAAAGTTATAATGTTCAGCACAAAAAGCAAGTATAACATGTATTTCAGAAAAACTAGTTAGTATGGAGGTCCCCTTCTCCAAAGTTAACAGTATCGCTACCCTTAACCTTATTTCAGAAAAACTAGTTAGTATGGAGGTCTTTTCACTCTTTTCCTTTGTTTCTTTTATTTCTTGTTATTTCAGAAAAACTAGTTAGTATGGAGGTAAATATCAGGATATTATCTGTAAAATGGGAGATTATCATTTCAGAAAAACTAGTTAGTATGGAGGCCTGATCTCTGAGGTATTTCCCAAAGACAATGGCATTTATTTCAGAAAAACTAGTTAGTATGGAGGGGTTTCAACCGGAATAGATACGTCTTTCGTATTTAGAAAATTTCAGAAAAACTAGTTAGTATGGAGGTATGTGCTGCCTATCATCCAGTCGTGTTTTTTGTCTAGTATTTCAGAAAAACTAGTTAGTATGGAGGTCTCCTTTAAAATTAACAATAGTAAAATCATTAACCACAATTTCAGAAAAACTAGTTAGTATGGAGGTTTCTATTTCCTCTCTGACAGAAGCTGTTATTATGTCAAATTTCAGAAAAACTAGTTAGTATGGAGGTAAAAATTAGTTAATGGCTATCTCAAGTGTAAGACAGCCATTTCAGAAAAACTAGTTAGTATGGAGGTTTATCTTGTTCTTTAATAGTTTTTTCAGATTCCTTCAATTTCAGAAAAACAAGTTAGTATGGAGGTCAGTAATTTGCTTGGGGGTTATAGATTTCTCTCCATTTTTGATTTCAGAAAAACTAGTTAGTATGGAGGCGCCAGAAACGAATCCTGCAGCATCTCCAACCTCTTTCATTTCAGAAAAACTAGTTAGTATGGAGGTTGCAACATCGGTCTGCTTTACAAAATTTCTCGCTTATTTCAGAAAAACTAGTTAGTATGGAGGTGCAAGGAGATCCTTGCGATCAGGGAGAGAATCAAAGATATTTCAGAAAAACTAGTTAGTATGGAGGATTCTTGACCGCTGTGCAAATCTTGGCAAGATAGTCTGCATTTCAGAAAAACTAGTTAGTATGGAGGCGTCTTCTCTTATTTTTCTTTGTTTTTCCATAAATAGAGATAATTTCAGAAAAACTAGTTAGTAAGGAGGTTTACGGAAAGGTAATGATGTACCAGTAAGAAAACCATAATTTCAGAAAAACTAGTTAGTATGGAGGTACTATGCTTTGACATAGGTTTTCGTGCAGTCGCTTCTATTTCAGAAAAACTAGTTAGTATGGAGGTATATGTTCCATCCACAAGCACAGATACACGCTTATTTAATTTCAGAAAAACTAGTTAGTATGGAGGAACTCGTTTCTGCACCGGTTGCGGTATGACTTGCTACAATTTCAGAAAAACTAGTTAGTATGGAGGCACACTTTGGGCATTTTATTTTTGTCATATTTACCAAATAAAGATTTCAGAAAAACTAGTTAGTATGGAGGTTTTACCTCGTCTACATTCGTTGAATGATAAATTTCTTGAATTTCAGAAAAACTAGTTAGTATGGAGGTACAATACGTGTTATGTGATCGTATGTTTCGGGAGAGTAATTTCAGAAAAACTAGTTAGTATGGAGGATGATAAATTTCTTGATAGCCACAATAAGCACAACGATTATTTCAGAAAAACTAGTTAGTATGGAGGTGTACTATTTCCTCCCTGCATTTGTGCAGTTTTCTTATCTCATTTCAGAAAAACTAGTTAGTATGGAGGTCTTTCCTCTTTCCTGATCGTGATGGTCTTTCCAACAAGTATTTCAGAAAAACTAGTTAGTATGGAGGTTCGCCTTTGCTCAAGTGACTCCCAATATGTCTCATTCTATTTCAGAAAAACTAGTTAGTATGGAGGGTAATAAACTCTGTCAACCTTAAACGTATTTCCTTCACAATTTTAGAAAAACTAGTTAGTATGAGTGATTGATGCAATGGACTCCATTAAAATCTTTTTGTACTGATATGGATAAATAAATTATTTAGAAGGAGGCGTTTATGTATTTCCAAATGAATTATATATCGTAACATTTTTCTTAAAAGTAAGAAAAAATTCTCGATCTTTTAGAGCAGTGTAAGAGAGAGTGACTCATAATAAAATTCTAATTCCTCTATTGGAATTAATATAAAAATGGCTCTTCACGCTTTAGTGCGGGTGTTCCATAGAGTCTCGAAAGTTGTTTTGATTTGCGGAAATCCTACTAATTCCAGGGTACTTTTAATCGAGTGACAATTTGATCAATAAAACAACCTTACCCGAAAAGCACAAATAATAAGGAAAAGGTATGATCTGAAAGATCTTGTTTACATGAAAGATCGATCACCCTAAAAAATTAGATTTGAGTGTCAAATCAAAAGCGTAAAAACTTGATTGATTCACCGTTATCTCACGTATTAAATAATATTTTAGCGGTTGTTTTAAGGTTTGGTCTTTTTTTAAATACATTAACACCTTCTTTTACCCCTTTCACAGCTAATATGGCAACAAAAAAATAAACCATGAAAGTTTCTATTATTATTGCCACTATCATAGCAAATGATTCCCAGAACAAGTTATACAACAAAAAGTCCCCAACAACAATAGTTCAATGACAATTGAAATCGTAAGTATTCCTATTTTCTCCAATATTCTCTGATGCATATTTCTCACTCAATAAAAATATTATATTATTATATATATACCAAAGAGTTTTCGTGATTGTGTACGCACTTAACTTATTAATACTATTTCTTCCATGAATGTATCATATCAGCAATAAAAAACTGAGAATTGGTGAAATATGACAAAGATTTTACTTGTCCCATGGGGAGACCCCAGCAGATGGGGAGAGATTAACTATTGTTTAGACGGTGATAGGGCCAAATCTATTAGTACCATAAAATTGCTTTCAAAGAAATATGATAAAGTCATTATATTGAGTTTGGACAGTCTTATAGACATCAAACCGGATAGTGGAAGCTATGTTTATGATGCATTTAAAGAGACCATAGAAAAATATTACGAGGAGGAGGATAAAAATTATACTTCCATTGTAAATTGCGTTAATTCGTTTGTAGAGAAGGTGGTCAACAAAATTGGTGTTGATAATGTGACGAATGTGGTCTTGCCTGCATATGGTTCTCCTGGTGGGTCAACTTCCTTTAACGGTAAACCGGAAGATTATATTTCAGTTGGAATCTGGAAGATAGAAAAATTATTGGAACAATATTCCGGTAATATAGAGGAGCTTTCATTGGATCTTACCACGGGAATGAATTTTATCACCTCATTAAGTACTATAATGCTTGATATGATTGGGGACCTGGAATTGGCTAAGAATGACAGAAATTACCATAAGATCAATATCAGATACTACAATTCTGAACCATATAACCCGGTAAATAGTGACAAAAATTATTCAATTTTAATGGTTCATAAATTTATAAAAGACCGATTAACATTTCCGTATTTGACTATCCATGATGACTCACAGGATCTTCTAAAAAAATTGAAACAGTATGACCTGCCGGAGGAAGTTAAAAATATAAATTCAGCTCATTTAGGATATGTATTAAGCACTATGAAGGCAGTTTATTTTTCAATCCCTCTAGCCTTGAAATATTATGTTGGAAAGAGCGTTAAATCAAACATTCTGGAATTTTGGGAAAATAGTATTTCCGTTACTGATAAATCTGTTGAAAGAAATATGTACATGAACCCAAATAGAGTTTATGCTCTGCTTTATTCCAATATAATATTAGACAAAGTTTCAGAAAACAAATCTCTTAGTGATATAGAAAAGGAAGTAAAGAAAATCTATCCAAAAGTAAACCCGATTAGCATTCCTTTAATTCATAAGGAACTTTCCAATTTGAGAAAAGCAATAGAAAAACTGAAAAATACGAACAAGGAAGAAGAAATTTACAAGAATTTAACTGATTTCGCCAACGAGAACAACAATATTTCAGAAGCTCCTAATGAAAGGGAAAACAAAATCGATATACGAAATCTCATAGCTCATGCGGGTTTTCCAAATGAATTCGTTAAGATTTTCAAGAACGGTACACTGGAATATACACTCAATGTGGAAGAAATTCTGTCTATGTTATAATCAAGGATCTTTTCACTTTTGCATGGACTGATAATTGAGTTTATTTTAGGATAACCTATATCTACCTTGCTGTGTGTTAAGTTAAACTCAACTTTTAAAGTTTGGGTCAAAGACTCATCAAGTAGAGCGTAAAGCGTCGACTGACCCACTTAAATGCTTTAATCTTTCCCTTTCTAACTGGAGGCTCTCCATAATTACTTCACTGTTTCCTTCAAAAAATAAAGCGTTAAATTCGCCTTCTGGCAGTTCATGTAATTTTGATCCCAATTATGAAAATGGGGCTGCCCGGATTTGGACCGGAGTCTCAGGCTCCCAAAGCCCGTAGGATACCAAGCTACCCCACAGCCCCTTCAAACGCCATAGAGTAAGAAGCAATAAAAATTTAACCATTTATTGGCAGGAATTGATTCACAGGATAGAATTTAATTTCCGTATCTGTGAGATTCAAGATTTCTATAACTCTTTTAATCGGTTTTGCATACGGGAATATGCCTGAGAAGACCGATCTCACATTCAAGTTTCTTGTGGTTTCAAGGGCATCAAGAAGCATTGCGCTGAGTTTCTCTGCAATATCCTATCCGCTTTACCTTTTTGTTCTAGGATACAACATAGTAACCATTGGGTTCTTTGCATTCTTTCTGATTCTCTTTACAGTGTTTCAAACGATCATGATGGGGATCATCGGGGACCGATTTGGATACAGATATTCTTTGCTTATTTCCGAGCTGTTCCCGATTTTTTCCATGCTTACCCTGTTTCTGACAACCCAGCCACTGTTTATAGAACTTACAGTTATTGGCGGAATTGGAGGAGGGCCCGGAGCCATCAGAGGGGCGTTTTCCCCGGGAACAACAGCCTTAATTGGCAACAACTGGCCTGATACCAGTGAAAGGGTAAAGAAGATCAGTGTTATAACAACAATTGGAAGCCTGTTCTCAGTATTTGGGGGCGGTCTTGTCATAGGGCAGGGATTCCTTGCCCATTCTGTTGGAGAAATTTACTCTTACAAGCTTCTTTTTGGGATTTGTGCACTCCTTATGATCGTTTCACTGATATCCCTCATATTTGTCTCTGAAAGAAAACGGGAGATGAAAAAAAGTGGGATAATTCAGAAAGGGTCCATGAAGTTTCTCGGGAAAGTAATTCTCTCAAACAGTATAAATGGAGCAGGTATTGGCCTCTCCATGGCTATAATATCAGCATGGTTCCATGTGGCCTTTGGAGTTTCTACATTTCTTCTGGGAATCATGTTCACCGGTTCATATATTTCCACTGCAATAGGATCATATCTTTCTATAAAAACAGCACATAAGATGAAGAACCCCGCAAAGGTTGGAGCATATGCAAGAATGCTCCAGGGACTTCTCATGATTCCTCTTGCCCTTTCGCCTTTTTTCTTCATTGCTGCAATTCTCTATGTGGGAAGGATGACTGTGGCAGGTTATGGTACCCCATCCCGCAGCACAATAAACATTTCAGAACTGAAGGAGGGCGATCTTGGTGCAGGCACGAGCTTGCAGGCGACTGCAGGAAGATTGTCTCAGCTCACTTCCGGAGGTTCTGGAATACTCACTGACCTGTATATTCCGCTCCCCCTTGTTGTCGGTGGAAGCATACAGTTTGCTGCTGGAATCCTTTATTTAAAGCTTTTTGGAGGGAAGAAGTGAGTTTTCTTAAATATTAATGGACAATATTGCATCATGAAGAGTTTAACCGGAGAATATATTGGTGAAACGTGGATTAAAAACAGGTTTGTAATGGCACCCATGATTTCAAATCTGGCAGATCCAAGTGGACTAACCAACAACAATCACATTTCCTACCTTGAAGAGAGGGCGCTTGGTGGCTTTGGACTCATTATCACAGAATATTCCTATGTTTTTATGGACTCAGCCAAAGGTTCCAGAAATGAAATGGTCATTGGAGTTTCCGATCATATACCGAAACTCAAGAGGCTCACGGAGAGTATTCACCGGCATCAGTCAAAGATATTTCTCCAGATAGTTCATGCAGGCGGGAAGGCTCTATCCCCAAACAATGAGAGAATTATTGCGCCATCGGCTGTGGATTACATGGGCCATAAACCGGTAGAGATGGCAGAAGAAGATATGGAACAGGTCAGAAAAGCCTTTGAATCTGCTGCAAGAATTGCCAGAACAGCCAATTTTGACGGAATAGAAATTCATGGAGCACATGGCTATCTGATTCAGGAATTTCTTTCCCCTGCTCTGAATACGAGATCGGACAGATATGGTGGATCCTTCCAGAAACGCCTGACATTTCCTCAGGAAATTATAGATCTTGTAAGGGAATCCTCTGCAATACCAGTGGGAATCAGACTCAGCCTGTATGAAGACGATTCAGATGGATATGATGCCTCATATGGCCTTAGGGTTGCTGAATCACTAAGAAACATTGATTATGTGCATTTTTCTGCTGGAAGACTTGCTCCTCCCGGTTCTTCGGCCTCGTTCTATTCTGATGTTATGCATATACTGAAGAAACTCCCCCGAAAACCAAAAGTTAAGACGATGATAGTCGGATCAATGACAACACCTGAATCAATTGAAGAAGCATTGAAGACCGTGGATTTTGTAGCCCTGGGAAGACCTGCGCTTGCAGATCCATTCTTCCCTTCAAAAGTTTTCACCGGAAACAGGGAAATCAGGCCATGCATCAGGTGTAATCAGGCATGCAGAGATCTTTCATACGGAGAGGTCAGATGCACGGTAAACGCATCAACAGGCTTTGAACTGATACGAAGACGATTCACTGGATTGAAAGGTGAAATTACTATCGCTGGGGGTGGAATTTCAGGACTGGAAGCAGCCCTGAAGGCAAGGGAAAGTGGATTGAAAGTTACCATCTATGAAAGAGAGGGAGCTATAGGAGGAGATCTTAGAAAGATAACGGACCCTTTCAAGAAAAAGGAATTTGACAGATTGCTGACCTATTATGAGAAGGAGATTAAGAGGCTGGGAATTGAAGTTTGCCTGTCCACTGAAGCAGATAGGGCAGATATTTTTGCCATTCCGCCAGTAAATTACAAAGATCTTCCGGAAATT
>JAJZXP010000450.1 GCA_021806345.1 Thermoplasmata archaeon | reverse complement strand
TTATGCCAATTTTGGAACTCTTCATCCTTATAAAATTCACCTCCTTGAGGAATGGGATAGTTTCATCTCTCCTTTCGTGGAAAGGTCTGGTACTGTTATTCTCAGTAACAACCATCTGGGAATTCATCCTTTTGATAGATCTTCAAGGGAGACAATCGATATATTACGAAATGCAAATAATCTATTATCCCGGTTTTTTTGAACAGGTAACATTCTCGATGCTTGGCACTGAAGGTCTTGGTCTTTATTTCAGGAGGGGCACTTCCTTAATGATAAGTGTACTATTTTATTTCTCCTATTATCTGATGATTTTGCTAAATTCACTTTCTGCTTACCAGGGTGTGTTTGCTCCGTATTTTATATTGGATATTTTTGGTATTTCATCCATTTACGTTGCATGCTACGGTTTCTCCAAATCCATTTATCTGGCAATTATTATTCAGGTGTCGTTGCTCTTGCTGGAATATTTTATTCCACCATTGCCTTCTGCATTTTTCTACACCTTTGTACCCTCATGAATCTTAATAAAATTTCTCAAAAGGGGATTTGTATCACCTTTGTTCAAACAGGTTCGCAAAAAATCTTAAAACTAAAAATGCAATATCGGATCGGAATCAAATGGCTGACAAGAAAAATAAAGAATCGGAGTTTTCATACAAGATTTTTTATCTATACCTACTGGATGCCATTATTAGCAATAATGAGATGGATGAAATACGTGACACTCAGAAAAAATTTCTGGAACAGACCGAAAACACGGTCTGGGACATCGAGCAGCTAAAGGTTCAGATTGGTGACAAGTTAGAGATATTCTCAAAGCGTCATGATATAATACCATTCGAGGAAATCAGCAAGGAAGTCACAAGCCTACTTGAAATATCAATGGACAAATACGCTAAAAGAATTCAGGAAGAAAGTAAGCGTAAACTTTCAAACCTTGAGGTGATTTTTAATTCTGCCAAAACAAATTCTATCAAAAACATTCAGGCAACTTTATCCACCGATTTCCTGAGGATTGTTGATTACAGCATATCTACCAGACTGATTGATGGAATATATGAGTCCAAAGCCTCATACAGTAGTGAAGGAGGGATAAAATATGACTTTCTATTGAACTCTAATGCTGTTGATATTTTTAAGGAAACACTTAAACTCTATTCACTGGAAAAAAATGTAAAAATCCCATTTCGCTTCAATCCAAACGCACCCAACAAAGAGTCACAGATAGAAAGCGAAAAAATAGACAGGTTTCATCTTGAATATGCATCCATAAATAAAGGCAGCATGTTTGCAACATTTGCAGATCCAGATGATAAGTCAAAGGCGGAGTTTGTGATGTCTAGAGGGAATGAGTCTCCGTTTCTGTCAGTAGAGTTGTCTAGGGGAGAAAGCAAAATTGACGTGTCATCAAACCCAATGCTGCACAGTAATTTGGAAATGGATAAGATACAGCCAATGCTGGATAGGATTTATGGTTCCCTGAAGGAACTGGAAATAAGCAAATCCAAACTCGTTTCATTGACAATGGATGGAGTTGACCTTATAGGTCCCACAGAATTCAGGGATTTTGCAAAAAGGCTTATAGGAATGAGAAAAGAAAAGATAAAGCAATTTATCCATAATTTAAAGGAGTCATCTGATCCAGAAAGCAACAATTTTAATCTTGTGGGATTAAGGGAGAAGCTTAAACTCTGCAATAAAACAGGCTCACAAATAGCCAGCCTGCTGGACATAAAATTACGATAGTTCAATGCTCTTTTTCTCTTTCCTTGCTTCTCTCTAACTGTCTCTTAAAAAGCTCGTAGTCCTTGTCGTCAAATTCATAAATAAGGGAAGAAACAAATCCGCAGTCATTACATCTGTACTTTCCCGTTATGAGGCCAGAGTCAGCGAAAATGTTTTCTGATGCGCACATCGGGCAAACTGTGTGATTCATGAATTGAAAGCGTTCCCTCAAATATAAGGATACTGAAAATTTGAGTCAAAGAGAAGGAAAATACTAAATTAGATTCAAGACATATCCGAATATGAAAAATTTGATCGAAGGCAAGTGGGTAAATTCATCAAATGGCAATACTCTGAACGATTTCAATCCATCAACGGGAGAAAAGATAGACACTTTTCCTGCGGCAACAAGAGAAGACGTGGACAGGGCAATGGATGCGGCTGAATCAACGTTCGAAAAGTGGAATGAACTTGGGTCAAAGGAAAGAGGAAAAATTATAAGAAACGTGGGAGATCGCATTCAAGCATCAAGAAAGGAACTGGAAGACCTGCTCGTTACTGAATGTGGAAAGATAAGAGTTCAGGCTGAGGAGGAAGTCAATGGCGTTCTTGATCAAATTTATTACTACAGTAATTTCGAGAGGAAAATTACAGGAGATGTCGTAGAAGGGGATACAAAATACAGGAAAATTTTCCAGTACAAGGTACCGCACGGTGTGGTGGTAGCATTAACACCGTGGAATTTTCCAGCTGCAATGGTTGCAAGGAAATTGGCCCCTGCGTTAATGACAGGCAACTCAGTAGTTATGAAACCGAGCAGTGATACACCTCTGATAGCAGAGTGGATAGTTAAGAAATTTCAAGAGGCAGGGGTTCCCAATGGGGTTCTTAACATGGTTACAGGAAAAGGTTCAGAGATAGGAGACTACATCGTTTCACATAAGAAAGTATCACTGGTTACCATGACGGGATCCACAGAGGTTGGGCAGAGAATTATGGAGAAAGCCTCTGCAAATATGTCAAAACTGATTCTTGAATTGGGAGGAAAGGCCCCATTTATAGTCTGGAATGATGCGGATATTGAAAAGGCATTAACAACCTTGGTATGGGCAAAATTCTGGAATGCGGGGCAGTCCTGCATTGCTGCCGAAAGAATTTACCTTCACGACGAAATAGCAGATAAATTTGTTAAAAAGTTCGCTGAATTAACCAGAAATATTAAGGTGGGTGACCCGGAATCGGCACAGATGGGACCACTAATAAATAGGTCTGCAGTTGAAAACATGGTCAGGGTCGTTGACATGGCTAAGGAAGAGGGAATGGAGGTTCTTGCTGGAGGTTCCCAACCAAAACTTTTCGGAAAATTCTCATCAGGTTTCTTTTATTCCCCGACATTGATCTCGGATGCACCCCAAAAATCAAATCTTTTCCAGGAGGAGGTTTTTGGACCTGTAATTGGCATTAAAAAGGTATCCGACTGGGATGAAACGCTAAAGCTTGCAAACGACTCCAAATTTGGTCTTGCTTCGTATCTTTTCACGGAAGACAACAAGAGGATTTTCCAGG
>JAJZXP010000360.1 GCA_021806345.1 Thermoplasmata archaeon | reverse complement strand
CAAGAAGGAGGTTGTAAATGAATCTGGATCATCCTCTCCTTCACCATCTGTATCTCCTTCAACAGTGAAGACAGAGGAAGTAAGAAACTAAAATTTTAAAAATTTTTTTATTAAAATCAAAAATTTTGATGATATATATATTTGTTCAAGACAAATTTTCAAACAGATTTGAAGAAAGAGAATCATCCTTAGAACAACCCTGCACTGATAAAGACCTTGAGAATTAGTATACCTTTCTGATACAAACAATAAGTATTTAATGGACTATTATATGGAATATAAAATTAAAAATTTACCAAGTACAAACAAAAAAATTTGGAAATTACAGGTGTAGAACCAACATCAGGAACGGACACATATTTCTATTCTACCAGTTCTAACGATAGTTGGTTCACCCTTTTGCAAATGAAATTTCATCTGCGAAGACTCTCATTTTGTATCACTTATGCGTACAAGTTGGTCAGGAAAATATGGTTGTATAGGTCACTATTCCTGTTCATGCGTTCAAACTGGTGGAGGATAAAACTTTCATTCAACGGTGACATAAAGTTATAAATAATAAAAGGGGATGATAAAATGTGAAAAAGGCATTAAGGTTAGCTATAATATCGCTAATAGTTATACTCTTTGCAACCTCTGGAATCTATGTATATAATTCATTCATAAAATCTTATTATGATTGCAGTTTTTCTGCTCAATCGACCTGCGTTAAACCAGATCAGGGTACAAATTTTACCATAACAATAACACCACACCACGGTGCAAGTTTTACTTCAAACAGTAATCCTCAATCTATAAAAATCTATTATATAGGAAATCAATCATTGACGTATAATAATATTCAGTGTTATAAAGAAAATGCATTCGTAGAAAAATATAATTCCACAAAAAATTATAGACAGTTAAATGGCGTAACTCCTTTATGTACATCGATACCTGTTAAAAAAATTAAGGGCAATACTGAAACTTCAATATCGGTTAAATGGAACGGTACAATTATCGAATATCCAGGAAATCTAACAACAAGACCAGTCTATGAGCCAGCAATTCCAGGAAATTATGCTATGGTACCAGAACTATACATTTGTGGGGTTGGTAATACGGAACTATTTGCAAAAAATGTCCAGTTGACTAATTACATAATTCACGTAAAAGGCATGCAATTGGTGAATAAATCAAAAAAGGACAAAGTATCAGAAGAGGGCTACTGTATAGGAAGTCTGAAGAATTCAGTCGCACATGTATCAATATCGTCTTCTTATTATAATATAAGTTGTAAAAAGGTGTATAAAATGACCTATGATAATTTTACCATAGGATGCAATCAGACAGTAACTCTAAACACTCTTAATTCAACAGAATTAGATGAACCAACGTACAATAACATTAGGATATTCACTGAAATAAAAGTAATATTGGATAATCTCACATTTAAATGGAGCGATGAAAGTTTTTTCATCGAATGATCAGTTCTTGTGCAAAAATGTAGGGAAAGAATAAGGGATTATAAGAAAAGAGGAGTTCCTAAAAGAAGCCACTCTAAAATTAAAAAAAGGGAAAATATCTGTGTGGTAGGTTAAATGGAGCAGGCAAATCAGCGCTATTAAAAATAATCAGTGGAGTTATAGGGAGCTATAGGGGTGAATTGCTGGTTGAAAGCAGAGTAAGTTATGTTCCTGAAATGTCAGTCTATTTTTCAACCCTAACAGGCTATGAAAACCTCAAGTATTTCGCAAATTCACTAGGAAATAGCAAGAATGAAATTTTAATGGCAATGAAACTTTTGCTCATATATATAGGTGAATCTGTAAATTTTACAAATATAGTTTGTAAAACAAATGTTTTCGGATTATTATTAACAAAAAGCGAAAATAAAACATAGGCAGCAAAAGAGATGCAAAACTGTGGAGCACCAAGCTTAAATGAAAAACCAGGCTATGGCTTTCTACCGAATATTGGATTGATATCTGCAAATAAAACAACACCTGCATTCACCCAAATCGTTGTTTGCAACTATGCAGGAACATCTCTTTTCAATGATCAATTTAATTTACTTGGTGATTAACAAGAAAATTAATCATAAAAATAAATTTCTAAACAATTTCCATATTAAATTCTGGAAGTAGACCCATCTTGAATGCTCTTTCGTAATACATTTTGAGTGCTTTTCTCCCCTTTTCTCCAAAATCAACAGAAAGATCGTTAACATACATCTGTATGAATTTTGTTTCCAATTCAAGATCTTTGTATCTCGCATACTTCATTGCATATGTTGCAGCCTCCTCTACATGTTGCTGTGCGTATTTTATGGAGTTTTCGAAGTCCTTGATATAGTTGGCAATTACATTCTTTCCCAGAGACTTTCTTATTGCATTAAAACCCAGAGGTACAGGAAGATCACCTGCATATGCTTTCCATTTATCATAGATTGCTGCAAGTTTTATCAAACCCTTATTTTGAAAAGTTAGCTGTTCATCATGAATAATTATTCCTGCCTGAATATCACCCTTAACAATTGCATCAGGTATTAGATCAAATCTCATTGGCCTTAGATCTGCATCTTTTTCAACAAACATTCTGAATAGTAAGTGAGAAGAGGTTCCAAGTCCTGGAGAACCTATAATCGCTTTTTTAAAATCTACTTCACTCTTACCAACTACTAAGGGTCCATAGGTGAGTCCAAAGCTTGCTCCTGATCTGGTCAGCGCATAGGTTTCATTCACATCTGCATATGCATTTGCAGATATGGCTGTTACATCGTACATTCCTGTTTCAGCTTCATGATTTAGAGTTTCTATATCCTTAATTATCTGTTCATACTCCATACTGGTCTTAATTTTTCCAGTGATCATCGCATAAAACATAAATGCATCATCCGGGTCAGGTGTGTGTGCTACTGTTAATTTCATAAAAAGGTATTTCTTGATGACATAAAAGGGGTTCGCAGAATATTTTTAATTTTCTAATAAAGTTAATTTATTCTGCAATATTTTCAACAATTTTTTTAACCAGTTCCTGAACCTTAAGCATTGTTTCATCTGCATCTTTGTTTCCAACCAATCCTGCCATAGCCTCAGGAAGAAGCCCTATGACCTCACTTCCTTCCTTTGTTCCCTTTATTACAATCCTGCATGGAAGCATGGACTCAAATCTGATATCTGTATTCAGTATTTTTGAAGCATATTCTGGATTGCATATCTCGAAAGTTCTCAGAGGAGCATATTCATAACCCTTTGACTTAAGAACATCACTGGTCTTAATCTCAGCAAGTACACCAAAACCTGCTTCACTAACTTTT
>JAJZXP010000024.1 GCA_021806345.1 Thermoplasmata archaeon | reverse complement strand
GATGTGGTATAACCATCATCGCATTCACCGAAGAATATGATTCTGCTGATCTGTTGATGCATTACAGGAAAAGAGATTCTGTTGAGAAGTTGTTTCTCTCTTCGAAAAGTTTCCTTGGTGCAGAACCTCTGAGGGTTCATGGTTTAGAGACCTTAAGAGGGACTCTGTTTGTAAATATTGTATCTCTGGCAATACGATCTGCAATACTTACGGAGATGAAGAAAACAGATCTCGCAAACAGGTATTCCATTGAAAAGATACTTCTGGAACTTCACAAAGTGAGAAAGGTAAAATTACAGAATGGCAGGGAAATAATGACAGAGATAACCAAGAAGGAGAGAGATATCATTGAAAAGTTCTCAATCAAGTCAGAACATGTGCCTACATTCTTAACGAGTTAAGGTTCGAAGAAGAGTGCAAACCGTAAATCAAAAGAGGAGGATTGCGTAAGCAAGACGGGGTGAATTTTGACTGAAGGCGAAGCATGGCGTCCTGTGTTCGGCGTGAAGACGGGCGAATGGCACATGGTAATTGGCGAAGGCTCAAAGAGGAGTGGTTGAAAGTCGGGGTGAATTTGAGCCTGAGAACCAATATATGTTGCAGAATATAGCTGTGCTATGGTTGCCTAGCATGGGTTTACCATTAACCAGCCAAAGCCTTAATCAACTCTTTCAAATTATCAAAATGGTACTTTTCGAAATCTTCTTCATTAATTCTTGCAAATTTCCATTCCTTACCTGTGATATTGGAAGCGTCTTCACACCAAACAACTATCCTCTTATCTTTAAATTCGACATCCACATCCTCTCTTCCTTTCGTTTCCAGTACAAAATGCGTATCTTCCGTGTTGACTATAAAATCCGGATAGTAATATCGAAGATTCCCACTTGAATCTCTGTATTCCACAAAGAAACCAACCTTTGAAACAATCTTACAGAAAGAATTTACATCATTCGCAGAGTTCAGGAATTTTGAAAATTTCACCTCGTAATCATTATCACAAGGAACATAGTTAAAAACGCATCTTTTTGAAGAATAAACTTTTTTTGTCCATACAAAGGGTTGAGTGCCGGATATTTTTATGAAATCATAACGCGTCGGTTCCCTCTCCGAATATGCCAGATCCTTTAAGCTATCGACAAACAGATTGATTAGCTTTTCCTGTATTTCAGGAGTGCTCAATTGAAATAAGACTCGTGGATCGTTTAATTCAACCTTTTGATTGAACAGTTTCGTCTCAACGTAAGATTTTACGAGAGGATAGAAATCCGAAAACATATTCGGCAGTTTAAGTTGTTTCAGTATCCTATCTGTATAGTATGCAATCACACTCTTTGTATCTTGGGGCACTGGAAGATCCCAAACTCTCTCTATTGCCACCACATTTGTAATCATATCAACCGCTTTGTAAGTTGTCATAAGCACTTTGTTTTCCAATGGCAGGGAAAGAGCCCGGAGTTTGTCCAAAATGTTCTCGTCTATTTGAAATTCCCTTATAATTACTCTCTGTGTTAGGAGTGGGATTTCTATGTCCTTGGAGATCATATCCATATCAACGTAGATAGTTGTCATGTTGAGCTGGGACCCAACGTTAACGGTTCCAAATGTGATGTTCTCTTCTTTTTCAAGCTCTTCTATTATCTGCATTAATCCGGGCGGTCCTATAACCTCTAGAACATTCACTGATTGTTTGACATCGGCGTTCTGGTCGGGAAACATCTTTCTGAGCCCCCTTCCAATGACTTGCTCTGGAAGAACGTTCCTTTCAGATGTATATGATCTTAATCCGACAATGACATTGACGTTCCTGACGTCCCAGCCCTCGTTTAACATCATAGTGCTTACAATAACTTCATACGGGTTATCGTCACTGTCTATATTCTGAGCAAATTTTCTGGCCTCTTCTATATCAGATTTAACAACCTCTCCGGTACTGTCTGTATGAATAAGGAGAATTTTATCCTTCAACCCAGGGAGTGTACTCAGGTAATCTTTTAGATCGTCTGCATCATTATTGTTTGGAGATTGAAAAAATATTATCGGCTTCTTTGATAGTTTGGATAAGGCGTTCTTATATTCCTGCCATCTCCGTATTCCCGCCTCTATCCAAGCTTCGTATCTCTCTACTACGTTTTTGGATGATATTTCAGTTGCATCAGAGACGATACCCTTTAGCGGTCTCTTAACAATACTCATCTCTATAGCTTCTTTCAAGGTGAAATCGACGATCAGCCAAGGGAATAGGGCACCATTTTCCAATTTGGGGGTGGCGGAGAAGTCCAGTTCAGCGATTATTCCCTTCCCAAAACTGGATTCTAAGTGTTTATGGAGTTCAATCAGAATGTTCTTCCATTTTTTTTCATAGCTGTAAATGTGGTGAGCCTCATCTTTAAGGATCATTATATTTGGTATTTTTTCAAGAACCTCTTTTATTCTATTCTCCTGTGATATGTTAGTTCGATTTACTTCCTTAAGTTCTAACACATCATCTACAAATTCTTCCGCCTCCTTCTTTCTGCTTGCTTTTTCCTGTAGTTGTTGTATATTGGTGAGGAATAAGACAGACTCAGGTATAGTATAAAATGGATCCTCCTTCAAAATTACTTTTAAGTCAAAAGCATCAATCCATTCGGGTGGGATTAGTGGTAAACTTGTGAATATTTTAGCGTCCTGATAATCTCTTTTGAGCCTGTCATAAATAACATTCTTTTCCCCAGCTATCATTAGGAATTTCGAATTGTAGTCAATCTTGTTTTCTAAATTGTAGTTGAATAGTTGCCAAACTATTGTAAGGGCCATAACGTAGGTCTTCCCAGAGCCAGTAGCCATCTTGAATCCGTAAAGTGGATAAAGGTCGGTGCTGGGATCATAAAAACCTATTGGGCCATCACCAAATTCCCTAGCCAAGTCTATGAAAGCTCTTTTTTTCATCACTTCATAGACGTAAATTAGAGCCTCTATGGATTCTCTTTGCGCATACCAGAATTCGAACTTCTCATTATCAACTACATGATCTTCATTAAACCAATAGTTTAGGAGTCTCTTTGTGGTGTTTGTCGTTCCAGGATAACCAACGTTTCTCCACAAGTAAACTGCTTTCCTAAGTTTGTTAACCAAATAGCTCCTGCTTTTGTCTCTTCTTTCCGGGTTCAAAATGTCCGTAGGATTCAAGTTTCCACCTTCAGAATTTTATTGGTATCATTTCCAAACACGTCAACGACCTTAACCATTATTGTGTGTTCTTTACTATCTTTGTAAATATGTCTAGCATCATACTCAACTTTTAAGTCTTTTTTTGTCCT
>JAJZXP010000392.1 GCA_021806345.1 Thermoplasmata archaeon | reverse complement strand
GATGTTTTATCCGAGAGAATGTACGATATACGCCTTCCGGCATCCATTTTTTCTGCTATAATTAAATTGAGTACCAAAGTAATCTACTAATAATTAACAATACTAAATAAAGATTTTTAAGATATATAGCGAAAACAGAGATACCTAAAATTTATGACGATTTCTGTAATTAACTTAAATTATAGATACATTTAAATATTTACATCGTGATATAGTACTATGACAGACGTAATAGTAGTGCATAAATGGAAGGATGAACAGCAAGGACAGGTTACAAAGTTCGCAACAACCATAATGGATATGGCAAAATCAAAGAAATTGCCTGCAGGATTAAAACTTGAAGAAATATACTTTTCAAATAAAGAAAATCAGGCAATATGCAAATGGGACGTTGATACACTTGACCATCTGATGGAAACAGCAAAATCAATGAATCCAACATGGGATATCCAGGCATCAGAAGTAACACAGAAATTTAAAAAAGGACTTTTCTAAATCTTTTTAGCTATTTTTGGAGGAATGCCAAGCTTAGAGGCATATTCCTCAATCATTTTTATCTGATCTCTATGAAGACCGAAAAATATACCTTTTCCCTTGCCACGCACATATAAATTTCCATGGAATTTCATGAGTTTTCCAAGTGTAGTGCTGATGATTATAAGTTCATGTCCTTTTACAGGTATATTGACTTTATCTGAATCCCAGTTAATTTCAGGATAATCGCTATGCCTTGGCAACAATATCTTTTTAAATGCCATGCTTTCTATATCTATATGTGTAACCCTTGCACGGCCATATCCTTTTACATGAATGAAAATTATCGCATCATCAGATTTAACACCATCCAGGAATATCTCTCCGGATACCATTATCTTGCCCGGCATGATATTCAAAATATTATATTCATATTTAATAGCTTCATTATAATATAAAATAAATAAAATATATATTTTAAAGGGCAGACATAAAAATTATTATATCATTATAGACTTATCCTCTACGGGCTCGTAGTCTAGTGGTTATGATACCGCCCTTACAAGGCGGTGATCACCGGTTCAAATCCGGTCGGGCCCATACCACATAGTTTAACCATTTGTAGAATTTGTAATCTATATAATACTGTTGGCGGAAAGAGTTTTATTGTAGTCACCCAGAGCGTACAAAGGAACACTTTCAATCTCTGGTTTGAATATTATGGGCTTACGAGTATATACGTTTTAATAGAATGATACCATCGTGCTATACCACAATGCTATAACAAGGTAATGTTAGAAAGTGCTGTAGAGTTATCATCCATGTTCTGTGAATTATTCCCTGTACCCCTATTGGTAAACTGGTCCCCAATAAATAATTAATAAAACGCCACTATTATTGTAGTCAGAACCAATTACCAGACCTATCAGATTAAAATGCATTAAGTATAACTCTCCAAGAACCATTCAAGATAAAACAATAAAGATGAATTCAGCAAACATTTTTTTAAAAACTCTCATCTTTGCGCAAGAAAAGTGTTCATAGCAACTCTTTTGATATCTCCACTTACCTTATCACATCTCTGATACGTTCATGACAAGTAGCATGCTATTATTTATTCGTAGCTAGGCACGGTATTTGGCTGGAACCTTTTTGGACAACACATCACAGCTGTGGAATACCATCAAATTAACTCCTTTCTTGGTGAGCACATTTCAGTCAGGGGGTTGAGACTTAGTTGCGTACTTTGTTAGCAAGTTCCTTCCTTTTTGAGTTATTGACAGTACATCCCCAAGGAAAGGATTCTTGTTAATTTCAACGAACCCATTAGTCAATGTTGCTCTGAACGCAGAAAATGAAATTTCTGGTTCAAATCCCACAAGTGAAAACAGGGTTCCAGGGTATTCGATTACAATATTCTTGTAAGAGACGAATTCTAGAATGGTCTGAGCAAAACGGTCTAGTATAGGTTTACTTACTTCTACTGTAATTGATGCAAGAGAACGCTTTTCACTTGGCAGAAATTTGACTTTTAACTTATCATCCTCCGCAAGAAATGAAATGTTGCATTTCTGTAAGAAGTTCATTTCTACTTCACGCAACTTTTCCATTTCCCAAGGAAGAGCACTTAATATGCTAGACACCTCTGTAGCGTGAAGACGAAAATAAGATTTTCTATCCCGATGAGCTATTCTGTTATCAAGAGAGAAAGAGAGATCAACGGAATCTTGAAACTTTTTCTTGTCTGCATCACTAAATACTGATTCCAAAATGCCCTCGTAAACTTCTCGTGAGAAAATAATTTTCGAATATTCGCTTCTTGACACATCATAGAGGAAGTTAATATCAGCTTTTCTCTTTGTTCTGGGGTGTCCTCTTTCAGGCAGTTTTTCTATTCTTCCTTGAATATCTTTGGGGAGCTTGCCGATGGCACTTTGACCCCAAAGAACTCTCATACAAGGATAGATGATCTCTCGAATTCCATATTCTAACATTGAGCAAACACCGTCTATCACTTCCTCGTATGATTGATTAAGAAACTTAATTCTAAGCTGGTGAATCGTGCGGGATTGACTTGGTAGAATATTTCTATCGCTTAGCCTAGTCACAGCCTCACCACGGACTTGATCGGAAAGTATTTCAAGAAGTTGGGAAACTATCTTGTTGTGATTATGAAGTGCTCCATAAGTGTTCTTGACTTTGACTCTTCTATCGCAGTACTCTCGTATCTCATCTATATTGTCAGGGGCTGCCCATGAATTAAGAAAAACATCTGAGTCAGAAACGTCGGAAGTATTCTGCGGATACATAATCATGTTTATCGCCTTAATCAAATATATGATAGAAGGGCCTAAGTCTAAAGCTGATACGTCCATCATTTCCGCCAAATTGTTCCTAACAAGTTCAATATGTTGCTTACACTGCTCCAAAAGGATTATAACTTCGGGGATAGAGTCTTTCCATGTTGATATCAACTTATCTATAGTGTGAATCGAGGTTCCGTAGATCAAATCACTCTCGGACGCTTTTGTGAGGGTTTCTTCCTGAAACATTGCGTGTAAAACACGTTTAGGCTCAAGGTTCAGGCTCTGGCTTATCTGAAGGATAGCAGCCAAAAGTTCGTCTGAAAGGTGCCATTTGAACATATCACCATCGCTGGTTTTTCTCTGTACAATGAAGTCGTATTTTCTTAATAGATAAAATGCGCCTTGATTTCCCTTAAAAAGATCGGTGTTTTCAGAAACTCCCTTATTCAGCAGTAGCAATGTGGCCACTTTTTGAAGGGCAACTCTTAGTTTATACGAGTTGCTAATTTCGGATATGAGAGAGCGGTAGT
>JAJZXP010000218.1 GCA_021806345.1 Thermoplasmata archaeon | reverse complement strand
CTTGCAACAGTTTATGGATTATCTGCAAACCGCATGCGCTTTGATCTTGTAGTAAATGATGTAGTGGGGCAGATATTCACCAAAGGATTTACTAACCTTACAACTGGGGGTAAACAATGGAGGCCGTTTGTTCATGTGAGGGATGTATGCAAAGCCATAGTTTTGTGGCTGGAATCAAAGAAGAACCTTGGCGGCAAGGTATTTAATCTCGGATCGAATGAACAGAATTATCAGATCTTTGACGTTGCTAAAAGGATTTTTAACGCTTTAAACAAAGAAGAGAAATATAATTGGGTGGGTTCTCCGGATAACAGATCGTACCGTGTGAAGTTTGACAAAATATTCAAGGAACTTGATTTCAAACCGGACTGGAACATCGGATCGGGTGCAAAAGAGGTATGGGAAGCACTGGAAAACAAAGTTATTACATATGGAGACGTGAGAAACATCACTGCAGAGTGGTACAAACACTTGATGGTACAAGGAATACAGTTGTAGAATAGAAAATGAAAATACCATTTCTAAATTTTTTTCTACTTGTTATGCTAAAATGCCAATTTCAAATGAAGTTTCATTGTGTAATATTTAAATGTCTAAGAGCATCAACCGGCCAGTTTCCCATGCAACTGAATATAATAATCAGAAATTGCATCATACACCAAGGACCATAATGCATCCATATATCCACCTTCATCGAATTCTTCAATGTCATCATATTAGCAAGGAATATCTGCTAATCGACCTTGCAGTTAATGCAGGATTTGAGAATTTGGAATTCTCAAAAATGAACAATTGGCTGTGATGATGCAATAGGTAAACTGCCGATAAGGTTCGCAGTGTAAAGCCTTAATAATCTTCTAACGTTAAACCTGACGCAAATGGTTAGTGAGATTACCAAAAGTGATACGGTACCAGATAGAAGCCGTCTCTTTTGTCCTATGGAACGAACTATGACAAAGGTGTTTTTCAGCTTAGTGGATTATCGGAACAACTACTTCACTAGTTATGATTCAAACAAGATCATAGAATTTTACAACGGATTTGAGAACCGAGACCAACTGATACAGTGGATGAGGGAGAGACCGAAGGGTGTGGTTAATATACATGAGGTTGAAGGAGACAAGGGAATTATTGTGGTGATAACGACAGCGGATTACAATGGAAAGTATGCAAAGGAGTGCAGGGAGAACATATTCAAAGGCCTTCAGATAATATTCGTGGAGAGTGGTGGACGATGCGATTTCTATTTCAATATTGCACATAATATCAATATCGGAATCAAGAAAGCATTGGAGTATAATCCTCAGTGGATAGTGTTTTCTGGAGATGATATGTATAAGATTGACGATATATCTGTACTTGTAAGTGAACTTGGGAAACTAAACAATAGAAAGTACAAAGCAGTTTTCACAGAGCCTTCAAGATATCATTCCATCCCTTGCAAGCTTAGCAAACCAAGATTTACTCGGAGTTTACTTTTTATATTGCTTGGGAAATATAGGCGAATGCAAATAAAGTTAGAAAAGAGATATGGCGTTAAATATTTCTTGCCTCCAAGAGATGGGTACTGGAGATTCTTTTTTGGGAACGGTACGAATATTATATCAATAGCAGACTTTGGTATATTTAGTACCGAATTCATAAAAGGGTCGTGGCCATTATATGACGAAACTTATGTGAATTCAGCAGAGGATATGGATCTATCACTTAGAATTAATAGATTTAATGATGTTAAGATAATAAAATTCAGAATTGGCGATTATATGGGTTCTACACTTGGAACAGATGTGAGAAGACATTTAATGGAAGTTGCAGGGCTAACGTATTTTAATTACAAACTTATGGTGGGAATGCCTAAATAATCTTCAAGATTTTTTCTAAAAACTGGTCATCACACTATCATGTGGGTTTATTGATGAAGTTTTAAAATTTACCTGAGCCATATGATCCGATCCGCACCAATTCATGCTGTTTCTTGCCTTATAAATGGCAGCAAACAGGGTATACAAACTTAGGAGAAACTGAAAATAGTCCTTGAGGGAATGAGCGGTAAAATATCCGATTGCCGTAACCTTGAATTAGATTTGGTTTTCTGAAATATCGATCAAGAGCAAAAACGTAATGCTATTAGAATTTGATAAATGTCATTCATTATGCCTATAATTCTTTGCGTTTTGTCTTGCGACTGGCATCTAGGAAGCAGCGGATTTTGCTTTCCAAAATAAAGCATCTGCCCCCAAAAATAGAAACGCTTTGTTAACCAAAGCGGAAAACTTCGCATTACGTAGCGCATTAAATGTAAATGCAAAAATACTACTGCTACAGTATTCCTCAATAGGAATTTCAGCACCACCGAAACTCTGTTTAAAGATTCTCAAACCACTAAGCCCTGAATTAGGAGAAGGTAGTCCACTTAAATTAAAGCTATTGCAGTGGATATTTTTTGAATATTCTATTGCCCGCCACATTAAGAGTGACGATACGTTATCTACCCCCTCTATGGGACGATCTGAAAGAACATCCATTGTCGCTCTTCCATTGATTATTGTGAGCCCAATTGTCCCCACCATCTTATCCTCAACATATGCACCGAATGTCACTCTTTTACCTCTACTTGTATTTGAATATTTTTTCGAATATCCTCTTCCACATATCCTCAGTGTAATAGAGAGGATACCCTTTTTCAGACGAATGTAAAACCTGTAAATTGTAACTCTCTTTCCATTGATCCCAACTTGAAAGTTCTTGAATCCTAATCTCAGAGTTTAAGGCCTTTTTAATGCGCCTATAACGAGATTTTTCAACTTTCCTTTGAATTTCCTCGATAGGTGGGGTTAAATCCACTATGGAAGTCATTGCTGGCCGGACAGCCTTAAGGATAGTTCTTCCATTTAACAGGTTGGATGGGGGGAGGAATGCTATCCTGATATTCAGGAATTTATGCTTATATTCCTTGACAAAACGTTGTAAGCCTTCTTCCAACAATTGAGGTGAATCATCAATTACAATAGGTCCACCATTTGATGTCAAAATTTCTCCAAATCTCGTTTTAGTTGAATAAAATACAATGCCTGAGCCAATTTTTCCAGTTGGGTCTCTAATGGAAAGAAAATAGATAGGGGATATCCCGCCGCTTTCCATTATTTTAGCATATTCATATTCCTGATTGATATAGTATGGCCTAACAGCATTTTCTGTGAGTTTAACCCATTCTTTCCTGTCAACATCTTCCAACCTTTGAAAGGCAATTTTCGCTTTCATGTCCCATCCTCAAAAAGTGACCAAACTTCACCGCTATTCAATGAAACATTAAAAATATTGGCACTTATTACAGTGA
>JAJZXP010000086.1 GCA_021806345.1 Thermoplasmata archaeon | reverse complement strand
ACAAGAAGGATCCTGTCCAGCACTATTTCTTTCACATATGTAGCAATTTTCTCAGTGTTGTTTTCATGAACAAGTTCCGGGAAACCACCCTTCAATGCGTAATCCATGACAAGTGGCTCTATGGTTTTGCTGTATAACCTCCATTGATTAAGATCGGGCCTTATTCCCTTCAGTTCCAGGAATTCTCCTAAGTCAAGGGGTGTGATCAGGAAAGAGTAAAGTCTGCCTGCAAGCGTTTCACTTGACTTCTTCTTTATGTTAAGAGAGGCTGATCCTGAAATTATAAATTTGATGTTAGGGTATAGATCATAGTAAATCTTGATGCGATTCTCCCAATCTGTCTCCTTTTGGATCTCATCCAGAATTATATACAGTTTTCTTACTTTGTCCAAATTGGTCCTGAGAACTTCATTGCTATAGGTTCGTAGGAGTTCGTCGATTGTGGTATTATTCTCATCAAAAGTGAAATATAGAATATGTTCACTTGGAATCCCATCTTTAAGGAGTTTATCTATTATCTGGTACATGATGGTGGTCTTGCCAACTCGCCTGAGTCCATAAAGCAAGATTATCTGTCTGTCGTCAATAAAACTCATTATTTTTTCAAATATAGGCCTGTGGTGCGGTTGTACCAATTCTTTTCTGGGGCGTCCTGTGATCCACCACTCATTATACATGGTTAAGGTTGATAGTTCCATATTAGTAATGTATAGATTACTAATATATGATATTTTAGTAATGTGGGATTTACTTACATTTCAAGTACCCCGATAATCTTCGGTATTAGTTTGTAAACATTGGCATTCGGGTTGAAGTTTACTAGACACTTTTGGAAAATAAATATTATATTTCAACTACCGAACTAACAAAGAAGCCCTTTAAAATACATTTCCAATCTCATCTGAAAAAAAGCCTAGATCTTTCAACTTTCCACTCATTTGGGTAATAGGTGTGGTTTAAATTAAGCAGAGGTGATGTAATTAGATTATTATTGAAAAGAGCTTTGAGTTTCAAGGTTTGCTCTGTTTCCTCTTAACAAGGTCTAATAATTTCAGCCTTATAAGATCTATTGTAAACGCGAAAAGAGAAAATGGGAACAACAAAGCAAAAAATATACCAATGTTGCGCTCAATGCCACCTCCAGAGGCAGATATGGAAAGTAAAACAAGTGATAAAATGAAAGAAATAATAGTAATATAACCTATAATTCTCAATTGTGTATACCTAATTCTGCTTTTTGAATCTTTACTCTGTGCAATCCCACCTGAAATAATTCCTTTATTCTCGCTGAAAGGAATTTCACTTTTACCAGTGATAAAATTCAGACCCCATGGAAATGTAGGTTTAGATAGATAATGGAAAGCCGAGATATCATTTTTACCATTCCAAGCCATAATCGGATCATTGGACCCTTTTGTAAATATGAGCAGTATTCTACCATTATACAGGGCACCGTAATTTACATCATCGACCAACTTCAGATAGCTCATTATTTGTGAACATGACATATCTCCTTTACTTATTGATATTTTTGGAGATTTGACTTCCAAAATAAATCTATTTGACCCAGTTCCAACTAAATAGTCAACCCTGACTGTCTGGGTACCAACTTTGATCGGGTATTCAAACACCAAGTCATTTACATCTGTCCATCCTAAGGATTCCAGCAACTTTATCACTATTCGTTCCCGGAATTCTCTTTCACTTGAGAACTTTCCGTTAAATCCCTCGATTATGACGGCTGAAAGATTATCACTGGGTGTCAATTTGTATCCCTATGACCTTATAATGATAAAAACATAAAGTTTTTTGTATTTTTTAGTCTCTTCTCATTTCCAGTATTCCATGAAGGATTTTCCAGGTGTACCGAACTCATGTGTTAAAGTTGTCAACCATGGATGTCGTTGTTGTAACAATTCCTGTAATAGGAAGTTTTGATTCTCACCATTACCTTATGGCTCTTTGGAGTATTAGCTATGCCTTCTGTTATGGCTTGAGAATGTTTCCCTACCCATATAAATTCAGCTATAAGTTGTTGTTCAAAAAATCGCTTTCCTTTGCTTATGGATATTTGGGGTTGCATTAGAGTTATCTCCATTATCTTAAACTTGGTCCTGAAGAGTTTTTTCCGTCCGCTAGTCGTAGTTTGATTCAAATGGAAAGAATATGCAACATCTATTCTCATCTCCATTAGGTTTGATTTCTATTCTTCATCAACCCTGATAGTAATTATTGTTGACAATTTTTTGCGATATATCCATTTCAATAGCCTCACATTATTTCCGGTTACCTCTGTATTTGCTTAGAAGTAGACGGTATGTTTCTCTCCATCTAAATAGTATATCCAATGCACGAAAGAGACTCCCGCCATTTACTATCGTCACAACTCGATACAAAAGTTGGAGAAACTCATTTTATGTTGGGTAACTAACCAAGATTAAACCCACATGCTGGTATATCCGACGGTCTATTATGACGGTTAGCCTATTGAATCAAAAGTTTTCAAATAAAGGATTAGAGTCTCTGCCAAACATACAATGAATCCCCCTAAGGGTAAATTTTTTATACATTCGGTAGATTAGAACATGTATGGCCAAAAAGAGGATATATAATCAAAACAAACACAAATATTATAGAATTAGAGAAAGGAGTTCTAAGAATGGTAGAAGGGGTCAGATAAAAGGTTCATGGTCTAATCCTAAGCTTACAAATAAATCCAAAGAGGGTAAAAAGTCATTTTTTTCTTTCATAAGAAGAAAGTAGTTTTTTTAACACACTACCAATAAATATTTTTTAACAGGCATTGATGGCCTAATCGACTTAGGATGACCGCCTATATAAGCAAATTAGATCTCTATTTTGGTGGATTTTTGAGCGGTTTTCTGAAGTGCAGAGACTTGGAAAGTAAAATCTAACCTTGACCTATTTGTTAGAAAACTGGGCATGATTATGGGATTTTTCCTAAACTTTCCCTTGAGAATCATAACCAGTCAAATCTCATTTTTTTAGTTTCATCTGCGATCCACAAGAGTCCTTATTTCTGGCATATGATTCAGTCGCTTTCTAAATGAAAAGCTGTCTTCATGGGATCAACATGTGCAATCATTGAACACTTTAATGGATTACGGTCTCTAGAATGCTTATTTATCAATGAATATCCTAGAAAAACTGACATAGTTTGGACAACGAGAGACTGTGTAACGATCTTCAATTCACGATGTCCTCACCTCTCATTCATGGTATTCAAGGGAAGATATCTCAACGATGTTAACTCCGCGTCTACGTATGATAACGAGCTTGAAAACAGGAAAAATAAGAAAATGGGGAAAGTTAAATGAGAAAA
>JAJZXP010000030.1 GCA_021806345.1 Thermoplasmata archaeon | reverse complement strand
ATTTCATAAGCCATTATCCACTGACAAAGCATTTCAATGAACTGACAGCTAAATTTTATACGGATAATTTTCAACTGGACACTGTCTGTCTGAGATATTTCAACACTTACGGAAAGGGAGAAAACTCAAAAGGGTTCTATTCAAGTGTTATTCACAAATTCATTGGTGCAATAAGAAATAATGAGTTACCGGTTATTTTTGGAGATGGTTCACAGAGCAGAGATTTTATCTACGTCAAAGATACGGCAAGGGCTAATATACTGGCTGCAGAAAAAGGAAAAGGCGGCGCTGTGTATAACGTTGGAACAGGAGTTACGATATCGTTCAATGATATATTCAGCCTAGTTAGTGAATTAATGGGAGTGGATGTTACCCCGTCATATGAACCCATTCCCTTTAAGACCTATCAGATGTTCACACAAGCTGATATTTCAAAGATAAAAATGGATTTATCCTTCGAGCCGGAATACGATCTACGAAAAGGAATTGAAGAGATGATTGAGACCAGGTAAGATAGTACCAGAATTTTCATCTTTCAACAGAAGGGAGGTACGGATATTATGGAATTCCGATTCGGCTCTGGGAAAGCATAAATTTTTCATATTTTCCATAAATTTCAATCCTATACACATGTCTTTAACCATAGTGCCACTAATCTTGCGTAGATTAAGAGATTTTTATCTGTTTTAATCTGATAGAGAACCACAGTAATACAAAAATCCCCACTCCTGGAGTTTTCCGTACCTTCTTGGATATGTGCATCAGTGATAAATCAGGTAACAGCGTCTTATCATGAAACAACGCAATGAGGAAGCAAATAAGGCGAATATTAAAGTATCCTCTGTCTGTTCACGTCTTAGATTATGATGAAAACAGCCCTCATTTCTGGAATAACGGGTCAGGACGGTTACTTCCTTAGCCAGATGTTACTGGAAAAAGGATACGAAGTTCATGGGATAATAAGGAGAAACAGTTCAATGAGCAAAGGCAACCTTTCCTTACTGGACAAGCAGGTTTTGGATCGTATCAGAATACATTACGGAGATCTAACCGATGCGAATTTCCTTTCCAAGCTTCTGAAAACTGTTAAACCCAATGAGCTTTATCATTTAGCCGCACAGAGTTTTGTTGGATACAGTTTCGAGAATCCTTCTTCCACATACGATGTAAACATTGGAGGAACGCTAAACATTGCAAACGCCGTTAAAGACTACTCGCCGGAAACAAGATTATATTTTGCAGCCACCTCAGAACTCTATGGTCAGCCCAAGGAAACGCCACAGAATGAAAACACATTATTTCATCCCCGGAGCCCATACGCCATATCAAAGCTCGCCGGTTACTGGACAATCAAGACCTATCGCGAAGCCTACGACCTCTTCATGTGCAACGGTATTCTTTTCAACCATGAATCAGAGGTTCGGGGGCCTGAATTTGTGACCAGGAAAATATCTCTTCATGTTGCAAGGTATCACCATGGCAAGAGAGATCCTCTGGAGCTTGGGAATCTGGAAGCCAGAAAGGATTGGGGGTATGCCAAAGACTATGTGGAAGGCATGTGGAAAATCCTGAACTACAAGCTCCCTGATGATTTCGTCCTTGGCACTGGGGAACTGCACACAGTTAGGGAGTTTGTAAATGAGGCCTTTAGTACAATCGGGGTTAAGGTTAACTGGAATGGAAAGGGTGTGGACGAAGTTGGTTTATCTGATGAAGGCAAAGTGCTGGTAAAAATTAACAAGAATTTCTTCAGGCCTCTGGAATCAGATAATTATGTTGCGGACTACACAAAGGCAAGGGAAAAGTTGGGCTGGGAGCCTAAAATAAAATTCAATGAACTGGTAAAGAAAATGGTGCGGAGTGATATTGCACTACTAAAATAGCTATTTATCACTCCATAGTTACGTTTTTAGATTACCTCCTATTCCTCATGGTTAATATTAGCTACTCAAGTATCAGAACTTATCAGATTAATCGTATTTAAGGCTGTGAAACAAAATTGCTAGGCTCCAATCCCTTACACACTCACAATTTGGGGGGATATGGCGAAGACTTTCCACTACCGTATTCTTAACGGCACATTTCTTTCAAACTTGAGTTCCGCATGAGATAATCTGTCATGACCTATTGCGAAGCCCATTATTTCCAGTATATTCTGGTATCCCTTCTCGTTTTATGTATGTGCACATTCTATGCACATACCCTTAAATACCTGCATGAGATATTGTCATGTGTTCCTGAGGTTCACAAAGGTCAGGAGAGGATCAGCAGTACTGGAATATGCGTCCATAGCTGAAAGAGTGGTTGAGAATCACAGACAGAAAACAACAACCGTGAAGTACCTCGGTCCCGTGAAGTCTGATGCGGACAGGGAAAGATACCGGAAAATGCTGGATGAATACAGGGAGGCAATGAAGAAATTCTCCCTGGATGACCTGGATATCAGGCCAACGCTCTCCTTCGGCCTTTTCTATGCCGCCAGAACCATGATGGAGAGGAACGGCATGTCAGGGATACTGACAAGGCATACCCGATCCTATGCCGAAACGTTGACCTTCATGATCATCTCCAGGCTGTTTGAGCCCTCCTCTGACATTGACCTGATCGACATGGAGAAAAGGGTTTACTATCCATGGGAAATGCACATAAGCGAGGACAGTGTCTACAGATCACTTGATTCCCTCCTGAAAAGGAAGGATGACATTGAGATCGACATATTCCATGCACTGAAGCCTGACACGTCCATTGTTCACTATGACCTCACATCGTCATATTTCGAGGGAAGGGAGGATAATGATCTCGTTTTATTCGGTTATTCCCGCGACAGGAAGAGGGGAAAGGAGCAGATCGTAATAGGCATTGTCATGGCCGACGGAATACCCATACACCAT
Organism: Thermoplasmata archaeon; assembly: GCA_021806345.1. The sequence goes on along the minus strand of JAJZXP010000030.1, from coordinate 15,557 downwards.
GAGGTCTGGCCTGGCAATACCGTGGATCCCAAAACCCTTGAAGCGACAATATCGGTACTGAAGGAAAGATTCCACATAAAGAACGTGATATTCGTCGGAGACAGGGCATTCGGCCGTTCCAAATCGCTGGATCTCCTGGATCAGAACCTGTACATAACTGCAGCCTACAGATGGGATCAGCCATATCGTACCATTCTCATGGAGACGGATTTCACCGGCGGTCATGTGATAAACGACCTGATCATAAAAACCGTGGAGGTGGATCTGGATGAGGTGATGAAGGAGGATTCCACCCCTGATCAGAGAAGACTCGCAGAAAAGAGGAGATATATAGCAGTATACAACAGAAAAAGGGAAGATCTCGATCTGAAGGACCTCAACGATAAAATCGATATCGTGAAGAGGAAGATATCCGAAATGCCGGATCAGAAAGAACTGAAGAAATCCCTGGGGAAGCTAAAATCACTGGTTAAGTTCCCAGAAGATGGTGCAGTGCTCAATGAAAAGAGGATCGGAATGCTGAAAAGGATTGCGGGAAGATTCCTCATTGTCACCAACACTGATATCCCTGAGGGTGAAATCGTAACGGCATACAAGGAACAGTGGCAGATTGAGAGATCATTCCGCACCATCAAATCGTACCTCGAGATACGTCCGGTATACCACAGGAAATCCGAAAGGATCAGGGCACATGTCTTTGTGTGCGTATTGTCGCTTCTGCTTTCGAGGATAATGGAAAAACTCACAGGCAGGACAATTGACAGCATAAGGAGGAGCCTGAATTACCTGGACGTTGTTCCTGTCATGGTTGAAAAGAGAGAACTGTATATCTCATCAGAGAGCAGCGAAGCTTCTGATGTTCTCAAAAGCCTGGGACTGCCGTATCCCAGGATCCGTGAATGTGCACATACATAATTTTCCACAATGTTAAGAAAACACAGTAACATAGGGGTTCAACATCTCACATTGCTAATAATTGTCATGCGGAACTCAAGTTCAAAAGGCTTAGTTTGATATATAGTTAGTATAAAACAGACAGGACTAGATATTACATTTCATAAAAACACACAATCTCACAGAATTATTACATTTTAGAAAGATAAAATACCGCCTGATCACCACTATGTCCTTCGTTAAGCTTTAATGCAAGATTGCGGCACTCCCTAAATGAAGGAGTTATTAATTTCTTCATTATTTCCAGATACCAACTACTAGAAATATGGCTCATAGGTATTCCTTTTTGATATGCTTCTGAAAATGTAAACTGAACGGAACTTGAATCGTAATAGTAATTACATAATTTTAATCGAGCTTTACTTACAATGTATTGGAAGCTTTTTAACGAATGGATGTAAAGATGCCGTGGGGCATCTATCGAATACCAATTTGAACCATATTTTTCCAAGGCATAGCCCACGACAGGTATCCGAACAAGTATCCTCCCATCGTATGATAAATGATCCTTGGAAATTGCTAACGCCTCCAACTGATTAGGCATATGTTCCAGTGAGTGATGAAACATTATGAGGTCAAAAGTATCTTCTTCTGTCAGATCATTAATGCTTGCTATTCTCACGTTTATACCGCCTGTTGTTTCGGTTGTTACAAATGGATCTATGCCTTGTAGGTTCTCATACCCATTGTATTTTAACTCTCTCAATAAATGTCCACTTCCACAACCCACATCCAATATTGAGGAGTTTTTCCCCAGTCTGAGTTGACTCACAGAATATATCGACTGGTCTATCATTTCCAAGGACGATAGATAGTCATAAAGGTGACCAGACCCCTTAAGGGAAACGTTTGAAATTATTTTCTGTAGCATGTTATATGGGCTAGCTCTGCGCCTATTATTGTTTGCACAGTAAGAATAATAATTGTGAGGATAGTATTTGGACAGGTCGTCAGGGACCTGGTCTAGTTGCATACAGCCACAGTTAGAACAAGTAGAATAGTTAAATTCATCCCCGTATCCAAGTTGCATCTCCCTGACCTTCAACGATGTTCCCTTATCTGTGGAACCACATAATTTACATGTCCAATTCAACTCCTCTAAATGGTCATCTGATGTCAAATCTGAAAATCCCCTAAGATATTTACCTGATACAATTCTATATTGCCGAAATTTAAAAACATTTTGGCAACAGTGGTTATGAATGGATATCCCAAAAACAAATTTGTTTGAAATCGGTGTAAAATTTATCGTTGGTTAGGCATCCGAAGCCCTTAAATTTACAGAGGATTCCATAAAGATATAATGCCGAAACTGATTTGCCAACCCTAAAATTGTGTATTGATAGAAATAAGTTACAAAGTCATATGTACCAAAATAATTGAAACTAAAAGAGTAATATATCTACTTGCGGATTATGTCAATCAAATGAAGGGCATTATTCTCCATGGTGGTAACGGAACTAGATTAAGGCCATTGACCTATACAGACGTTAAGCAACTTCTCCCAATTGCTGGTAAGCCAGTTAGTGAGTATGTACTGGAAAATTTAATAAAGCTAGGGATCACCGAAGTAAATATAATTGTAGGCGAAGTTGGGGAAAAAGAAGTAAAGGACTATTACGGAGATGGGTCAAAATGGGGAATAAACATTTCATATACATATCAGGGAAAACCTTTAGGAATAGCCCATGCTGTCGGGCTTACTGAAGAATTCGTGGGAAAGGACAACTTCGTTGTTGTGCTTGGAGATAACTATTTCCAGAACGGTTTGGTTCCTTTATATGAAGAATTCACGAAACGGGAATGTGACTCACTTATAGGCCTTACAAAGGTAGATAATCCTTCCCAATTTGGTACGGCTGTAGTGGAAAATGGCCTTATAATTAAGCTGGAAGAAAAACCAAAAACACCAAAGTCAAACTTAGCAATAGTGGGAGCTTACTTCTTGAAACCTTTGATTTTTGAAATCATAAGGAACCTAAAACCATCCTGGAGGAACGAATTGGAGATAACCGAAGCGTTTCAAGTTATGATTGAGAGACATATGAAAGTGGCCTATTCTACCATAGAAGGATGGTGGAAAGACACCGGGACCGCTACGGAATTTCTTGAATGTAACCGAATGGTTCTAGATAAAATCAACGGGAGTAAGATTAGCGCAAACTCTTCTAAGTTTATTTTTGGTAGGGTTTCAATTGGCGATAATGTTAAAATCATGGGAAAGTCTAAGATAATGGGTCCTGTACATATAGGTAGCAATACAATAATAGAAGATTCTTACATTGGACCTTATACGAGTATTGGAACCAACTGTTACATTAAAAATTCTGAAATAGAAGATACAGTTATAATGGAGGGTTCAAGGATTGTAATGCGCAACGGAATTAGGATCAGGGAAAGTTTACTGGGACCAGATGTTAAAATCGAACCTCTGGAAAATGAAATGAAACCCTTAAAGCTAATCTTGGGCAGGGATTCACGGCTGGAGCTGTAAAAAATTTTAAGTAATAATGTAAAATGCGTTTGTGCTTCATATATGATGTCAATTAAAACCTGTAAAGTTTGTGGAGGTAATAAACTCCACAAAATTCTTGATCTAGGCATGATGCCAAATGCCAATAAACTTCTAAAAGACAATGAAATCGATAATTTCAAGGTTTTTCCATTAAAATATTACTGGTGCTCCGATTGTAGTTTTTTCCAGCAAATAGACCTTATCAGTAGTCAGGATTTATTTGAGCGAGATTACACGTATCAAACCGGCATAAACCCTCCGGCAATTGAGCATTTTAAGTCTCTTGTAAGTACTTTACTTACAAAAGTGGATAAGAAATCTCTTGCAGTCGTTTTGGCATCAAATGATGGCACTGAGATTGAGATTCTTAGAAATGGAACAGGACTTCGAAATGTAATTGGAGTTGAACCAGCAAAAAACATGGCGGAACTCGCAAACTCCAAGGGTCTTACGACTATTAATGCATTCTTTGATCGTAAAGTGAGTGAAGAAATTATCAGTAAACATGGCAGAGCCGATATAGTTATGGCGAATAATGTGATGGCACACATTCCGGATCCCTTCGGATTTCTTTCCGGGATTGAACACCTGCTCTCAGATGATGGGGTTGCCATAGTAGAAGTACAGTGGCTTAAGGACTTTGTGGATAAAATTGCCATTGAAATGCTTTATGCAGAACACTACTATATATGGTCCAGCAAAGCCATGAAAGAACTCGCGAGGAGATCTGGCTTGGTTATTGTGGACATCGATATTCTGGAAAAACAACAGGGGGGTTCATTACGCTTCTGGATGAAGAAAAATGGCAATTCCACGGAAAAGTTAGAATCTGTTGAAAAACGTGCTGGATTATATGATCTGAAAACCATGCTCAAACTGCAAGAACGATCCGATGAAAGAAAGAATAATCTAAGAAACTTAATAGTACAGCTGAAGAGCGATGGCAAAATCATCGACATCTGGTCAGTGCCAGCGAAAGTCTCTACAATGCTGAATTATAGTGGATTGGATTCAACATCCATACGGTTTGCATATGATTCAACTCCAGCAAAAATCGGCAAATATATTCCCAAAACACGCATTCCAATTCTTGATGAAAAACATCTTCATAAAGGGATGAATGACCCCCCAGATTTTCTAATTATTGGTGCCTGGAATTACATAGAGTATGCCAGACAAAAATTGAACTGGTTTACCAAAGAAGGTGGAAGGCTGATAAATCTACTCGACGGATCAATTGAGTAACATTTCGACTGCGTGTTTTCCTAGTGAAAAAAAGTATATCGTCCGAGATTAATAAGATTCGATCAACTCAAAAAGCGAATGTACTTGCAATTGTGAAGATCATTTTTCGGTGCTTAGACAATACCTTAAAAACTGTAATCAATTATGTATGGGATGGCATTCAAATTCAATATTACCTCTATTGAAGGTGTGGTCTTGGTTGAGAGTGAACTGTTTCGTGATGACCGTGGATATCTTTCAGAGATCTACAAACGGAGTGTTTTCGAAGAAAACAGATTGAATTCCACATTCGGGCAGGAACTTCTATCATTATCCCACAGAGGCGTAATGAGAGGCTTGCATTATCAGCTCATGCCACAGCCACAAGCAAAACTCATAAGAGTGCTTACGGGATGCATATTCGACGTGGTGGTTGATTTAAGGATAAATTCACCATCTTTTGGAAGATGGGAAAGTTTTGAACTAAGTGAAAGCAACAAGAAGCAATTGTGGATACCCGCGGGTTTTGCTCATGGATTCCAGGCGCTAGAAGAAAATACACTAATACTGTACAAGATAAGCTCTGAGTATTCGCCAGCTTTGGAGAGAGGAATTATCTGGAATGATCCTGATCTTAACATTGAATGGCCGATCAAAGATGCCCATGTTTCGGACAAAGACTGTGCTCATCCCAGAATGAGAGAAGCGGAAATAAATTTTTATTACACAAGACGAGAGGGGGATTTTCCATGAAAATTCTGGTGACTGGTGGCCATGGTTTTATAGGTTCCAATTTTATTTCATACTGGAACAGGAAATATCCACACGATGAAATTGTAAATCTTGACAAACTCTCATATGCAGCGAATACTAAACACCTTTCCTATTTGGACGGTGTGGCCAATTACACCTTTGTCAAGGGAGATATTGCGTCTTATGAATTGATGGAAAGCCTTACCAAAGATATGGATTTTGTAATTAATTTTGCTGCAGAATCCCATGTGGACAACTCCATTACTGATTCCACTCAATTTATAAACTCAAATATTGTTGGGGTGCACAGCATACTGGAAGCTGTAAGAAAGAATGAAGTTCGGTTTCACCAAGTATCCACTGACGAGGTCTTTGGTTCCCTACCTTATTTGTCCAAGGATAAGTTTCACGATGATTCCCCGTACGATCCAAAGAATCCATATTCCGCTACAAAAGCTTCAGCTGACTTCATAGTTAGGGCATATTTTAACACATACAAACTTCCCTTGACCATTTCTAATTGCGGTAATAATTTCGGTCCAAGGCAACATCCGGAGAAATTAATCCCAAAAACTATACTGAATGCTTTGAGCGGGGAAAAAATTCCAGTTTACGGAAATGGTAGTCAAATACGAGACTGGATATTCGTGGAGGATCATTGCATCGCACTCGACCTGATCCTGAAAAAGGGAGAATACGGCAAAACCTATCTGATTGGTGCCAATAATGAACACAGGAACATAGATGTCGTAACACAGATTCTCAATCTTCTTGGAAAAAACCTCGATTTGATTGAGTTTATAGCAGATAGGCCGGGTCACGATGTTAGATATGCTTTGGATTCGTCAACGATGCAGGAAACACTGGGCTGGAAAGTCAAATACGAATTTACTGACGCTATCAGGAAAACAATTGAACATTATGCAACGAATACTGATTTGTATGAGATACCGCCATTTTAATAAGGGATTAACTTGAAAACTTTAGTTATTGGAGCTTCTGGGTTTCTGGGGAATTATCTCATGAAATATTTTGGCTGCCCGGGGACTTCTTTTTCAGGACAACCAGGTCATATTAAACTGGATGTGTCTAACTTAGATGAATTCACCCTATTGCTAGATAAAATTAAACCTGATTTGGTAATCAATTCATCTGGATTTACCAATGTTGATCTTTGTGAGAGCAATAAGGATATAGCCTTGCGTATAAACGGCACTGCGGTGGGAAATATGGCCAGAGTATGCCGAATGAAGGGCACAAAGTTTGCGCACTTATCGACCGATTTTGTCTTCAATGGAAAGAAAGGTGATTATAGAGAAAAAGATGAGACTGATCCCATAAACTATTATGGGAAGTCAAAACTGGTGGGTGAGAAAGAGGCATTTGTGAATGATGCCATAATTCTAAGGATTTCTACACCGTTCGGTATTTCTCACACAAAGGGTAAGACTCCATTCAACGATTTTGTTATTAATAATGTTAAAGCAGGAAATCCGGTTAGAATTGCCAACAACCAGATTACGACACCCACCTTTGCAGAAGATATACCTCGTGCAATAGATGCTTTAGCAGAATCCGGTTCATCGGGTATTTTTCACTTGGGCATTAAAGAGAAGATGAGCAGATATGAATTCGCAGTTTCCATGATAGGGCGATTGGGTATGAATACCAATTTGATTATACCAGTTGAATTGAAAGACCTGCCCTTCGTAGCGGAAAGACCTTTAAACACCACGATGGATTCGGGTAAAATCTCAAGTTATTACATGCCAAGTAGCTTCAGTTACGGGATAGACAAAATTATTTCAGAGTTACACTCAGCCAACGATTAAAATCAAACTCCTTTCACCCGGTTGGGCAGTCCCGTGATCGCTGCAAATCGTAATTCTCTATAAGTAACCCACCCCATATTACCCTCTAGATAGATTATTCAAAATGTTATCGTCGTACCAGAAAATAGGCCATATTAAATTTAGGAGAGATGGTATTAACGAGTTATTACCTTCTTGTAATCTCTGCTATTGTTTTTTTGTCCCACTTCTCGTTAAAGATTTTTAAATTTTCGAAATAATTGCTTTTCACTTCACGTAGAGAAACATGTTCTTCATGGATGGCAGTAGCATCATGTTGAACCCTGACCGACAGGCCATTTTTAATGGCACGAAGGCAGTAATCCAAATCCTCAAAACCGTTAACAAAGTTATCATCAAGTAGCCCTATTTTCCTGAAAGCTTTGTTAGGAATATATGAAAAAGCACCCATAACGTAATCGATCCTCCCTGTCTCAAGAGTGTTGTAATGGTAGGTTCTGATGTAATTTACTCCCAAATCACGCGCTTTTTTCATTTGCCTCAGTGCAAAAAAAGGGGCATGGTTAGCCAAATCTTTTCTAAAAATCCCCAGTTTGTTAATAGAAATAGTGCCACCGTTATGCTGAATGCTCCCATCACCATATCTTAAAACGCCACCAATGACACCATCATTCTCCATAACAGAATTAGCGGCATTGAAGATAGCTAAATTATCGACATAACAATCGTCATTTAGTAGGAGGATGTCTTCATCTATTACATCCATTAGGCCATCATTAAGTGAGTTTGATACCCGAAATCCAGGGCCGCTAGAAACGATCACGGAAATAATACAGTCAGATGGCAATTTAGCCACGGAAAGATGATAGATCGCCTTCCTGAAAGTTTTATTCTTGAGATTTGATGTTGGGATTATAATTCTGAGAGAGCCATCATAATTATCTGGTGATTTGATTCGAAAAAAGTATTTTCTTATGCCAGTCAACTGTTCTCTTTCCTCTTGGTATGGTTATCTAGGATAAGTATCATTAATATTGCGGATGAGAGTAATAAGATAATCCATCCCATCTTCATCTCGGGATACGTCTCTGAGCTTTTCAAAAAAATCTACGTTGACCGGTAAAGAAACAATTATGCCTGTTGCAATACGGACAAATGAAGCGAATTCTGACAGGAATTTTAGAAGAGGTTGTTTTCGTCTTTTATGTTGCATAATGCTCATGGCTGTAGCTCTGGCCTCCTCCCTTATTGAATGTAGTCTACCGGTAAAGTAGTTAACTCTCGAAACCTGAGCTTGCCTTGACTGGTAGCTGTCTATAGCTACTATGGGCCTCCCTATTCTTTTCGCAAATTGCATTGCAGCAGAATTATCCATCCCCCCTTTGCTTGCGAACACCAAATGGCTGCAGGCAGAAAGCCTGTCAGCCAGCTCCTCGTCTGGCAGGTAATCAGTTGTAATCTCCACATACCTTGAGCTGTTTTTCTTCAATTTATCCAGAATATTAGATGTAACGATTTTGTTGGATTTGGTTTCATCGTTAACACTCAGAAATAAATTTAGCTTAATTTTCTGCTTGTTTGAAAGCAAGATTAAATCATCAAGGCGTTTATGTCCAAAGGGGTGACCGAATGAGCCGAGTACAATCTCCTTCGAATTTTTTGATTCGGTAGGATAAATATGGCTGTAAGAAATTAATGGCAATAAAGTATATTTACCACAACCGTCATATTCGGCATTCTCATTTGACCTGTAACACACCGTCGCTCTTTGCGCAACTTCAGAAAGAATATTTTTTTCCAATCCCATAATTGAGTGGCATTCGATTATAACTGTCTTTCCCAGATTCATGAGGTATTGAACATCATCTACAATATTTTTGGCATTTGGCAACAAGTAGTGATATTCGAGAAGAACTAAACCACATTTTGAATCTTCTCTGTTTTCAATTAAATTCGTTTTAACGCCATATTCTTTGAAAAGCCTGTTACTAAGTGTTTCACAGTAAGCAGATATCCCACCTCTTCCATTAGAATATGAAAATATATCCATTTCGGAAGGCACGTAAGTTTCAGAAGCATCTTTACCTCCTTTACCTGATGTGACCAGCAACAATCCATCTTTTTCTTCGAAGCTCGAATGAGTTTCAACGAGACTCGTCCTTAAAGCCTCCCCGATTATGTCTCTTTGATTAGCCTCCTTAAAACCTTCTGGAATGAGGATTATTTTTCCGCCATTCTTACAAATTCGATTAGCTTCTTTAAAAATTATCTGAAGGTTTTTAACTCTTCTGGAAATTGGAAGCATAACTACGTCAAATAAGGAATCGGGAAAATGTGTGTTATCCGGAAAACCGTAAAGATATTTTATCTTAGTATAGAAATTTAAATTGTATACGGAATTACTCTTGTCAATAAGATAAAGACTTTTATAACCTAAATCCAAAAAAGGCAGGGTATAGTTTTTGTTGCTGTAACCAAGCTGTATAACCTTGTCTTTTTCACTTGAAGTGAACTGAACTACTGTATCAATTAATGTTCTTTCAGAAAACATTTTTGCTTAAGTCCCTAATGAGTGGTGTCAATAAATTTTTTCTATCAATCTGGAGTTTGAGAGACACAATGTTCAAAGGCATTTTCATTGACACGCATTGTAACTCATCCTTACCCACACTACCAGATATAACAAAATCTGTTGCAAAGAACACCCCCTGGTTAAGAATCGAATTGTGGTCCATCTCCAGATGGAACTTGTGGAGACCCCAAATACAGAATAAAATTTTTATTCTGCTTAATTTTAGCTTAACTTGTGACAATACCGTATGTGTCGATCGTAGTTACAGCTTTTAAAGAACGCCCATACATTCTAGCTGCGCTTGAAAGTGCTATTAATCAAACTGTAACGCCAGAATTATACGAAATAATCTTGGTTACTAACTATGTTAATTCAGAGCTATTAGACTATGTTGAACAAAAGAACATACGGATGATACAGATTTCCGATGCCAGTCAAGGGATCAAGATCATTGAAGCCCTCAAATCAAGTAAGGGAGAGGTAATTTCCTTTCTGGAAGATGACGATCTTTTTTACAATAACAAAATAGCCATAATCATGCAGATTTTCCGGGAAAATCCTCACCTCTGTTATTATCATAATATGGTAACATTTATTGATGCTAGAGATAATATTATCCTCCCTCCACCCCTTTTAAGACGCCATATTGAGAACATGGATTCCATTGCCTCCGTTCTGCTCAGGAATCCGAACGAAATAAAGAAAGAAGCCCATAGAAACAGAGTCAATTTTGCATTCAATCTTTCATCTATCTCGGTTCGAAGAGAAATGCTGGAGGAATATTCGGACTTGATTCGTTCTTCTCCATTAGGTATGGATGTCTTACTTTACATAATTAGCGTGGTATACGGTGGACAAATTTTGGCTGATAACAAAAAACTCAGTTATTTCCGTTTCCATGATAAAAATTCATCACTTAAATCTAAAATGAGCACAAGTGATAAACTCCGCCATATGGAGCATATTTTATTGACTAATTTAAACACCAGGAAAATTGCCCTCGACGCTTCCAAGATGACTAAGGAAGAACAAATAATACGGCCAAGGGCCAATTACTATTACTTATCCAAAATTTTGTACATGATTTTTAAGGGTGACGCCAAGCGCAGCATTATTGCAATTTATCTGCTTAAATATTTACAAAATTCAAGCTTCACAACCATTATGACCAGAGCGGATGTTTTATTCTATTCCATTGTTGATTTGTTTTCTCCCAAATTAGCCACATCTTTTTTTCTGAAAAGATACTTAAATTAACTGGAGTCTGGGTCATTTTAATGGAATTATCTAAATGCCAGAGTTTTAATAGATTTAACTAGGCCGGGTTTTCTTCATTAACTCTGTGGTTTCATTGACAGAATTATCCAATGATGCTTTAACTTATAAAGAAAAGATGGCAGAGCGGAAAAGGATGGTGGAAGAATGTGCGGTCAAATGAGGAGTAATAAATATCCTAGGTTATGAATTCCAAGCCACTTACGGAAATAATTTATTACCTATTAACAATCTATTTCGAGAACATTGAAGAAGGGCATTGATATGTACGAATTCACCGATTATCCAGGTGGAGAGGATATCTGGCTTCAAAGAATATCAGAAAAATTGAATGCCAATTTAATTCGTTTTTGGGATCGCCATAAAAATGAGCCTATTTTGAAACCAACTGGTTTCTTGAATTTTATAATTTATACCTTAACTAAGGGATTAGGACCTCTCTTCCCCAACATAGCCCGTGGAATTTACAGTTTATTAGGGGTTTATACGTATAAAATTAAGTCCACAAATAATGTAAGCATTATCAGTTCCACATTTATTCCTTTGCCAAGGGGTAAAGAATTAATTACCTACGTTCACACACCATCCAGGCTTTTAACCATCAATTTTTATAAGGAATTGCGTAACCGTGAGAGCAAAATAAGCTCAGCACTGTACTTCAAAATTTGGAAAGCAGCATATTATTTCCTGTATAGGAGTTCATTCTCAAGAGCAAGAGTGGTGGTAACTAATAGCAAAAACACGCAGAATCGCTTGAAAAGGTATCTTGGAATAAACTCCTCAGTTATATATCCTTCCCAGAATGTTGAAGAGTTCAGCAACAAGGAATACGGATCATACTTTTTTTATCCTTCAAGGATAAGTCCGTCGAAGAGGCAATTGTTAATCCTAAAAGCATTTTTCGAGTTTTACCGCCGCAATAAAGAGTTTAAATTAATTTTGGCGAGCACATCTTCGAATTCAATGGAAAACAGAAAATACCTATTGGAAGTGGAAACATATATTCAAACACATCAATTGCCAGTCGAAATTAGATGGGATCTTAACAGAAAAGAACTGATAGATGTTTATGCCAATTCATACATCTGTCTATTTGCCGGTGAAGATGAGGACTTTGGTCAAATCCCAATAGAATCCATGGCTTCCTGCAAACCAATTATATCGGTTAAGGAAGGTGGACCAATGGAAACTATAAAAGATGGCGTAACCGGATATCTTGTTTCTGATGAACATGAAATGGCCGAGCGTATGCTAGAACTCTCTGGAAATTTGTCCAAAGTCAAGGAAATGGGTTTGAATGGGCGAAAACACGTAGAGTCAACATTCAGCGATGAAAAATTTGTTTCCGATCTCCTAAATCTGATTAATGGTGTAACCTGATACTGCATCTCGTGTCATTCAACGCCAAATAAACTGAACTGTTGCATTGTTCGTCTGTAATATATTCTTCTCGTTACAGAAGGTAGAACTTTTCGAAGAATATCTGCCATAGCCCAGAAAGTTATTGCTCCAATTCCCTTTGATATTCCGATCCAAAAAGCCTTAGTCAGCTGAGCGAGAGTAAGTTTATGCCTGCTGTCATTGCTGAAAAAATAAGTAAGAAGGTTTGAATGAAGAAGTATAATTTTCATCAAGTTGCTGGGGATTTCTTTTCCTAGGTTTTTCTCGAGTTTAGCTAAGGTCTCCCCACTCCTTATATAGAAATCACTTCTTTTTTGAAGAAATGTAGTAGCGTCCATAACCATGGTAGTTGTGCTGGGATGCACCCTGTAAAGTGTAATCTTTTCGGAATCAAGAAATATCTTACCCTTGCAAGCTGCAGCGATCAGAAAAAAAGCCCGGTCTAATGAGGTGTCAATGTTCCGGATAATATCTATATGATTGGATATGCAGCTTTTCCGCACTGAAATCGCACTTACGTACCAGTCCCCCTTATATTTCATGATCCTACGGCAGTTTGCCGCAAGATTGCCCCAGTCCAGTATAACTGATTCCCCTATGTTCTTTGATAAACCACTTTCGTAGTGATTTCCTTTTGAGTCAATTGCTATAACGGAGGAATGATGGTACACGATACTTCTATCCTCAAATATCTCTCTAATCCTACTTAGCCTGTCTCTGGTGAACACATCGTCATCATCTAGGAACGAAATTATTCCCTGTGAGCTGTTTTCTATACCAAGAGCCAATTTAGCGCCAAAGCTTCTTTCGTCGGTGTAGAATGATCTGACTCCATTTATTTTGAGAAATTCATCAATTGCTTTATCATAATAGTTCTTAACAACAATTATTTCAAAATTCTCCTTTTCAGTGTCTTGACTCAATACTGACCTAACAGCCTCCAATAAAAATTCCCTTCTGTCATGGGCAGTTATGACAACGGACACCTTGTTTTTCATCCAAGCTGAATAGGTAATCTTTGCTATAATTTTTTTACTCGTGGATTACAGAATCTTCATGAATATCTTGCAAAGTTTGTTGAAGCATTATCAAGTTAAGGACTTTAAAAAGTGAAGAACGAAATAATGAAAAAAAGGGTATATGAGTACTTTGCTTGCAAATCTCCATATATCAGATTATTCGGATCAGTAAAGATTCCTCTCAATAAAGTCCGAGACGTCATCTTTTCCGTATCCATTCTCCAGCAATAACTTGAGGAGAATCCTGGCTTTAGCTCCACTCAGATCACCTGCAGGGATAATCCCTCTGGAAATAAGGTCACGCTCACTTCCCGGAAAGCCATACGTTGATATCAGTACATCACCACTGCCGGTACGGGAGCACAGGATGACTGGCATCTTGCCAGCTATTCGTTTTATAACATCCAGATTCCAGTTGGGCATGTGACCTCCTCCAAGTGCCTCAAGAATAAGCCCATCGTACCCAAGCGTTTCAACTGATTCCAGAAGTCGCAGATCATCGGAAAGGGTTACTTTTAATAATGATACCTTCTTTCCGCTCTCTTTTTCAGGAAACTTTAAGCGAACTCTTTTCAAGGGTTTCATGACTATTCTGATCTTACCTTCTGACACCCAGCCAATAGGCCCCAAGGGGTATGACGTGAAGGCTGAAAGACTTGAAGTGTTTGTCTTCCTTACATATCTTGCAGTGTGGATCTCGTCATTCATAACAACAAGCACCCCCATGCCCCAGGATTCCGAATCAAGCGAAACAAGAATGGAAGACAGTATGTTAGATGGACCATCCGCCCCTGGAAGATCTGCATTTCTCATCGCTCCCGTCACAACAACCGGTACGTCCGAATCGTGAACCAGGTCAAGATAAAATGACGATTCCTCCAGAGTATCGGTCCCCTGAGAAAGTATCACTCCCTCCGATCCATTCGCTATTTCTCTCTTTACAAGGGCCGCAATGTCGTGAAGTTCCTGAAATGTAAGGCTTGCCGATGGAGCGGGTTTATATGGAACTGCAACGATTTCCACCTCTCCAATTTTCGCATTCACAAGCGATAACAAGTCAGATGAATCCAGTGCAGGAGATGCTCCTGTAGATGACACCTTTGATGAAATGGTTCCTCCAAGGGATATGAATGATATTTTTCTGGTCATAGCAAGGGAACTTCTTTGGATTATTCAATAATTGTGCATACCAATGATGTGACAGTACAATAAGATTTGCCGATCGTTATTGAATACTAAAAACAGCACTAAAATACCCGATCAAAATGAAATTCACAGGATTGCGCCATTACCCTTTCCACGGCGAAACTATTTTTTGAACGGAGAATATATCTCACAATCGACTCTTGAAAAGCTTGGGATTTAAATGGGTGGATCATACTCAAAGAAAGCGCATGATGAATTAGTGAATGCTATTTTCACCGGCAAACTTCGATTTGGACAGACACTCAACCAGAATAAGCTGGCGGGAACCCTTAACATGAGCAGAACACCTATAAGAGAGGCTCTTTTTGCCCTGGAACAGGAAGGGCTGCTGTCCAGGGATGGGCGATCGTATACTATCTCCTACATCTCCAAGGAGGAGGTCGTCGAGCTTTATGAAGCAAGGATACTGCTAGAAAGCCAGGGAGCGTACTTTTGCGCACAAAGAATGAACAGGGAAAGCAAAAAACGACTGAATGCCCACATGGCGTACATAACAAAGGTGAAGGAAGCAAAATCAGCGAATCTGGTCGAACGCACCGAACTGAACGGCGAACTGCACAAGATGATATCATTTTACGGCGGAAACAGATACATTTACAAATTCATGCAGGAAGTCATCCTCAAGCTCACGCTGGTAAGGATAGCCCTTTTTACCATAGAAGGAGGGGAAGAGGAGGAATTCCAGGAGCATAAGAGGATAGTTGATGCCGTGATCTCAATGAACCCGGAACTTTCAAAACAACTGATGCACGAGCACCTGACAAATGTTCTGGATTACGTCAAGGATAAGGTGATCCCAAAGCTGTACTGGGAATCCTGAAATCCCC
>JAJZXP010000396.1 GCA_021806345.1 Thermoplasmata archaeon | reverse complement strand
GTGGGATTAGAAAACGTGGACCAGGAAATTCTATTCATTAGGTAATCCTAATTTCTTGATTGATGTATATCACTTAATATTTGTTATGAAGTGCCCAAGAGAGCGAATTAGCACAATTACATGTTCTGTTCTAATCAGACGATTGATGTTAAAACCAACTTGCATTTTGGGCTTATCTATAACCCAATATACAGAATGGGTATGACAGGATTTATTCAACATATTGGAAGGTTAACGTAGGTAACTTAGCATCTCGCTTGACGCTTATCTGGCAAGCCTACGAATCACCCTCTGTCTTCCAGCTGATTTTCGGGAAAATTCTTCTCCCTCTAAGTAGTGCAGGATCATTGAAACCTAAAGCATTTTGCTTGGCCTCAAGGGTTCTATGGAACATTGGATAATTATCCCATATTACGCGTGAAACAAACCCGACTATTACCATATAACCCCACGATGATTGATATGAGAGGTTCAGAGTATAGAATTATAACTCTAACACTGGGGGAGTCATGGAAAAAATTAATCTATGACAGACATAGTATATCACGATAAAATTCACATTATCAGAGTTTGGTAAATTTAACTCTGCTTTCTTCATGCAGGCTTGCATGGTTAAGTACATCTAGGTTTGGAATCAAAAAGCAACGAAAAATGACATCTGTCGGTATTAGCCGCAAGGAAATATCGGACTATGTAGGTTCTACCAATAACTATACCTATTTTAAAATATATTGAGAACTATTGAAACTATATTGAAAGATACCCAACTATATATCTATTGAACCCATGCCATTTCATGCCCAAAGAAGATGGTGAAAGTAAGAGCTACTATCAGGAACTTAAAGCACAAAACGAGCAGATGCGTTTGAAGTTATCCGTACTGGAAAATGAAAGATTCCTTCTCAGGAGGGATGTGGATATTGAGAATTTATACATGTATCTGAAAAAGAACCATAAGGCTGCACAGTTTATTTATCAAAAATATGCTAATGTCCGTGAGGTCTTGAAGGAAATATGTAATCCAAGGAATCCCTTATACATCGAAGCAGTTGCGAATGAACTAAAGGACCTGGTGGAACTCTCCGACTTAAAGGAAGATTTTGAAGCTCTGAACAGGGAACGATCCAACTTAAGAAATCAGTTAAACGACTTAAAGAAGGAACTGGATGGAAGGAACAAAGAACTCGATTCCCTAGAGGCAAAGGTTCCGGAACTTACAAAACAGATAGATGACATGCATAAAGTGTTCGGAAATTTAAGTCAGGAAGAGACTATAAGTCGCATAAAGTCGTTCTACGAAAGCGTAGGTACCTTCGCTAGTGGCGTTCTTGAATCACGGAAGAAGGAATCTATCAGTGAGAGCTTTAACTCAGCACGGTTGGATTTGAATCAGTTAAACATCCTGCGCATGCTTCAGATGACTGCAAAAGCTGACTTAGACTTTATTCTTAATCAGGATCTTCTATCCGAGGAAAATCTGGATGCTAAGCGGAAAGAGATTAAAGAAAAAATGGAGAAAGAGATGGCAGAGGGCGAAACATCCATGCTGGCTTTCACCGAACATAATCCTCTAAAGACCCTGGGCAAGACCTTAAAGGCAATCGAGACTGCAAAACAACAGTTAGAGGTTGCTGGGGATTTCTCACCTGAAACAGGTTGGTACTATAATCTGCATACGATTCCGAACATTCAGAGAATCCTTGACATTCCTAAAGACTTGCTAGAGAATCTGATTTTACAGGTTGATCGAGTCAATGCTCGTAAGGGAGGGAAACCATGAGTCATTATTCTTACGTTGTAATCAGATCAATGCTTCGCAGATTCGGGATACTCAGCGGAAATAAAGTTCAGGGTTTCCATTGTGATATCTGCGATAAGGACATAAAATCCACGAATCACTTTTTCTGGATTCATCATGACTTCTTTGAAGCAGCTCGCAGATCGATAGATAACAGAAATTTCAACCTGATTCAGATTTATGAAATTCCATAAGAAGAACGTTAAGGATCTCGACAATTGGATCGGCAAATCTGTTAAGGTCCTTCTCAATGCAGAAGCTTTCTATGAAGGCATACTACTTGCAGAGCAGAGGAACGGCATTCTCATTGAAAGTGCAAATAAGAGAATTTACATTCAATTTGATTCTATCGTCTCTCTGGAGGAGGAAGTATGAGGCTCAGAGGCATATATAGCAGGACCCACATCCTCTAGAGATGAGTGGGGACTTCTCCAAGGAAAGTGGATGGTTTTACAATATCCATATAATTCCAAGTATAAAGGTAATTCTGGAGGTTCCGAAAGAGTTGTTTGAGAAACTCGTAGCACAGGTTAACAATGTGGAAAGAAAGAAAAATAATATGCAATGAATGCCAGTAAAACATTCTAAATTCAATCAATAAGTTCTCTTGTTCTCATATTCTCTAATGATCCATAAATGACCGAATGCGATTTAAAAAACAATACCGACAAAATGAAGATCATAAATCCGATTATATGAGGGACTAAAGATTAATTTTGGAATTTGAAAGGAAAGTAAGTAACGGCATAAGCCAATGTTATCCGCTCATTTAAGGGACCAGTATCAAGGCGCTTTAATAATTATTTGGCAATAGTCATGCGAAGAATGATTTAAATAAAAATTCCATGAAAAAGTTTATGTAAGGTCAAACCGTAAATGCTGTGTGGTGGACTTCCTTGCTGGTAGTGATCTTTGGAATCAGTATTATAATTCAGTATTGATAGTTGGCGAGGACGGAGAAAATAGTTCAGGTACTTTAAGAAAGAGATTTGATGTGAAGGAGGTTTTGAAAGGGTAAAGCAGATGGACAGTATCTCAAGGAGACCGATCAAGGCAAAATTTAGGGCGAGCATGAACGGCGCTCTATTTCTCTAAATCTACAGGGGAAGCAACAAAATGATATTGAGTAAGAATAAGTTGGTTGTAGTGCTTCCAAGGAATTTGTTTCCTGACTGAAACATGCCCGCTGAAGTCAACGTTGCCGTGAGATGTAACGAAAACGAAGGGATTGAGGTTATTCTCAAAGGAATGAAATAACATGGACAGAAAAGAGATAGAATTTCAGTTCGAACGCGATACTAAGAGCACTTACCGGTCTCCGGAGAAAAGCACAGGATCGCCTGTTATCGGTACATTGTATGTTCATAAGTCGGTGTTCGGTTCAAAGGAGTCGAAGAAAGGGAAGGTTACGGTCGAGTGGGAATGAAGTTTCAAAAAACGACGGGATTTTGAAATGACTGAATTCTATGATGTTGTAGTTTCTTATAATAAGGTGGTTTGAACAGTATGGATAGGGTGAATAAAGATGTTTGAAAAACTTAATCCGGTAGTATATGCAGGAATTATAGATGACATTGGGAGGCGCCAGTATTCAGGAAATGTGACATGGCTTAGGGAGTACATACAGAATGCGATCGACAGTGGCTCGTTCTCTATTGAGATAAGTCTTCATGGTAGTGACATAGAGATTGTGGACCATGGAAAGGGAATGGATAAAGAATCCCTAATTGCCCAGGCTTTTAGCATTGGTAAATCATTCAAGGGAAAAGAAAAAATTGGAGAGCTTGGAATTGGTATGTACGCTGGCTCCGGTGCATGCGATACTATAATAGTTCGAACAAAAATGGTCGGAAAAAGAACCTATATAGGGACCATCGACATGAAAAGATACAGGGATATAATCAGTAAAGCGCCTCAGACGACTTTTGAGGAGATGATAGAAAATATATTCTATGTGAAGGAAGACGAAATAAATGATCCCGGGGACTCTTTCACTCAAATTAGGTTTGAGAATCTGAGTAGAGATACTCTTAATCTTATCGAAAATACTAACATGAAAAAGTTTATTGAATATACTGTCAATTTACCCATTAGCGACACGTTCCCACATAGGGATTCCATAAACAAATTTTTGGAACGTGTGACGAATGAAATTGATATTACCCTAGACATTAATGGGGATATTGCTCATCTGAAGAAGTTTGAATCAGGTTCCATTGCAATAACAGATACTCTTTGGACCAAAGATGTTAAAGCCAATGATGGCACTATTATTGGCAAAATATGGGCAGTATATAACAAATCAGGGTCTTCATTTCAGGATGCACGAATTCTCCTGAAAAGAAAAGGCCTTACTGTTGGTGACGGGACTGTAGTTCAGGCCCAGTTTCATGCAAAATATTCGCCGAGATTCTATGGAGAAATAATTCTACTAGATGACAGAATTGAGATAAATACAAGTAGAGATTGGTTCGTGGCAAGTGACTACCTTCAAACATTTGTCGAAAAAACCCAGTCTCTACTTAATGAGTTGTATGCAATAGCTGACTTTGATTCTAAGGTCGCTATTGGTATTGTTAATCTGGCTAAGTCAAATGTACGACTTGAAAAGAGGGCCGAATCAAATGAAAATAAAAATAAAACAGGTCTTGTTGTTCAGGAAATGGAAAAAATTCAGGATAACAAGGAAAAGATGTACCAAAAAATTGAGTTAGCTCAGCAGTTCAGATCGAAAGCAGAAAAATGCGAGGTAGACATCCACGATCCGACCAATAAAATGAAGTTGGAGCTTGTAAACAGAGCCCTTGATAGCTCAGAGGTAAAAAGTTATCTAAAGAATGCACCTCCCGCAATTGTAACAGGTCTGGCCAAGGTTCCTAGGAGAAATGCATGGCCTAAAATAGTTATAACATTTCTCAAACAGAACCTTATAGATCCGAATTTGGCTAAACGCGTAGGGAATGGGGATGTTAAGGATACTACTGACAGAGTATTTACCTTCATAGAGCAGAAATTGAAGCAAATGCTTCAAAAGAAGGAAGCAGAACATATTGAATGGAAAGACCTCCTTAGAGAATTTAAGGCTAAGTATAGCCCACCTGATTTAAAGGGGTCCCCTCATGATGAATACATGGAAGCCTTCAGCGGCATCATGAATGGAACTCATACTATTTTTAGAAATAAATCGAACCATACATTCATGGATGATATGCAAGACCCGAGAAATGTCATAGAAATTATTACCATTGCAGACTTTATTGTACACTGGATCGACCAATGGTCCAAAAAATAGGGTCCACTGGGATCCAAGAATTTATAATTGGAACATGTATTGAGGATCCATGAGGATCCTAGAAGTAGAGCCTTCCTACTATTCCAAATATCCCCCACTAGGTCTCTTGAAATTGGGAAAAATGGAAGAGAGAAGTTGGAACCGCGTGTTTCTCGTCAATGGAACACAGCAAGTTGACTTTAAGCCATCAAAGATCTATATTACTTCGCTATTCACATATTCTTGGAAGCCCGTTCATGATGCTATAGAGTTTTATCACAATCAATTTTCGGACGTACCAATATACGTTGGCGGAATTTACGCTACACTAATGCCCGGCAATATAAAAAAAGCATTTCCATATGCTAGGATTCATTTAGGACTTTATCCAGAAGCTGAGAATCTATTGCCTGCCTATCATCTCCTTAAGCAGGTTGATAAATGGAAAGATTGGGATAGGTCCATTGTATTCACATCCCGTGGCTGCATAAGGAAATGTCAGTTCTGTGTTGTTCCAAAGGTAGAAGGCGGGATGAGGGACCAGAAACCCTCCATATTGGACTTGATGCATCCTTCCCACAAGAAAGTTACAATATGGGACAACAACTTCCTTGCTTCTCCCTACGCTAAATCAATGTTAAAGGAGCTAATTGATCATGGCATTGAAGCCGACTTTAATCAGGGACTCGATGCCAGGCTAATGGACGAAGAGACCGCAGCTCTCCTTTCAGATGTCAAATCGAAGAGCATACATATGGCATATGACTGGCCCTGGGAGGGCCCTTACATACAGAAAGCAATCAATCTCCTTGGTAATGCTGGATACAAGAAGAAAAACCTTATCTTTTACATGCTATACAATTTCTGGGATGAACAGCATAAAAAAGGGGACACACCGGAAGATTTTCTTCTGAGGCTCAAGAATCTGGTGAAATGGGGCGCCTCGGTGTATCCCATGAGATTCATTCCGCTTAACTCACTTACCAGGGCAGGGTATGTATCACCACTCTGGGACCCAGAGAAACTTGAGATGATTGCGGATGCCAGAAGAGTGTTGGGCTTCGCTGGAACATGGGTCCCGTACAAAGCTCTTGCAGACAAGTTCCTATATTCCGATACCTTTGAACAGGCTATGGAGCTCAGACCAAAGAAAATGGAAACAGTCCCCTATGTTGTTCAATCGCACCATTAACGTTGCTTTACTGTATTTTTTAGTAATCTAGGTGTATCCAACCACATTAAAATCTTAATTCCTCCTGACCAACCTGAGGAATCTCGCATGTTAACGCTGTAATTATATAATAAAATCATCCACCATGGTGTATGACATAGAATCAATTAGAATCATGGTACTATAAAGGAAAATGTCAGATAAAATTTCCATAGAAATAGAAAGGCGAATCATTTATAAAACTAAAACACCTTTGTTATCTTACACAATTTTACGCTGTCCCTGATCCTGTTGTCCATTTCATTTATGGTACCAATTTCCCCTCTGATGACTCTCTGAATAGATTTCCCTACTAATTGCAAAACAATCCTTATCTCTTTACCTGCACCTGTCAACTCTTCATAATTTTCCTCAGTTTTACGGTGAACTATAAACAAAGAAAGTGCTAGAAGATTCTCAGACTTCTCAAAATAGTAATGCTTTTTCCCTGCATTGAG
Source organism: Thermoplasmata archaeon (assembly GCA_021806345.1). The sequence goes on along the minus strand of JAJZXP010000396.1, from coordinate 11,736 downwards.
TTTCCTTAGCATACTTTTAAACGATGCAAATTCGTAATCAAATCCTAAAGCGGTCATCGTTCTAAATAAGGAAACGTCATTCACTCCATTTCTTTCAAACATTCTCTTTAGTTCTATGAGATCGCTTGTTGATAATTCTGAAATTTTAGGCCATATTTCATTGTTCTTAAAATAATTCTTTATCATATCATAGTCATTATTAAGCAGAGGAGTTGGATCTATCAAGAATTTCAACGTACTATGAAGTTTCTCTTTTTGCATTTCTGAGAGCCATTTCAATCTTGAATAATTTTTTGGATCATATTCGCTCCTGAAATCCTGGTCTAAGAGAACATTGCAAAAATTTTTGAGACATTCGAAAGGCTCCAAGATAGATTCCAATGTTAATCCTCTGTAGCTTGTATAATCTCTTATAAAAGAATTATCTAGGCTTTCTCTTGATTCCGTCTCCATATATGCAATTCTTAACCCCGGCACTAGTTCCTCACTTAGAGTCATCTTAGTATCCTCGTTTTGAACAACTCTAATATATGAACCTCTCCTTATCCAAACATTACTTTCATTACGCATGCCGTCAAACACTACAGCCAATTTAATTAGATCTGTCGCAGTTGGCGCAGACTGTTGAGCTATTTTCGCTTTATTTGCCTTAGAGATATTGATCCATTGTTCCAAAAGACTCTTACTATTTTCATTATTAACCATTTTTTCGTAGTCAAAAGATGCAACTCTGAAAGCGTCATCCAGAGGGGCATCTTCAAGGTCGTCACTTTTAAGTGCTTCGTAACTCTCATGTGCTTCAGGAATTATTTGATTTAAATGATCATTTTTCAGAACGTTGTTGAGGCTTTTAGAGATCGCAAAATCTTTTGCAACTATTGGATTGTTTGTATCTCCTGCTAATAAACCATCTAAAATAGAAAGCTGGTTCTTTATTCTAGAAAAATTCTCACCAAAGTACGAGAAAAATACGACCACTCTAAATGGTCTCAAAATAGTATCCAGTCCTTGCGTTATCTTCGGAATCCCACCTTCGAAGGAAAGCAATGGAATAGGTCCTGGTAAGAGAAGTTCTGTGTTCTCAGCATCATAAGTACTTGCATTTTTCTTTAAACTTGCAATATTCTCAAAAATGATTTTGTTTTTGCAAACCCTAATATTTCCATTTTCCATCAATGATTTTATTTTAACTTCCACTGAATGCCCGGTAAAACTAGAACAAAAATCAAGTTCCAGGATTTCCTGTGCATAATCGCATTTGATTAATTTGGATGTTATTGGATTGAAAAGAACGAACTCTTCCCTGAAAAGACTCTTAAATTTGATAGGCACTCTGTTTTTTATCTCCTTCAGCATTTTTATAAAATAATTTAAAGAGGGATATCCAAATCCGACCCTATAATTATACTCACAGACAATAATTTCGACATATTGCTCGATTGAACCCCTTAACAGTAGATAGGTCATTAAAGCAGTAGATTTTCCCAGATAATTAGGCGTTTTTAGATTCTGAATTGATAGGCTTAAATCTTTGACGGCTGAGAGCCTATTTATCAAGGAAAGTAGTCGATTGAGGATTGCCTTTTGCTCATGATTAGCGATACTCCTTGCGTTCTCAACTGCTGACCTCAATGGTAGGCTTCTGAAAGTGGCATTTATTTTAAATGGGACTCTGAACTCGCTAGGTATGACAAAGGAATCCAAAAATGGCAAGAATGACAAAATGTAGCCAATATTTCCACTTAACTTCCTCCTAACCAACTCCTGCCTTAAGTTGCCAATTAATTCATCAATATCGGTTGGTTCAGAGACAATGGAATTTAAATGGTCAGAAACGGGGATAGTGTCCCCCACAAGGCAAACTAGAAAATGGTTATTGATTTTTCGTATAGTCTCTGGGTAATATGAATTCCAAGACCTCCCTTCAATAGAGAGTTCTTTTATACTTGGGTGATTATTAAGCGCACTAGAAATATCTCCTTCTTTAGATAAAGTAGTAATTTCGTTAAGAAATGAATCTTTTGACTTGATACAAATAGTTCGTCCAAAGTGAAAATATGAGATTTTCTCTAATTCATTTTTTTCAAGTTTGTTAAGTTGCTCCATGAATTTTTCCAAACCTGTTTGATAAGGCCATGAGAAATGAATAACTGCTCCAATATCTCTATTGAGTAAGATTTTAATCATTGAAATTAGCGGATTCATGTTATGCAAGACCTCATCTATCGATTCGAGTATCAAAAATCTAGGGTTCAATGGCCTTAGACGATAATCAGTATTATTTGAACGAAAAACCGGGTTTTCTAGCATTAGTTCAGGAAGCCCAATTGTTAATGGAAATGTAACTATGAAACTCCTTTCATTTACTTCCCCATTTTCAAGCGCACGCTTTAGAATATATTCACTTGAATCCTTATAATCAGTCATCCCCCATTTAGGTCTAGTTTTGACTCTCCCCAAATCAAAAACAGTTCTATTACTACCGTAAGAGTTTTTGTCTAATTTTGCGCTGCACCACAAAGTACTATTATAGAAGAATCTTGAAGCTCCATTTATAAGTGAGAAATAATTTTTCTGATAAATATCATTCAAGTGCTTGTACCGTTGTCTGGGGATACCTACTAATACATCTCCTTGTTTAATCGAATCGACTATAAGTGCTGAGATCAATGGAGTAATATTTAAATTACCATAGCCAAAAATTAGCGTTATTTTGTTGTAAGATACTTCCTTAATGACCTCTGAAGAACGCCTTCCTAATATTGTCTTTGGAGTACCATCTGCGTTCCACCCATTAAGTACTTGATCCTGAATATTTTGTCCACTATGTTCTTTGTGAACAAATTGGACCCAATTATCCAATTATAAAAACCCCCTGGAAGTAAAAGCTATAAGATCAAATAATTCTACTAACCCCCAAACAGAAGGACCACTAATAAGAGTTCCTACTTCAAAATTCTTAGAGATACTGTTTCTCCTCAATTCTGCGCTGCCTATATATGCCGTTGAGTGATCTGCAATCAACATTTTGGCGTGGATACTTGATAGTATGATACGTTCGTTATCTTCAATATAATAATCAAATAGTTTCACTCGGTCTATCATTCCTCGACTTCTGACTAAATCAATTAACCAATTTATATAGGGAGCTCTACTAGTTAATATTTGTCGGGAGATAACTCTGAGTTCACACCCCCTTTCCAGAGCAGATAAGACCAATTCTGGAAATTCAGGGAATGCCTCACTGTCTACTATGTTTCTCTCTAGAAATGGCGATGAAACTCTTATGACCTTCTTGGCTGACTCGAGAACTTTAGTAAATGCTTCTTTAGTAGATATAAAATTATACCTAGATAAAGTTCGTTGTAAGCCAAATTTTGAAATAAGTGGTGTCGAAACTGAAACACGTATTCTGTCAGTTTCAACTACCGAAGCAGGATCATGCAAAAACATCAAAAGACCTTTATCCTTTTTTTTACTATGTAAGAACGTAATTATCCCCATTTTTATTCCCCACCCTATGGCATCGTATAATTCAGATTCATCAGTAAACTGAAATGTCTTCCAGTCCATAAGCAAATCCTTAACACTAAATGTCTTGCGGACTTCACCCATACTTTGTTTAACTAGTGAAAGGAGCTTCGAGAATAAAATGACGTTTTCACTTTCTGAAGAATCCAGTTTCATACCTGCTTGACCCTCCTATCAAACTACTTCTGTCAAGTTCTTCATTGAACTTTTCACAGACGAATTCTGGAATATACATACAAGCATTACAAGCCCCTCCTTCGTCGATCATGCAACCCGGGTCTTGAGGGCATTCGGCTGAAAGTTCCTCGACACGCGATAACCACTCGTATAGACTATGATCATAAGTGTACTCCAAGCCTCCTACATTAACGGAATTTGTAGAATACAGCAAGACTATGCCTTCAGAAGGAAATATCATTTCTGAAATGCTCTGAGATTCAAGTCCTGTGCTAATCGAAGAGCTCTGAATCAGAGCATGGGAAAATGTATGAAGTAATTTATATACATGACTGGAAATCATATTATCCGATAATATTAGATTTCTTAGTTCACTATCGCCTCCAATATTTTCATCGCTAGATGTATTTTGAATCAAACCATTCGAGTTGAGCCATTTTAGTATTCTACCACTTTCCAACTTGAAATAAACTCCTTCAGTTAGCATTTTCCTGACATAAACTAAAGGTTTATTGGTTAATTTATCCTTAATAACTCTATAGAGTTGCGGTTTCCTTCGAGCTGAGCCTTCAATAATTCCTAACAAAGCTTGGGTTATGTTTAAATTTGCCAAGTGAGCCATCTCTGAAATTCCTAAGCTCCTAGGATAATCCCCACCATCAATGTTATATGCTGCTGAAGTGTTTCTCTTAATAGTTTGATCAGGCCCAAATGCTTCCCCATTTTTAGCCAAAAGAAGAGACATTCCTTGCAGCTCTTTCTCTTGAAATGATTGATTTCCAATCGTCCGTAAGAGCTCGTGAATCTCATTAATTCCATACTCTCTAAGTACTTTTTCCCTGTTATTGGTAAATTTCCACCTATTGACGGCTTCGTTTATTAAACCTTGAATAAAATCAACTCTTCTCTCATAGCTCCATTGATCAATTGTACTGGGATCCAATCCTATCTCCTTGGCAAATATAATAACTTGGTTTTGAGACCAAAACAAAGCGGAATCTTTTAATCTATTCCAGAATTCAGGAAAATAAAAAAGAGCTTCCTGTGTATCAAAACTAAGGTCTTCAAAAAAATAATTAAACCCTTCTGAAAACTTGGTGGGTCCTGAAATCCCTCTGTCGTTTTGGGCTGCTTCTCCCATTATCGGTACTTCTGATAACGTAAGAACTAATGGATGTGAAAGCACCCCGGCTCTTGCAGGAACTCCTCTGAAACTGCACTTTTCTGATTTGGACCTTCTTTTCTGTGTTTGGTGATCCATATGATCACATTTCTTCAGATATAGTCCCTGAGTGTCACCGCATCTGACGCATTTAACACGATAACTTCCGAGATCATCCGACTGTTTCCACACTAGTTTTCTTAAACCATTCTTAAGACCACATTTTTTACAGTCATTCCTTAGGTTAGACATGGTGTCTATGGGATAGTAAGCACCACATTCATCACAAAAAGCCACAAAAGTAAATTGCAAAAGTTTAGCGTGGCAGTCACAAAAATCCTCTTGTTTATCTAGACGAATGTAAGTATGGCATTTTTCGCAGATAGCAGTACGCGGATAAATCTCATAAATTCCTGAGTCTTCACTTTCAGAGTCTTTGACGAAATATGGATAAGCAATTTTTAAGTCCGACGAAGGATTGTTAATTTTTGTGGCTTCGTATCCTTCTTCTGCTCTTTCTTCTATCAACTTGTTCATGGCAGAAGCAAAAGTTCTCCGGTACTTTTCAATGTTAAGGTCTCTAATTTTTCGGTCATCACTGAAAATCTCGGAGACCTTAAAGCTAATCTTATTTTGCGAAAATATTTGATCAACGTAACCTTGGAAGAATGCGCTTGATTCCAAGATATTATGTTTCAATTTGTCCATTAAACACCACCATTTAGTTCTTTCAATATGTATCTAGTTTTTTGGTTCGGAATAAGTGTTAGATTTTCTTGGATCCCGCGCATTCCGCTTTGATTTCTATAGAAATAATCCATGGTATTCGACAGAATGTTAGGGAAATATTCGTTTTCCCGATCTCTGCTTTGTTTAACTTGCCTGAGTCTTTCCTCTGTCTCGAGTTCAATGTTCAAATCAATTACTGTCCCATAACTCGACTTGATGAAATATATTAAGCTTGAAACCTCTTCGTCAGTCAATGAGGCAATATCTTTTTTATGGATTAGAGGAACCCCTCTTCGATTTGAAAGATACTGTATTATGCCTGCACAGAATATCGAATTCAGAGTTTGCTTTACTCCTAACCTTGAATTTCTTTGTATAGGAATGGGCATGACTTCGTGATCTAAAGATTCATGGTATCTTTTAAAATTCTTGTAAAAGCTATCATCTCTGACCCTATTCGGATATAACCAAACAAAAACAATACCTTGCCTGAGTCTTCCTACTCTTGAAAGTGCTTGGATATATTCAGAAGTTGTATATGGTATTCCTTGAAAAATCATAACATTCAGTTCCTCAAGGTCAACCCCATGAGAAACTACAGAGGTTGCGAAAATGGGTTTATACACCCCTTGGTTTCCAATCTGTTCTTCCAATGAGTAGTCTGATGCTTTTTTTCTCACTAAATCAATAGTTTGTTTCAATTCATCTATACCACTGTCACCAGTGAGAACTATTCCATTGACCCTCGCGGTTTTTTTAAGCGCATCGTTTATAACGGCATCAGTAAATCTGAACATATCTTCTGCGTCTTGTTTCTTAAGATGATAAGTGAGCGGTGTAAGAAAATCCTTGAAAATCTGAATTGCATCCTCTTTACTCTTAAGGTCGTATCTTAGCAAGAATTTTTCCGGAGAACTTAAGAAATCCTTTTGCTCCTTATCAAGGAATTCGATCAGATGCAATATTGTTCTCAAAGTTGCGTAATGATTATCTCTCATGTTGGGTTTCATGCCAACTATTATTCTCTTTGATGTATCTTCTCTTCTAAAGAATAATTGAAAGGAAGGATTTGGAAATGATCTGGAATCTCCTGAAATCACAAATGAGTTTTTGTTATACAATTCCCTAATCTGATCCTCTGTACCATTCAAGGTAGCGCTCATAGCTATGTGTTTAAGACCTCTTCCGCCCGAATTCTCCTTTACCAGTCTTTCTATTAAACCCTCAAAATGGGAAGAAATAGTGCCGAAAGATTCCTTCAAAAGGTGCATTTCATCCTGTATAGAAAGAATTGGTCCGCTTGTGTCTTTTCTGTTTTGTCCGATTTCGTTGCAAATTACCTCTTCATCTTTATCTTCACATCTATCGCCACTAGGAATAAAACCATGCCCATTCGGGCACATACTTCCATTTCCTCCCAGTAATGAACGGGCTCTTCTTTGCTGGGACAATCCAGCCCATTTATCTACGGTCGATACTATCACCGTTGGTCTGTACCTAAACAACTCTCGGTCCGAATAGTAAATTTCGAACTGATGTTCGAGGTTTTTTGAACATTGATGCAGTATTCTCTTATGTTCAGGGTCGTCTATAAGTACTATTTCTCCTCTTTCACCATCAGGGCATAATGGACATTGAATCAAGACCTTCGATCGTGGTTTATTGCTTTTCAGAACTGTCATCTTTGGATCTTCATAAATTTCTTTTTTTATTTTAGAATATAAATCAGGAAAGTCATCTGAATTCCCAATATAATAGCCAAGTGTGAAACTAGATCCATTAAAATTATCTAAATTCTGTTTTCTTACCTTCTCAGCGTAAATTATTATAGATGCAAGCCTCTCAAGCTGTTGGATCGATAGCATTCTAAGAGGGAACTTAACGATGGCAGAGACGCCCTGTTTCTTCCCCTTTATCCTTTCATAAAACATTGAGAAAACTATCAGAGCAAAGTAAGCTTCCGACTTTCCCCCTCCGGTTGCTACATGTAGTACGTCAACTACATCGAAATCCACATTCCCAGCTATAGATCTTATGGCTGATGTCAAGAATACTATTTGAAATAACCTCCAAGATGCCCTTTCCGAGGAATACTTAGCACCTAACTTATTCTTGTAATATTCATAGAAAACTTTGTTGGTTGCAAAAAAAGATAATTTAGCTTCGTTATCTTCTAATAGATATTCTAACCCTTTTTTATAGTGATCGTACAACAATCCAAAGTTCTTCAAAGTGGCCTCAAATTCTCCTCTTTCTGCCTGCCTATTGCCTTCACGTGACATAAATTCTTCAGTTTGTCGCGAAAGTTGACCGTCATAACTTGAGCGGATGTCCTCCATCATCTTAATGATCGAATTTAGAGTCTTTTCCCACCCTTCATTTATAAAATGTTCGAACGATAAGTCAAGTGTGGGGGAACTCGAAACAGGCTGATTATTTTCCTGTTCAAAGCGAAGATAATGCTCTGTAACTATAGTATCTCGAAGTGAACTATTGAGAAATCTGGCCTGACAATTTATTGTTCTAAAATCATAGAAATATTTCTCCTTAAATCCATTGTATTTATAATTATCAACAAACTGAGAAGTTTGCAATCCATTTAAAAATATCAATAATTTGCAATCAAACAAAGTCTTTTCCAAATTCTTATCACTGTTCGTGTTGTTTACGGAAAGATTGGTTAGAAAAAAATGTATACGATTGAAATTTCCTTCGTATTTATCTACTTTCACCGTCAAATCTGCTTTCCAAGTGTCTTCTGGAATTATATTTTGAATTTCAGGGTCTTTATTACATTCTTTAATAAAGTCACTAAAATCAACAGCGTTATTAGTCTCTTTCTTATCTTGTGATATGGCTAATTTTAAAGTAAATTTGAACTCTTTTCTTTTCCAGAGGTACTGGCGGTTCAAAAACTCATTGGAAGTTTCTTTTGTATCACTTCCTTCTTCAGCCTGTTCATTCACTTCAAGGGACTTAATTTTGTAATAGACATTGCCGGTTAATTGGATTCTGAACTCATGAATATGCTTTAGTGAGGTTTCTGGTGTCAGCAACGTTACCCTTAGCATTGTTGCCTTAACTGAGGCTTTTTCTGTGGTGAAGTCATCATAATACTTCTCTTTCTCGTCTTCATGATACTTTTGAGGCGCAAGTGAACCCAAGATAAATCTTTTAGAAGGTTTAGGTTTGCATGTCAAATCTAAATCGTTTGACCCTGTCATTCTTGAAATAACATATAAAACCATCTTATTCCTGAAATCATCAATATGCACATTCATAGAATACATTAAGTTATATTGATATTTTTGTGAAGACCTAGACTTTTATTAATAGTTAAACACCTAACTTTCTATACCTATCATACTCATCGAACATGAACTTCCTTATCCACCCAAAAGAATCGGAACTGAACTCTGATTTATCCATAAATATCTTACTTTTGGGTTTCTGTATATGCATTCCGATGTGACAAACTATGCTTTTCAAGAGGAACTCAATTAGGTTCAGATCTGGAAAATAAGGGGGAAGAAACGCGAGCCTTATGTTAAATGCGGCGCACTTTGCATTAACAAATGATGATCTGTGGGATGCAAAATTACGCAGTAAACTAACAATATTTCTTGCTGGATTCTTACAATGTATATCACCATCATTGAACTCCTCAAAATTCTTTCTTTGAGTATCTTTCCCTCTTTTAGATATTCCACAAATTAATCAATTATCAAGATTTAACTTATTCCACTTATTACCATCCCAATGCCAGACAAACTACTCGCAGTATCGAAGAGGTCTTCCTGGGGTTCACCGTTGAGGATTACTTTACCCAAAGAGATTGCAGAGAAGTTGAATGTATCAGAATCCGAGCATATAGGGTTTTATGAGGTTAATGGGGAGATTGTGGTGAGGAAGATTGAGTAACCTGTCATCATTATTATCTTAGAGTGTTACTTACATAACCTTCATAGGGTTATCTATAGAAATACTTGGATTTTAAACCGGAAGTGGTGGTCTATTTCAGTCGACCCTTTAATGCAGTTAGTTTTTGGTGAAGATAACGAATATCCAATTTAGTTTGCAACTTTATTTGAAGTAATTCCGTATAAGTCTTGAAACTTATTATGACGGTATATAAAAATTCCGGCATCCTTAGTATTGTGTTATTATCTATTTCTGGATACCTGAAACATGACCCTGTCCAATCAACATATAACCCTGACTCTTTAATTCTACCAGACATTCCCTTGAGTACACTTCCAGTAGCATACATATTCTTACTAATAAAATCAGTTACGGAGCGAGAACTTAATTGTTTTTCAAGAAAATCATCACTTAGATTTGGATTAAGGTCTTTGAAAAAATCTTTTGTAAGACTTTTCATTGTATCGGATTCAGGAGATACGAGGGGAATTAAATTCCCAAAAAAATTTAGTATGTTAGTCTTAACTTCATGTCTACTGAATGCAAGGTCTATCTGTTTCTGGCAATCTATATTATTATTAAATTCTCTTACACTAACTATAAAATCGGAAAGCGATTTATCCAAATTTATCTTTTTTTTTGGTGAAATGGCTTCAATTTCTTTTAAGCAATTCAAAATAAGAAATCCCTTCGCTGCTTCCTCTAGGCCAATCTCCAGTATTGCACCCACAGTAGGCAACGATAGCCCCTCTGTGCAGGAATCTTCGAATAGTCTAAGAGAGTTTCGAACGCAAAGATCCACGCCATCTAACGTAGGTTCAATTTGCATTATTCTAAAACTGTATACAATGTATTAAGTTTTACTATTAGTATATGATAAATGATGGTTTCTGAAACCTAGGTCAAAACCTTTTTCATTAGCCAATGATCAACAAACATGAATTTTTAACAAACAGGATTATCTAATCTTTATTAAGAGATAGAAAGCATTAAAATAAGTAGAATTTTGTTAGGTTAAAGTAGTAATGGTATTCAGAAAAGTAGCTTAATTCTTAAATTTCCCGGTAGATAGGTTATTATAAGGGGAGTTCTTGTTTCAGTATGGAAGAATGGGAGTTCAAAAATACAATTGGAAAATTCTATTCGAGTTTGACGGGTGAAAACAAAAAAGATTATTTAACACTATTTTCAGATCTTCAAATTCAGATTGAGGGGTGGTTCAGGGGAGAGCTGATGAATTATCTTAAAAATGAAAAATTAAAGATCACCGTAAGCAGCAGGGAAATTCGAGTAAACAATGAAAAGAGAAAAAAAGTAGATCTACGAGTTCAAATTAACAATGAATTTTACTGGATAGAACTAAAGCACATCCTTGTTGGCTGTCAGCTAAATAATACATATCCATTAGGGTTTTATTTCTACAAAAACTCATACATCTATAACGACATTGAAAAGCTTCAGGAAGTGGATAATTCAGATAAACAACAGCATAGATACTCTCTTGCCTTTATTTCCACTAATTATTCCTGTGATAAATGTAGAAACACAAAATTCAATAAGATCAGTACGAAGGAGGACCTGAAAGGTCAGTTTGAAGATATTATTAAAAACAAAACGGATATTAAACAAAAGGTATCCCTTGTTTCATGGGATTATAATAACATTCAACACTTTGGCTATTTGCTTCTGAGAGTAAATAGATAACGAGGATGTAAGTATATGAAAAAACCCTTCTAATTCGATTTTATGCGGCTGAAGGCATGTAGCGGATATCTTAAGGTAAGACTATCCAGGCTTTAAATGTAATTAAGACAAAAACAATGCAAATCAGTTTTACTCATGGAGAAGATAATGGGGATGCCTATTTAGGCAATAGAGGTTCAGATGTGTTATAAGATGGAAAACTGCACCTGTTCCGATGGATTCAAAATACGATTTTAATTAAGTCATGAATAAACATGTTGCATTGAGGCATTATTATATTTCTAAATCTGATCCGTTGGTATATAAAGAGAACAGGGAAATTGTCAGGATACATATACGATTAGATTGATTGTAGAGATAGTATTATACGGTTTTTCTCAAAATAGTAAACCGTATATAGAATGGGCCCGACCGGATTCGAACCGGTGACCTCCTCCGTGTCAGGGAGACATCATACCGCTAGACTACGAGCCCTCAGCAAAAACGCTTTCTGCTGTATGTCTAATGTTAAT
>JAJZXP010000016.1 GCA_021806345.1 Thermoplasmata archaeon | reverse complement strand
CATATATTAAGCAACTTTCTAAACACTATCAATGAATCTGAAAATAATCCTGACATATTACGAAAAACGAGCGGGTTAAGGGTTAAATAAAGCACATAAATGTACATTAATGGCAAAGGGTAAAATCAAGATCAATACACCACCACCCCCCACTCCAACAGCACCTCAACCTTCAACAAAATATTCCGGTGTGAAGCACACCATTATGATAATGAGTGGGAAAGGCGGCGTCGGAAAGAGCACATTCTCTGTGAATCTTGCAGTTTCACTGGGAAAAACAAGGAGCGTAGGAATAATAGATGCAGATATTAACGGGCCCGATGACCCGATGCTTCTTGGTGTTTCAAAGGACAAACTTCATGTTGAAAATAACAGAATTATTCCACTGAAGACAAAATTTGGTGTGGATCTTATATCCATGGCATTTTTCCTCCCTGATGAGAACACTGCGGTTATATGGAGAGGGGCCCTGAGGCATAAGGCAATCCAACAGTTTTTGGAAGATGCAACATGGAGCGGAAAGGATTATGTGATAATAGATTTTCCACCAGGGACCGGCGATGAAGCACTTTCTGTTGCACAGATGATCCCTGAGGTAGAGGGTGTGATAATAGTCGTAACTCCTCAGGAACTGGCTCTGCTTGATGCCAGAAAGGCAATCAACTTTGCTGAGCAGCTTCACCTGAATGTTCTTGGAATAGTGGAGAACATGAGTGGATTTTCATGTCCGCACTGTGGAACAGTCACTGATATTTTCAAGACCGGTGGTGCAGAAGCGCTTGCAAAGGAACTTGGTATAGAATTTCTTGGAAAAATACCCATATACCCTGAAATAGTGCAGAATGCTGATACTGGTGTGCCAGCTGTTGTGGCTTCAGACGATGTCAGGAACATATATGAAAAAGTGACTGAAAAAGTGGTTAGGATCGTTGAAAAGTGAACACTTTTATATTTACTTTTTTTTATGAATGGAGAAGTTCCTTACCAGAAAGGTGGAATGGATGTGGTTTCCAGAACATTTGGATAATACACAATTGATCATTTCAGAAAGATGTATGATCCTGGACATGACAATTTATATGTGTGTAACCTGTTTATGAAAATCAAGAATTTTTTGTTTCATCCATCTACATCCTTTTGCAGACGATCTCTATGTTCTTAAATCCACTTCAAGCCCTCTTTATCTTTTTCACTTGCAATCCTTAAAACCTGTTTAATCCCTCAGTAATATAACACTTCGGCATCTTTAGCAAAATATTGTATAGTTATCTGTATCATAGACGAATTTGTTACTTTTTTTCAATCTTTTGAAGACCATACACTACTATTTATCCAGCAAGTATAAATATAAATTTGAATTAGATTCATAATACGACCAAGGTTGTCGGCTTTCTGCTCAAATAGTATAAAGAAGGGGAGTTAATGTTTAATACCGCTACGAAATAACAAGAGGTGCGAAGAATCTTCTGGGTGTCAGAGTTCCTGCTCCCCACATTAATGGGCATTTTTATCTGGATCATGAGTCGCAGTTCTTTCTACGTAATTACAAGCACTCTTCTCACAGTAATAATAGTAGGAATAGCAGATCTGCAGTATGATTTCCAGATATTAGATAAAGATAAACCAAGTGAAAGATTAATGAACATTTTGGAGAAACTCCAGGCCCTCATTAATACTACTTCAGATTCACAATTATTCTCACAGGCTTTCCAGGAAAAGTTAGACCATACAGTTCAACAATTTGGGGATCACAAATTTACCTCTGAGAACATCAATGAAATAGAAAGAATAGACGAAAAGCTACTTAATGGTCTCCAGTCAAAGGCGTTTCTTACTTTTCTACCAAGTATACAGATGGATTGGGATCCGAACGAGTATTATTACAGGCGTATAAGAGATCTGGCCAAATTCAAGACAGGAGGCATAAATAATATAGAGATAATCAGAGTTTTTTATATAGATGAAAGTCTCAAGGAGAACTTGGATTCGTTCCTAAAACTTTACCAACATATGGCATCTGATGAACTAAGTGGAATTAAAGTATATGTAATAGAAGTATCAAGTGAAAGAGACGATTTTAATTTTACTACAAGTTTCTCCGATTTTGCAATTTACGACGACAACATATTAGCCAAACAGGAGTACGGAATCCGAGGGTTTCTTCTACATAACACATACAGCATCAGCAAAGACGAACTTGCTGAGGCAAGGAACAATAGGGCTACGTATTTAAAGTTCGCGACACCGATTGAACAATACCGCGTTAACTTATTCAAGCCTGATATCCCAGAAAAGTACTATAAGGAATTGGCAAAGACTGCTCCTATAATAGAAGAAACAGCAAAGTCTTGCTGTAAGCCTAATACTTATGGAACTCAGTCATGTAAATGGTACCATGGTTCATGGCAATATCTACGGCTCATTGATATGGTATCAAGTCCGGACTGGCATAACTCTTTTTACATACCGAAAATCCGGGAAGCTTTGGCCGACCCAACCCATAGAAAGATCCTTGTTTACGGCACTGCCGACTATGGTATTCTGGAGATAATATATTCTTCAATGTCGAAAGATAGTAAATCGCTCGATATAACAGTCGTCGACAAATGTGAGACGCCACTTATTGCATGCAAATCATATGCAGAATCTCATGGCTACGAAATAACAACTGTTAAGGGAGAAGATCAAGTGCTTAAACTCAAGAGGGATTACTATGATCTAATCATAACCGATCACCTTCTTACAGTTCTTCCAAAAGATCAGGTTAAAGTGATAATAGATAACTGGTTTAATCTACTGGCACCAGGCGGAGTTCTTCTAACGACAGTGTTTGCAGGAACTGAAGAAAGTGATCCTGACGAGAAGGATGGAATGAAGTTCATAGAGGATGGTAAAAAATCTGCATTAAAGAATGCCGATTTAATATGGGATAAACTACAGAATCTTGAGATAGTTCAGATGATTAATGAATATGTTGAGAACATCAAAAACCGCCACGTTGGTGATCTAAATTCCCTAACCGCAGTATTTAAGAATTTCGTTGATGTTGATATTAAAGAATCAAAGACAAACGGAGAATTCAAACATCCCGAGATTGATTATGAAATATTTGCAAAAAAGCCATTAAACAATAAAATGTAACACGATTTTCGAGGGTATGTAACTCCTCCCTCAAAATTGAGTTCAGGGTACATAAGTCTAATTCTAAAGAAATTACATACAATTAAAATTTTATTAAAAAAAGCACTGGTATGATTGCCGATCAATTTTAATGAAGTATGGATTGTACATTCAGCCTGTTAGTGACTGTGGACTGAATACCTCGGCGAACCTCGATACTTACATCCCAGCTCTATCAATCTC
>JAJZXP010000281.1 GCA_021806345.1 Thermoplasmata archaeon | reverse complement strand
GATGAAAAATAAGCAGAATAAGGGATATTTATAGAAGTGCATGGCTGAAATTGAGTTAATTTTCAAAGGAATTCGTTAAATTGTTCCATACTTGTAAACAATTAGATAGAAAATAGAAATCCTCAAAAGGATAAATTACAGGTAGTGATACATGAACATGGTGATATGATGGGCTGGAAGATGAATCTATTTCTTTCAATAGGCGCTCTTTTCCCTTTTTTCATTTTATCGATGCTAATATCATTTATAATACTAAAGGACATCATATTCTCAATTCCAACAATTGTTCTCTTTACAATTTCACTTTTTATCAATCTTTACGCGATAAGATTTATGAGTGGAAAGGAGAAATTCAATCCGTGGCCGATTAAGATAGAATCTGTAGAAAATAAGAATATGGTAGAGAGGGTTATCACTCTCCTGACATTAGTCATCCCTTTTATCCCAATACTTATCGCGTCAATTATCCCTGAAATTGATATTGTTTTAATTTTCCTTTTCATAAATATCTTACTTATTATGGTATATGCAATTTATGAGAAAGAGAATACAGTTTCTCAGGTGTTATCTTTAAGGCTATTATTCCCACGTTTCTACGTAGCTAAAACAGATAATAAAAGCACGGTCTATTTGTTTTCCAAGGAGAAACTTCAGGCTGATAGAAATATAAAAGCATACCATGTGTTAGATGATGTTTACATTTTTGGTTACCGCACTAACTGATTGATTATTACTAAACTTTTGTCTTCTCCTGAGCAATATATTTGTCCCCGAAGAGAGCATCCTTCATAGCTTGGCCGTTCAACAGCTTAAGTACATCACCGAGCAGAGAGTTTTGAATATCTATTTTGCCATTGGAAAAGTTGATCTGAAAATTATAATCTTTGGCAATTGGCTCAAGTTTGACTCCCGTTTGTACTATTCTTTCTACGAAACCAGCACATGCAGAGGCGAGCCTAATATAATTTCTCAAATCAGGTTTTGAATAATCGATTAAACCTTCTACATTGTCGACAATTTTATCGAGACTTTTTATTCCTTCCGTAATAAAATGATCGAAAGCGTCCTCATATCTGAACAGCTTGATGAAGTTATTCTTGTTGAAAATAAATAATGGATCCTCATATAAGATGGTATCAATACTTGTCGGTACAGAAAGCAGATTTTCTTCCTCTATCTCTTTAAATTCTCCCGTAGCTGATGGAATAAAATATAGATATCTTTTTGGTTTGAGTAAGGTGTTTCTCGTGATTTTATTAAAGATTATAAGAGTTGGCGAAAAAGTTATGGCGAAACCGCTAAGGTAGGTGCTCTTAGCTAACTCATCGTATGAAATATCTTTGTTATCTCTTCTGTTCATTTCAGATATAATTTTGTTTAAAACAGGTACTTCACTATCTGGTAATTTTTCGACCAAATATTTATCAGATTGGTCATTAGTAACCATAAAATCTTTCATTTCTACTTCTGCGGTGGACTTAAGATAGTTCAAGGCATTTTTCTTTATAACGCTAGCTAATGATTCTGTGATTCTCGTATCTCTAACTGACCATATATACTCTCCTTCTTTGTTTTTCTTCATCATTATGGCTTGTAATTGCAAATTTCCAGGCTCAGTATCATATATCTTTTGATAAATTTCCTTTAACTTGTGTTCTCTAAACTTAATTTCATCCATTCCCTTCACCCCACAGCGTGATCCTTGTAATATCGATCTACTTTTTCTTTCACGGCATCTCGAACGAACTCCTGCACATTTCCTACCCATATGCTCTCTCTAACTCGAAACAATCCAGGCGTTTCGTTGCAGTTACTTGTTTTTGTTATCTCAACGCTGTCGTCATAAATGAAAGCAGGGGCTTTATACTCCTTAACAAGTTTATGTGGATCGTAGTTAATATGTATTATTAATCCTGTTAGAATCATCAGGTAGCCCCTTTGGATAACGAACAAAGGCACAGTGTTACATGCCTCTATAATTGGTTTCCTTGATCCATTTCCCATCATCATAAGAACATTACCCGGATACAACCTTTTGATGCTTATTGTACCATCTTTGGGTTTATCTGTTTTTCTGATAAGGTTTTCTGTCAGATCTTCTTTCTCTTTTCTACTTTTAATGAAGTCAATGAACTTTTTCATTGCCTCGGCAATGGTTATAAACCCTCCAGCATACCCCAAATAATCAAGAAAATTATTGATTATATTGGGATCAAAACTGTTATATCTATTGGATTCGGAGTATTTACTGTCAAAATTTTCAAACAAGCTTTTTGAAAGTTCACTGTTTATTTCTTCCGGTCCTATCATTTAGTCACTACCCTTCTTTTATCATATCTAATCCATCATCCCCTCTACTTTTTCAAGCATCTCTCCGATCTCCCTTCCCTTCTCAGTCATCTCCCTGATTTCTATGAAGAGTTTCATTCCAGTCTCACTCCACAGTGCTTGCAGAATATAGCATCTGCATCGTTGCTTTCATGGCAATTCACGCATACTTTTGCCTTCTCCTTGTAGTGCATCATCATCTTCTGCACATGAGGATATGTCCACGCTGCCTTCACATGCCAGCAGTCATAGGACTGGTCCTGCTCGCACCAGAGCCGGAAATCCCCGTTTCCGTTCCTTTTAATGTAGATATTGAAAATCCTCGATGTTTTTCCGGGAACAACCTCCTCTACTGTCACATGATCGTCCATGACATTCACGTGGAATAAAAGATGCAGATTCTTTGATTTCTCGATCTCCTCATCCGTGAGACTCAGATCGATTTTTTCTTCTTCATTTTCCTGCTTGTGATCCTTTTCAATAATTTCCAACGTGGTTGATTTTGCGATTTCATCGGCCTTTTTGAGTTCCTCTGCAACCAGACGGCCCTTTTCGGTGAGTTCTATAAAAATTACCTTTCTTCCAATGATTTGAGTTGAAACTCTTATTAATCCCTCTTCTTCCATCTCCCTTAAACTTTTCGACAACGAATCTGATGAACTTATAACTTGAAGAAGGTCAGTTTTCTTAATCTTACCCCTTGATAATAAGTATAACAAAATTGTGTTAGAATGCCTTGAAGATATTATATCTGCCATTTTCTATTTAGGTAAAGGCTATTTGTGGATATATTTCTCTATTCTACCTAATACCAAGTTTGGTAATCGATAATTTCTAATAATATTAACGATTGCCATATTAGGTAGTTGGAAATGGAGAAAATGATACTTAAAATGACTACAAATGGAAGGGCACAGGTTCCAATCAAGTTCAGGCATACCTTTGCTGTTAAGGCCATAATGGATAATGTTCCTTTGAATGTCTTGCAGCAGTGGCTGGGCCATTCATCAGTTTTTACCACATCGGTATATACGCAGATAACCG
>JAJZXP010000364.1 GCA_021806345.1 Thermoplasmata archaeon | reverse complement strand
TCTGGGATCCATCCTATGGAAATTCTTGGTTCCTTGAACTTTGGAATCGAGATTGTTATTCCTGTGCTGTGTTTTTCGTTTAGAAAATTGAACCATTTCCTTAAGGCCTTTCTTGTGACATTGAGTGTTTGTCTCTTGGCACCGGATCTTATCTTGTCAAGAAAATATGAACGCACGTCTTCAATATTAGGAGAGACGACATTCATCTTAGCGGACAATTCTTTAATTTTTCTTACATCCCTTATGATTGTGCTCTGCGAGTATTTCCCATCGAAGAGAGCCCAGTCCTCAAATTCCAGGAGCAGCTCCTCAAGCTTCTCACTCATGGTCTTACCCCCTGCCATTTTGGCACAAACACTCCTTTTCCTGTGATATATTCATAACCATGGTTCTTTAATTCGTTACATAATTCTATGAAATCCAATTTATCGATTTTATTTTCGAGTTTGATTTTTGCCCCATCAATAGCTAATCCATATTTCTCAACGATGTCGATAATTCCCGAATTTGCTGAAGTGTGATCTGTGGTCTTGTTTTTGTTGTCCAGCATTACTATGAATTTAAGGGCCATAGCTGCAACTTGTGCAGCTTCTTCTTTCATGCGTTCTTCCGCGCCTGGCCTTTTATTGTTTTTTATTTCATACCAAAGTTCATCGACTTCTTCCAGAAGGACTCCATACCCTTCATGTTCGGATCTGAACTCTGGAAATTTACTCTCAGCTTTTTTAAACTCTGCAAGTATACTTTGAATTGCCTCATCAATTGCTGTCATTGTGGCGCCCCCTGCAAGATTTCTTTCAGCATTTTTAGATGCCCTTCACGAAATGTCATATCTGTGCGTGGTATTCGTAGGCTTTTTACTGCGATCCAAGATCTGAAAAATTGTTCCATATCATATTCATGCCCATCTTCATAGAGGTTTTTGATTAGTTCTGCTTTCCCTTGTCCCATTGCAACAGCGCTTAGTGATTGCATCCCGATTTTTGCGGACCCGTATGGCCCTGTGACATAGAAGCTAATTCCATTCCATGTGTGAACTACCTGAATCTTCATTCGGTTACCCCCTTTTCCAATTCTCTTCGGACAGCGTATTTTACAAAATCGGCCACTGATGTGAAAGAGCCAGATCTACCCAGATTGGCTTTAATTTCTTCGTAAAGAGCGTCAGGAAGAGACACCTGTCTATATCCTTTCAATTTTTTCAACTCCTCTACCATGTTTAGTGTAAACACTATGCCGTATATTAAACTTTCTACTACATTTAGTGTAAACATACGCCATAATGTTTGATAATGTCCTATACCATGCATGGTGTATGGCTAAAGGATACCGACAAGTTTCCCTACCTGAACCGTTGTATGAACAGATGCTTGAGTACCTTAAATTACATCCAGAATACACATCTGTCGCTGACCTTGTGAAGGAGCTTGTGCGGAAAGAACTTAAAAATGAAAAATGATTCATTGTTCTGCCTCCATATTCTCGACGCTTTGATTTTCAGATAATGCAATGAGCCGTCTTATGACACTGTCGTAAGGCTCTTGTGGAACTAGTTTCATTTGGTCTAGTTTCTTTTTTGTCTCTATATTTATCCACATTGTCCTAGAGTCTTCTTTTGACACTTTTTATCACTCTGTAGAGAGATATAGAGATACTATATATTAAATTTACGGTTACTTACCTTATCTATGGTCACCCATGGAGAGAAGATCAATGTTCTGATTCCCGAAGGAATGGTTAAAAATATACGGTTAATAATGGAAAAAGACCCTTCTTGGATATCTATTCAGGAATTTATTAGGCAGGCTGTTGCTGAGAAAATCGACCGATGGAATAAAGACCATGCAGTAGGGTGATACGCGTGGATGATGTGAATAAGAGTGAAATAGAAACGAATAAAAAAATAATAATGGATCTCAAGGAAGAGCTAGAAAACGTTGCATATAATGAAGTAAATTATTTCGTTTTTTACTATGATAAATTAAAGGAAGTAAACGTTTATAAAACAATCATAAACGAAGTAATAGGCAAGGAGATCAAAGATAGGTTTATGGATTCTATCAAACGTTTAGAATTGGAACAACTGTATAATTACAATGATAGCGACAGTTTAAACAATGAAAATCCTGAACTGATAAATTCGAAAGATGTACCATTTTCAAATGAAATTTTTAAGGCTTTAAACACTGCTGAAGATACATTTTCACTTGAAGAACTGAAAAGTGCATCTTCTCTGAAGTTTGCTATAAAATTAGGAAATATAACTGGCTTCGATGTGCTTCGGAAAATAAGTTTCATGGAGCATAAGAAAAGGTACATGTGGTTGAATGACTCAGGCACTTTTGAAGAAGTAAGTAAACAAATTTTTTTGGAAATACCAGATTCCTTTTCAGCAATATACTTTAACGACTACATTATAGTTCTAAAAGAGACAGTTTTTGATTCAATATTCAATTATCATGATAAAATAATGAAAATCATAAGAGACAAAAATGGATATAACGAAACCCTTTTTTCTGATCCTGAAGATTTCTATAATTCTATTGGAAATGATTCTAGGAAAGCGAGAAAATTGTACAGATACTACAATAATGATTATATAGAAACGTTGAATGTACGTGAGGTCGTTGATTACGCTAAAGAGTTTAATCTGGAAATCTGTGTCAACCCGCAGGATAACAAAATAGATTTTAGTAAATCAAATGCATGGCATGTTATAAAAGCGATAAGTGAGGATTTTTACACTGGTAGATGGTCTAAACTCCACTTCGAGTCCAATTCCAAGCGCCAAATTTGAGAAAATTGATTATTCGTTCATTGGAGTTAAAAGATATATAAAATCTGTTATTGTAAAAAATTTATATCTTGGTTCTGACTCTCCTTTTCCGGGTTTTATCTTTAATTTTGAAATTGCGTAAATCTCGATTGTTTCACTGTCTGGACCTGGATTTTGTTCTATTTCAACTTTATAAAACTTGTAATTTAAAAGACCCAGAATAGGATTGTAGAAAAGCATATCGCTATTTATGTATAGGGAATAGGCAATTAACAGTATTACCCCGAATGAAATAATGCCAGCCAGATTTTTGGACATCAAGGGCAAGACAGAGATATATGTCACAATATACACAGTATAGATGCTCCCTTTGTCTTCTACTTTTTTTATGATTGTTTTATCTTTTCTTAGATCTCTGTTAAAACTCTTTATCTTCTTAATTGTGATTTCCCAATAACATGTGCCTATGAGAGATATTACGAACAGAGTTGAAAAAATTATGAACTGGGTCTCATAAAATGGTTGAATGCTAAAAGTTATACCAATGATATAGAGCGGAAGCAAGTCTCCAAGAAACAAAAGTGTTTTTTGCCATAGATTTAACAT
>JAJZXP010000461.1 GCA_021806345.1 Thermoplasmata archaeon | reverse complement strand
TGAAGCAGTAGAATACACAACACAGAGAAAGCAATTTGACCAGCAACTCTCAAACATGGAGGGGATACAATTCATGATTTCCGATATGGCAACTGAGATAGAAGCGTCAAGGCTCCTGACCTATAACGCTGCGGAAATGTGGGACAACCACCAGCCTTGCATAAAGGAATCCAGCATGGCAAAACTTTTTGCTTCAGATACAGCAAACAGGGTGGCAACAGAAGCACTGCAACTCTTTGGAGGTTACGGTTACACTGTTGACCTGGATGCCGAAAGGCACATGAGGGACGCAAAAATAACGCAGATTTATGAGGGTACAAACCAGATTCAGAGAGTAATAATTGCAAGGGAAGTAATAAGGGAAATTTCGCATTGAATATCTTTGTTGGAACATGTGGATGGTCATACAGGGAATGGGTCGGGAAATTCTACCCTGAGGGCATTAGGCCATCCATTAACTATTACGCACTATTCTTTAATGCTGTAGAAATAGACTCAACATATTACGCAATACCATCCTTTGAATCTTTCGGGAGTACGTTGAAAAAAATTAAAAAAGATATGAAAATTAGTGTGAAAGTACCATCATCAATCACACATGTAAGGAATGACGATAGAAAGATCAAAGGGAACGAATTCAACACAAACGTTGTGGAACAGCTAAGGCGTAAAAATCCCTCTTCACCCATTATGTTTACTATTCCCCCATGGATTTCAGTAGACATTTTGGAAGAATATCTTATGGAAATCAATAAAATATTGAATTTTCCCTCAGAACTTTATGCAGAAGCAAGATTTTTCAGTGAAAATGACCTGAATCGTACACAAAAAATTATTGAAAATAACGGAATTAATTGTTGTTTTACGGATAGCATAATCAACCGTCTCAAATTAAGCAAGATAAATCAGGAAAACGCTTACATAAGAATGCAGGGAAGAAACCCTTCATTCGCAATTTCAAATGCAGGAATGGAAAAATTTGATTACAATTATAAAAATGAAGAACTGGGGGACTTTATTCGGCAGATCAGGAAAATAGAAGACCTGTACAAAAACATATACATATTTTTCAACAACCACCCAAATGGTAATGCTGCAACAAATGCATTACATCTTGCCAGGGAGTTAAAGGTAACCAAACAGGGAAAATTGGATTTTCCATGACTTTATGAGAAAATGTACTTAAAAATTCAAATAAGCCAAAGATATTCAGCGATATGTCAGAATCATCTATGCCAAAATCCATGGATCAAATTAAATTCACATGGAAGGGCAGGGAGATGGAAGGTGTTGTAATTTCTACGAAAGAGGAAATGATTAACATTAAGCTACCCTCTGGCTACAACATTTATGTCAAACCAGAGAAATTCGAGATAACAGGAAAAGTCAGATTTACAGGAAAAAAGATTCAAAGTGGTTCAAAATCTGATGATCAAAGCATATCAGTGATTTCAACAGGGGGAACAATTGCAAGCAGGGTGGATTACAAGACGGGGGCAGTATTTCCTTCAATGGACATGGAAGATCTAACATCCAGATTCAGGTACATGAATACAAGGAGAAACCTGAGGAATGTAGATTTTTCCAATATTCTAAGCGAGAATATGGAGCCACAAAATTGGATCGATCTTGCAAGGGTGATTCAAAAGGAACTGGCAAGATCTGAGGGAGTTGTTGTAACACATGGCACCGACACAATGACATATACATCCTCAGCACTTTCATTCCTGTTCGAGAGCCAGACTGGGCCTATAATCCTCACAGGTTCCCAGAGAAGTTCAGACAGACCCAGCAGCGATTCTTACCTAAATCTCGAAGCATCTGTAGCTTTTGCTTCAGAAAAAATGGGGGAAGTTGGAATATGCATGCATAAGAATACTTCAGATGAGAAAATACAGTTAATAAGGGGCACAAGAGCAAGAAAAATGCATTCAACCAGGAGGGATGCATTTAGATCAATCGGCACTGATCCACTGGGAATATTTGAAGAAGGCCTAACAAATCTCACTTCAGGAATCAGGCAGGCAGGAGAGGAGAATATAATCAACACAAAACTCGAAAAGAAAGTTGGTCTGATCTATTTCTATCCGGGGCTCGAAACTGAGACACTTGAGAAATTCATGGATGGAAAAAAGGGAATTGTAATCATGGGAACTGGTCTCGGACATATTGCGGTCAAATATCTCGAAATCTTAAAGGAGCGCATCAGTGATGAAATGAAGGTCATGACGACGACACAGTGCATTTTTGGAACTGTGAATCTTGACGTTTACTCTACAGGAAGAAGAATGAAAGATGCCGGCATAGTCTGGTGCGGAAATATGCTGCCTGAAACTGCTTATGTAAAGATGATGTATGTACTTGGAAATTATGGGAATGAGGATTTTGAGAGGATTATGAACACCAACTTAAGGGGCGAAATTGTGCAAAATGAGCAAATGGAGGCATTCCCATGAATAAATTTCCTGAAAATGCAAAGATTGGGCTGGAAGTTCACATGCAACTCAACACCGGAAAACTTTTCTGTAATTGTGATCAGGACGGCAATCCAAAGGAAAAGGCATTCGTCAGGAGACTGCTATCCCTGTCTGGCGAGTCTGGATCAAAGGATATCTCAGCAGAGTATGAGGGGCTACTTGATCACATGTTCAGGTATGTTGAATCCACAAACTCCTGCCTTGTGGAGGCAGATGAAGAGCCCCCACTGCCTATGAATCAAAAGGCACTTGAGACCGCACTTTCAATTGCCCAGGCTCTTAAATCCTCCATACTGGATCAAGTCACAGTAATGAGAAAAGTCGTAATAGACGGATCAAACACGAGTGGATTCCAGAGAACTTCCATAATATCCATAGGGGGATACGTCGAAACTTCGAAATGCAGGACAAATATAATGATGCTCAGTCTTGAAGAAGACTCATGCAGAAGGATCGGGGAAAGGTCTGGATTTACAGAATTTTCTCTCGACAGACTGGGAATACCATTAATTGAAATTTCCACAGCTCCGGATATGAAAACACCTGAGGAGGCAATTGAAATTGCGAGATCCATAGGTGAGTACCTTACAGTAATGGGACGATTAAGAAAAGGAGCAGATGCCATAAGACAGGATGTAAATTTTTCAATGGGATTCGGAAGGATAGAGATAAAAGGGGTCTCAAAACTCTCCGCAATAAAGGATATTTTGGAAAACGAATCAGAGAGACAGAGAAAACTGAAAGAGGCAGTTGACATATTGGGAAAGAGAGGAGGTACAGGAGAATTACAATTCAAGGACTTAAGCTCTGAAAATGTGGGAATAAACTCAAAAATTCTTGAAAGAGGAATTAGGGAAGGTAAAATCGTATACGGGACTATTGCAAAGAATCTTCGGGGGCTTATGAAAAAAGATGGATTC
>JAJZXP010000090.1 GCA_021806345.1 Thermoplasmata archaeon | reverse complement strand
AGCACTAAAAATAGCAAAAGAAATAGAAAAATTTGACCCTTTTTGGTTTGAAGAACCAGTGCCAGAGGAAGACATCATTTCAATGAGTGAAGTAAGAAAAGGATCGCATGTCCCAATTGCAACAGGTGAACGAATAATTTCAAGAAACCGGTTTTGGGAACTGTTAGCGCAAAGATCTGCAGATATTATCCAGCCAGATGTTTGCCACATGGGTGGAATTCTCCCTCTTGTGGAGGTTGGTTCCATGGCTAATGTTAATTATGTTCCTGTCGCCCCTCACAACCCAAATGGACCTATAGCCACTGCAGCTTCGCTTAATGCCCTAGTTACAATGCCAAATGCACTGATTCTTGAATTCTGGCTGGATGCAGAAACGGTTAGGCATGATTTAATCGAAGAATATTTCAATATCGAAAAAGGGTATATTTATCCGAGTAATAAACCTGGTCTCGGTATAGATGTAAATGAAAAAGCTCTTACAAAGTACCCATACAAAAAGATGCATCTAGAGTATTTTAGTGAAGAATACAAATATCATGGCGATGTTAAATGAAAATAATCAGGATTTTAAAGGGAGCAGGAATAAGGAGTAGTTACGGAACCATTGGGGCGGCTTCGGTCACATTGGTTCGAGACGACAGAAACATTCTTGTTGATACCGGGCATTTTGGAAATAGAGATAATCTTTTAGCGAGACTAAGAGAGAATATGATAAAACCATCGGAAATTGATGTGGTAGTGCTTACTCACCTGAACTGGGATCACTGCTTGAATGTTGACATTTTTAAGGATTCAGAAATCATGATTGGAAGAGAGGAATACGAGAAGGGAACGCTTTCTGGGGTCTCTGATGGCATTACAAAAAAATTTAAAGAATACCTTGGAGGATTAAATATCAACCTTGTTGAAGATGGTCATAGAGTTTCTAGTAATTCAAGCATAATTTCTACGCCTGGGCATACTCCCGGTCACGTTTCTTTGGGCATTACGAATGAAAATATATTAACTGTGGTAGCAGGAGATGCTATACCTAACATCAGGGCATATAGAAGGGGAATCCCCGATCTAATATTCTACGATCTGAAAGCAGCGAAGCAGAGTATCGCCAAGGTGAAAGCGATGGATCCGGACGTAATAATTCCTGGACACGACCCCCCCTTCAATTCCAACGGATATCTTGAAGCAGATCCCGTAGATATTGTGCTTCGGAACGAAGATGAGACAAATTCCGTTGTAACTATGAGCAGGATTACTGCAGAGAAACCGGTGATATTCAATGAGTGATCTGATAGTTCCAATCATCACTCCCTTCAATGAGAGAAACGAGATTGATATAGTGAAGATGCGACGGCACGCTGATTTTCTCTTGAAGAATAGCGTCGACTTTCTTCTCCTATCAGGTACTACCGGATTGGGACCATCCTTGGGTTTTAGTGAGAAAGTAGATATTTTAGAAAACTTCTCAGATATTCCTGACCGCGTGATCATGCAGGTGGGCTCTCTAAACATGGATGAATCAAAGTCTCTTGCCAGATTGGCCAAAAAGAAAGAATTACGGGCAGTTGCATCGCTCCCTCCATATTATTACCCAAGGGTTCCGGAGGAATGGTACATAAGATTCTTCAGGGAAATTTCCGAAATATATCCAACTATGGTGTACAACTTTCCACTCACTACGAACTACGATATTACACCTTCACTGGTAAAGAAAATTAACGCATCCGGGGGAAATATAGTTGGCATAAAGGACACTACTCCTGATATAAATCATATGCTAAGTTTCAGGTGGGAGTTTTCAGATGCGTTCAAGGTTTATTGTGGGCCAGATGCCTTGATACTTTCAGCCATGCGGTCTGGACTTAATGGTGCGGTACCCGGAACAGGAAACTATATTCCAAAGCTAGTCAGTTCATTAGTTAAGGATCCAGATTCTGTCCGAGGCATTGAAACGCAAATGCTAGTTACCTCTATTGCAAAGATATCTCAGAAATATGGACAGTGGGCCGCGAATTACTCCATGACCAGGATCATTAATGGTTATGATGTAGGGTTGCCCAGACCTCCAATGTATCCGCTTAGTAAGGTTCAGGAAGATGCACTACAATCCGATTTAAAGAAAGTAATTAAGGTTGGCGATTAAGATTTTCAAGGTTTTGATTACATCCCCTTGGTTTACAAAGGAATATCTAACAAAACTCAAAGCGGATTTTATCGTAGATATAAATCCAAACGAAAGATGGTATAGAGAAGACGAATTGTTGGAGATAATTGGCGAATATGATGGAATAATAGCGGGCTTGGACCCATACACAGATAAAGTCCTAAGAAAAGCGAGCAAACTCAAAATTATAGCTAGGCGTGGCATAGGCTACGATAAGATCGATCTGGAAACTTGCAGAATGAAAAACATTATTCTTACAAACACTCCTGTTCCGAAAGAGCATGAAGCTGTCGCAGAATTCACGCTTGGGGCAATTTTAGATATAACTAGGAACATCACTTTTTCCTCCATTTCGTTAAAAGGGAGATCGTGGCAAAGGAAGAAGTTCTTGGGAAGGAGTTTGAAGGATATGACCATTGGAATCCTCGGTCTCGGAAATATAGGGACTAGGGTGGCGGAAATCCTTACATCTCTGGGATCAAATGTAATATACTGTGATCCATTCGTGCAAAACAACAGGTTTACTAGGGTTGATATCAAAGAGCTTTTCAAAACATCTGATCTGATCAGCATACATGTTCCGAAGAATGAGGAAACCACCGGACTTATAGACAGGTCACTTCTTAGCCTTATGAAAAAAGGAAGCTATCTTGTGAACACTGCTAGAGCAGAGGTCGTTAATAATGCCGACCTTGAAATGTTCGTAAAAAATGGAACAATAGCGTCTGTCGCACTTGATGTTTTTTCATTTGAACCCCCTGAAAATTATGACTTTATAGAGAACAGTCGAGTCTTAGCAACTCCTCATATTGCTGCCTTTACTGAAAGTTCTTTCAACAGCATCGATGAGATCTGTTATACGAACGTTGTCAATGTTCTTCTAAAAGGGAAAGATCCAGTATTTAGAATAGTCTAGAGGGAGGATTTATTCATATAACTTCAACACGGAAATTTCTGTGACGTGTATGTCTGTGCTTACGCAATTAATGATTCATCGGAAAACAATGGAGTACTTGAAAACGGAAATAGGGAGTATTACCAGGAATTTCATATAAAAGTAAGTTACCACCAATACTCAACTTGGAATCAAAAACTCGTTAATCTTTTGCAAAAAAGTTTGTTAGATATGATAAAAAATAGAGAAGTATTGTTAATTCTTTTACTTCTTACCGGTTACCTCCCCAGGAATATATTTTTCTCTCATTTTACTTAATTTTCTCGAAAACAACCCGGGCATATCTTCAA
>JAJZXP010000226.1 GCA_021806345.1 Thermoplasmata archaeon | reverse complement strand
TAATGAAGTTTGAGACAAGGAAATAAAAGGGATGTTAGAATGTTTTTATGGAGAATTTATATGTTTTGCATTAGCTTCAGAGAGATGAGTTCTTTAGAATTGTTACACCAAAATCATAACGGAAGGGGGTCATAAAGTTGGTACTAGTTCTTGAACTGGGGCACATAGTTGCTGGACCGTCTGCAGGGCTCATACTGTCTGATTTGGGTTACGATGTTGTGAAGATTGAGAAACCAGGTGAAGGAGATGTTTCGAGAAGGCTTACAAATCAAAGCTCAGGTTCATTTCCATATTACAACCGAAACAAACGAAGCATAGCGATTAACTTAAAGGATGAAAGGGGGAAGGATATTTTAGGGAAGTTATCAATGAAGGCAGATATTATCATAGATAATCTGAGTTACGGCACATTGGATAGGTTAGGTTTTTCCTATAGTGAACTCTCTAAAAATAATCCCGGGCTCATTTATCTTTCTCTCAAAGGATATGGGAAAGGACAGTACGAGAAGAGAAAGTCGCTTGATTATCCAATTGAAGTTCACAGTGGACTTGCATATATGACCGGCTTAACTGGCAGACCCATGAGAGTTGGTGCTTCACTTGTAGATATGGGTGCTGCAATGTTTGGAGTTATTGGTATATTGAATGCCCTAATGGAAAGGGAAAAGACTGGCATGGGAAAATATATCGATGTTGGTCTATTTGAAACTGCCATGTTTTTCATGGGTCAACACATTTCCACTTATCAGGTACTGAATAAACCTCTGAAACCTATAAATGAGGAAGGTTTTGCTTGGGGAATATATGATTTCTTTGAAACCAAGGACGGAAGGAAAATTTTCATTGCCGTCACCACTGATATGCAATGGAAGGAATTCAGTAAAGCTCTCGTACCAGAACTTAAAGATGACCCATCTCTCGACAGAAATGAAGGTCGTTACTCAAAAAGGAATACTCTAATTCCAATACTGGAAGAAAAGATAATGACCATTGACTCACAAGAACTTTTCAAAACTTTAGACCGGATCAATGTAAGCTATGCTACCCTCCATCGCCCTTGGGAACTTCTTGAAGATCCTCACGCAAGGCCAAAGATGTTTACAGAAAGATACAAAGGTAAGGATATCACGGTACCCGCAACACCCTTAGGTGGAAGATACATTAGGGACCCACCTGAACTTGGTGAAAATGATGAAGAAATATTGAAGTTCTTAGGATTCTCAGAAAATGAGATAGATGTCCTGAAAAGAGACAAAATCATCTGAGGAAAAATAGTTAGATACTTAAAATAATTCTGCGCTCAATCAGCATTTAACATATAACCGGTTTGATAGCAAATTATAATATGTTTTGACTATCCATTTCTATGATTACGGACGATACACTTAGGGAGGGTTTGCAAACTCCCGGATTCAGTTTTACAATTGATGAGAAATTGAAAATGGCAGAGATTCTTGGAAATTCTGGCATTACCAGAGCTCTGGTTTCATACCCGTCTGCACATATATCTGAGGAGGAGATAACCAGAAAGATAGTTGAGAGAAACTATTTCAAAGAGGTTTTCGGTCTTGGCAGAACATTGGAGCTTGATATTGACAAAATTTATTCAACTGGAGCGAATATTTCTTTACATCTTCCATTTACTTTGGAAGACATGGATAGCATACTGAAAGCTGTAAGATATGCATCATCCAAGGGAAGGATAGTTGAGGTTGGCCTAGTTGATGTAACAAGGTTTACCGATAAGGAACTGATAAGTCTGGCAACTAAAGTTTCAGAAGCTGGTGCCGATGTCATTCAATTACCTGACACTAAGGGTCTAGCAACTCCTTCTAGAATGAGGAATATTGTGGAACTGGTAAAGAAGAATGTCAGTTCTATGCTCGAAGTGCATTGCCATAACGATAATGGTTCCTCCGTCGCCAATGCACTTGCGGGAATAGAAGCAGGTGCAGATTATGTGGACTGCTCTATATTTGGAATTGGTGAACGGAATGGCATAACTGATCTAGCCTCTATTGTAAGCATATTGGAATTGGAGGGTCAAAAGACTGGGGTCAATATCAAATCTCTCCTCAAATGTTATGATTTTCTACATGACTTGATTCTGGAAAAAATTGGTCCATCACTCTTTGATGCTAACTTCCCTGTATTTGGAGAAAATACGTCTGTGCACACTGCCGGTACCCACGCAGCTTCCTCAAGGGTATTTACTGGAAGTAAATATTCAATCAACGTATACACAGGCAAACATATGATAAAAAATATCCTTAGAACTTTAAACATAGACATTCCTGATGATATGCTCACCAAATTGGTTGGAATGATCAAGGACATTTCAGTATCTACAGGAAAAAGCGTGAATGTGGAACAGATATCTAAAATGTGCAGAGAACTAATTGAGGACGAGAAAAGTATATCCTGAGCTGCTGTATGTTTAAACACCTCCGAAGAAATGTTATCGGGGGGGGGGACGGATCTTCTAGTAATTTTCCTGACTGAATATTTGCATTCTAGTGACATACATTTCCGCTCTGCCCAAATGGAGACTCCATTTCGCATCTGACATATTCCCGATAGTTGAATCCAGCTGATCCCAATGTGTGGTGCGAGATTTTATAAGTATGAGACTGGAGAAATGTACAGTTAGAATAAACACAAATCCCTAACATTCTGAATATTTGTATGCATTGATTATCCTCCATGCAACGCTTGGCTTAAAATCTTTAGTCCAGTAAAGGAAAAGGTAGAATAGGATTGATTTTTCTCATCCCTGTATGGGTCTTAGGCTACCTCACTCAAAAAATAAAAAAAAATTCTGAAAATAATAATGAAATGCTATTGCTCGCCAACACTACTTTCAACTGTTAACTAATTTTCCAAGATTCTTAGCATTCTCCACTGCAATGATTGTTCCAAGATTTGAACTCTTCAAGTTATTGCTTTAATTCTTCATTCCGTAAATGAATACACAATAGTAATCCAATTGCAGATTAATGTAAAAGAAATAATCATATAAGTAAAAGGGATTTTAACTATGACACCGCTTGTTTGAAAAACGCTCACCAAGAAAGGCCATCAAGCTAACAAATAGTGGTTTGATGTTTAAAAGGCTAAAGAAATATAATAAAGCAGAGAAAGCGTTCCAGAAAGCTCTGGAGATTGAAAGGGAACAGATGGGCGATTCCCATCCTGACGTTGCAATTTCACTTAACAACCTGGGGATGCTCTACTTTGATATGGAACATTACAGCAGAGCAAGGATATTGCTTGAGGAGGCTATTAAAATAGCAGACAATATACCGGATAATGACAGCATTTCTCTGGCAACTTATCTTAACAACCTCGGTTCCCTTTATACTGTCCAAGGCAACTATCAAAGGGCAGAACCTCTGCTTTTGAGGGCTTATGAGATTCATAGGAAAGTACTGGGAG
>JAJZXP010000375.1 GCA_021806345.1 Thermoplasmata archaeon | reverse complement strand
AGTGATTCCGTTTCTCTCACCAAGTCCTAAAAATGTTGTATCAATTATATCTGCCCCTGCTTCTATTCCAGCTATTGCGTTAGACACAGATAATCCTCGATCATTGTGGCAGTGAATTTCAATCTTTGATTCTGAAACCTTTCTGGATTCTCCCACAACGTTTCTTATTAATCCCGGAGTTGCCTTTCCCATGGTATCAGGGAGTTGTATTGTATCAACGCCCAGGCCTGATAGAACCTTTACAATTTTTACCAGTTGATCTGTTTTATACTGTGTTATATCTACGATTCCAACTTCAACCTTCTTTCCCAGTGACAGAGCATATTTTACATTGCTGTATATTTCATCTAGAGAATCATACTTGAAGGGAAAGTGAAGAGATATATTGGCTCCAGTTGAGTCTATAAGATCGATATCTTCCCTTATTGCTCTCCCCAGTCCATAAACCTCTTGAAAATATCCCTTTTTTGTAATTTCAGATGCAACTAAAGCCTCGGATTCGTGCGCCGATGGATAGGAAACTAGTATTCTCTTCAATCCGCATTGAGATATTTTTTTCGCAAGGTTAAGCTTTTCCTCTACACTGAAACTTATCCCGGGAGCCTGCATACCTTCCCTTAGAGAATCATCAGAAATCATAACGATTCATTTAATTTATTTACTTAAAGGATTACTCTAACACGTTAGGCAATATATTCCAATATTTCCTGTAAATTAGACTTTACAGTCACTAAAATTCACTCCTAATACGAATCATGATATTTTTCTTATACATGGTGATTTAAAAAATTTAAAAGCGTAAAAGCAAATTTTTCTGGTTCCTCATACATCGGACAATGAGCAGAATTTTGAAGGATTACCAATTTAGAGTTCGCAATTTTTTGGTTTAGTTCTGTTACTTCTTCTAAGCTCCTGTTTTTATCATTCTTCCCAAAAAAAATAAGTGTAGGAGTCTTTATTTTTTCGACAAAAGATGAATAATCAAAAGATGAGATCAGAATTAGCTGTTTTGCTAGTTCGTCTATATTATATCTTTTAATTTTGTCCATTAGAGAATTTAGGTCATCTTCACTAATGTTAACAAAAAATGACTTGACTATGTTTCTAAACATAAGTGTTTTGAAATTTTTACTCTCAACAAGTTTTATAATTTCACCATTTCTTTTTGATGAGCGCGTTCCAGAGTCTACTATAACAATATTTTCTGGTGACATTAGATGAAGTTTCATTATTTCAAACATAATTGTTACGCCCATGGAGTGTCCAATAATTGCATAAGGTGACTGATTTTCAATACCACTAGCCATACCAGCAATTAATTTTGCAAAATTTGATATGCTAATTTCAGTTCCAACATCGATTGAACCTAGGTCAATTATTATAAATTTTAAAGAATCGTCATTCGTTTGAAATTTTTCTATGAACTTAAACCATATATCCGGAGGCAACCCCCAACCCTGGAGACATAAAACTTCCCTTTTCCCATTACCAAATGTAAAATATTCAATTTTTTTTCTGTTAAAAATAAGATAATTTTTGGTGTAATTCATTCCCATCAAATATTTATAATACTTTCAAGTTCTTTTTTGCTTGTTTTTGGGCCGAATAGCATTATATCGACTATAACTATTACCACGAGCACCATTAATGTAAGAAATACAATAAAAGTTCCGTGAGAAAGCACATAAACTATAATGAGAGTTGGAACAGAAGCGGATGCAAGAGCATTGATTGCCTGCCCGAGGCCAGTACCGCTTCCTCTAAGTTTCGTCGGAAATATCTCTGCCTGATATTGATGGAAAAAGTTTGACATGTTCCATAAGAAGAATGCCACAAGGAAACCAAAGATAACAAGTTCTGTTGATGTTGTCGACAACCCAAATATTACACCAAAAATTCCAGCTAATAGAATGAAAACTACCACTCCGTATTTCCTTTCTACCTTGTCAATGTAGTAGGTGTTTACTATACTTCCTACAACAAACCCTAAAAATATGATCATAGTAAAGAAAAACGTGCTTGCTATTGAATAGCCTTTGTCGACCAGAATTGTTGGTACCAATGCAGTGAACCCGAAAAACACACCACTTTGAGCATACTGGAAAATCATAACCATAACTGTATTTCTCCTGATCTTCTTTTCAAACAGCTCAACCCATTTAGGTTTTTCAGTCGAGATTTTAGTGTGAGCTTTAACTTCGGGTAAGGTTGAAAGTCCCTTTTCTTTTTTCACATACGCTTCGATATCATCCACAATCTTGTTTGCCTCGTCTTTCCTGCCTTGTGATTCTAACCATCTCGGTGATTCTTTTATTCTCCATCTTACTATTTGGAATGCAAGAGCGCCCAAACCGAGTGATATAAGGAAAATTCTCCAGCTAAGTCCCAGGTCCCAATTGGAAAGTTCCAGTAATGCAAAAGCCCCAATTGGTGCTGATAAAATTGCAATCGTATAGACAATGGCCAGTTTTCTACCTCTATTATCCTTGGTCATTATTTCACTTATGTATGTATCTCCAAGCGGTATCTCTGCTCCCACTCCACTTCCTGCTATAAACATAAATGCTGCAATCAGGATATAATTACTCATTAATCCCGCAATAATTGCACCTATTGCAAAAATTAGCAGATTGAAGAAGTAAATCAACCTCCTTCCATATATATCAGCCATTCGTCCAAAGCCTATTGTTCCAATGAACATTCCGGCGTAAAAAGATGTTGGCATAACATATGTGGCAACGTCTGTAGACAGGTTGAAGACTTTCGATACTACTGTCAGTAGGCCTCCTACACCAATTAACAGGAAAGTTAGTATAAATTCCCCTCCTGTTACCATTAAAGTGAATTTCGTGTGAAAGCGGCTAAGTGGTAAACGGTCCAACCTATCTCCTACACTTATCTCTTCTTGCGTTTCTGTCATTAGGAAAATAAACACTATGGCTATTTAAGGTAAGATTCTAATCTGTTAGAGAAATTTTTTTGATATCACCATCATTTTATATTGTCTTCCTCATCAAAGTCAAATAATCATGAATTAAGTATCAGCATCTAAAAATATAATTTTTATATTTTAGATTATAAGCCCTAATGATGTGCTTTTAAACGCTATATTTCTAACATAAAGATCTAATGTTTCCTGTTATATATGAATTGTTGAAAAGGTTTGACAATACGTTTTCAGGAACTATGAAATATCGGAGACTGAAATAGAATTAAGAACGTCCTTGCTTGTTTGCACAAATATATTAGAGAAAAAACCTCTGAATCATCAGGGAGACTTTTTTATTACGTTACCCTTTCTGTTGTTAGTTTCATTGATAAATTTATAAGCCATTTTAGTATTTCCCATAATCTTAGAAAGGAGGATTAATTAAATGGCTGGAGGAAATTCGTTGGCAATCATTGCTGACAAAAAGACTGGAAAAACATACAAGAAAGAG
>JAJZXP010000169.1 GCA_021806345.1 Thermoplasmata archaeon | reverse complement strand
TAAGAGATCTTGTTGTCAACGATTCAGGGATGAGAGATTATATTTCGAACGAAATTGATGCCAAAAGAATGAGGAATGATGATATCAGTCTAATTTATCTTAGCTTTACATAGAAAGAAGAGCATTTGGATTGTCCCCATCCCAAAGAACTGGTCTGCTTAATGCTTCCTTCATGACATTCAATAATTTCTTGGTCTTTTGATCCTTTATTTTCATGATCTCTGCGTACACCTTTGAGGTCTCCAGGGATTTGAAATCATTCTTCCCAAAGATCAATCGGTCAGGATTATCATCATTAAAGTCAGACCAGAGCGATGGTTTCTCCGAAACTGCAAGAAGGGACGTATAGATTACGAGTGTTGAAAAATTATCAAGTTTTTCTGAGTAATCTTCTCTGGTTCTATTTGGGTGCTGGAAGTCACCGTGACCTATTTCCACGGATTTTGTTCCCTTGAATCCTGGTACAAACATGCCATCATAATCAACGAAGAAAATTTCGTTCTTGTCATTGACTATTATATTATCACCAGAGAGATCACCGTGAGCTATACCTATATCCTGAAGAGAGGCGACATCTTTAACGAGCGTTTCTGCTAATGATCTTATCTTTCTAGGGTGGCTAAGATTCGATGCTATAAAGTTATTCAAGCTCTGTCCTTCGCACCATTCCATTTTGAGGATCGGAAAATAAAATGTATCAGATTTTTTGGTTTTTATACCGTCCTTGAAGTACTTGAAATGCACCAGGAATTTGCGATTCCCAGAATTTGTTTCAAGGTAATTGCTTATCTTTTCATATCTCATGTTTATTTCTGTGGATTTCTTAGTGAAGCATTTCAACGCGAAGATCTTACCATCGTCAAACCTGACCTTATAGACAGATCCAAAATTTCCTGCGGCATAGACGAGCATACTTTGGTTCCTTGGATTCCTAATTACCTCCCAGGCAGACGCATTTCCTAGGGTAGGATTTATGCTTTTAGCCACATTTTGAAAAGCTTGATCGTAATCCTGCCCCATTGGCCATGAACCACGGTACTGGCCGGTTGGAATCGCCCTGTTTGAACTTTGTGTCGGTACTGGAGCTCTCGTTGCCGTAATGCCATGCGCAACTGGTTGTCTCTTGCTAATTGTTTTTTGCGTGTTAGGGGCAATCGGCTTTGGGTTCGAACCGGTTGTAAGGGTAGGTCCCGATTGTGTTCCTAGATTCAGTTTTTGGTGAGCCGAAGGAGAAGGCTGATTGTAATACGATTTATGTTGGGCAGAGCTGATAGAGCTCGTTATTGGGCTGGTCGTCTTCGTTTGAGTATTTTGAGAAGACTGAGGAGCAACTTGGGGTTTATTACCTGTTTGGTGCTTCATCTGGATCGCAAATGAAAGAATCTCTGCCCACTGGTCTGCTTTTGAAACCTTGAAATCATATTCAACATTGCCTGATCTAACTGCGAGTGTGCCTTTCAGAATGCCTCTGGGATGAACTGAATCTATGCTGTCGATTCTAATGACCTTCTTTTCTTTTCCCTCAACCTTTTGAAAAATTAACGAATTCTCAACAATTGAAAGGATTCCCGCTTCGCCATTTAATTTCGATTTTTCCTTTATATATTCAGGGCGAGGATTTATCAGCGCAAGATTCTTTCGCCAAACAGCAGTTTTGGGAACAGTAAATACAACCTTCTGTTGGGCTCCCTTAACTACAATGGTAAGTCTCCTTCTCAATATTCCTCCAGCATAGGTGTTTAATATTGATGAAAACGGTATGACTTTCCTCGGAACATGTTCATTAGATTCAAAAACAAGTGAATCCGAGGTAAGCCTGAGAAATCCAAACTCATGGTCGCAAACCGCAGATGACCAAAGAAGATTATTTTTTTTAAGTGTCCCATTCATCCTGGATCGGCATATAGATTACTGTTCATAAATCTACTTTTTCTAAGCAACGCTATTACGCAGTACTTAAATATCAAATCGAAATTACACAATATGAGAATTCTAATATATTCTGATGCACATTCCAATTTCCAGGCCCTGAAGGCTCTATTTGATGTCGAGAAATTTGACAAAGCGTTGTTTCTCGGCGATATAGTAGATTATGGGCCTGAGCCGGCAGAAACGTTAGATACTGTTCTGAATCAGTCTGATTTTATTGTACGAGGAAATCATGACGAGGCCGTTGCAAAAAATACTGATTGTGGATGTGCCCCAGAAATGCATGACCTAAGTATATTCACACGTGACAATATTTCTCTAAAATTTCTGTCTAAAGAGGATATTGCCAAACTCGATTCCCTGAAAGACATGCTTGAGTTCTCACTTGATGGAAAGAATTTTCTTATGGTACACGCGTCTCCGAACAATATCCTTAACGGTTACATGTACGGATCTGAGGCTGAGATGGTATGGAAATCCGCGAAGTTCAAGAAATTTGACTATATCCTGGTTGGGCATACACATTTTCAGATGTTCTATCGCGGAAGGATCATAAACCCGGGTAGTTCTGGACAACCGCGAGACGGAAATTGGATGCCAATGTATGCCATTCTCGATACAGATCAGAATCAGATTATCTTTAAACGCTTCATCTACGACAGAGAAAAGACCATTGGGAAATTAAAGGAACTGATAGGTCAAAATCCAGAATACTTTGGGAGACTCGTGAAATTTTACAGCGGATTCTAAATTTTGTGTACTCAAACATTCCTTGCCTGTATTTTACACATCCAATGGCGTAAAAGGTTAGAAGGTTTTAGCGATTAATTAGGAAAGGTATTTGGAGATCAAACCGCATTCCTTAGTATCTTGCGGCTTTCACACTTGGTTTCGTTGTCCTAGTCCGTTCAAAAGAAATTGCTAAAGAATAAAGCCTCATTCTAAATCTAGTGGAGCTTATTATAAAAAGGATCTTGGTTTCGAGTCAAAAGAGTCCGCCAAAGTTATAGCCTCTCTCAACCATCCATTCATCCTTCTGGCTGTTGCATTCTACATTATACTTTTCTGCGAGCTTTTCTATCCGTCCCACAACTTCACTTTTCCAGGCATTCGATTCATTGAATTCTTTTCTATCATCATATCCAGGAAGATAACGTTCCATCATGGAATTTGCTCCTCTGTACGAAGAATAAAAATCATATATTATTCTGGAACCTGTTGACACAGCAGCCTCAAAGATGGCTCTTAAATTCTCATCGTCGTCGTTGAAATTACGTATAATCGGCCCTAAAAATATCCAGGTTTTAATACCTTCACCATTCAGTTTTTCCAAAGCCCTTATCCTTGCAGACGGTGAAGGTGTTTTCGTTTCTATCAGAATTGACTTTACTCTGTTGATCGTGGTGATTGTAATCCCAACATCGGCAGTGCTTCTGTGCGCTGAGAGGACATCTACATCCCGCGTAACAAGAGGGGATTTTGTCTGTACGGTTACTCTAAAACCATTTCCAAGCA
>JAJZXP010000275.1 GCA_021806345.1 Thermoplasmata archaeon | reverse complement strand
CATCGCAGGAGTGGAGTTCGCTGTAAGATCCTCATCAATCGTACCCTTTCTGCCCTCTATGGAACTGACAAATTCTTTAAAGCCATTTTTCTCAAGGAATAATTCACTGCTACTGTTTAAATCTAGTTTTTCCTTTCCAATGGAATCAACATCCTTTCCAAGTCCAATTGATGCAAGTTTAGATCCCATTGCCCTGGCTGTTGTGAATTTTCCACCAACAACTGCACAACTCCTGAACGTTTTCTTTTCTTCCTGCAAAATCAAATAATCTCTTGTAATCTCTCTGGCATTCTCATTTTCAGACACAATCAATGGCCTGGTTGAATAGTAATTTCTTATGGGTCTCAGGTTTTTCAAAACTGGCAGCAAAAGACTCCCCTCTTCCGCCATCTCCTCAATATCCTCCTCTTCAATATCCACGCTTTCCATGTTGTCAGTCAGTACAGCCATGGTACCGAGAATGGTATTCTCTCCATAAGGCACAAGTATATCGCCATCTGAAGGTGGCCTCATTCTATTGATTACAGAATTGACCCATCTACCCGGATAAACGGACATTAAGCCGAGCGCTGGAGAAATCTGGACGCCCTCCATCTTCAGTGATTTCGCCACATCCATTATCCATGGACCTGCGGTATTGAACAGGAAGTCAAATTTCCCGTTTAGCCACTCATGGCCAGGGAAAATTATCTCTTCAGAATCCAGCATCTTGAAATTGGTGTTTGGGCTGATCTTTGCACCGTTCATAACTGCTTCTGACGCAACTGACATTCCGAGTCCATATGCGTGGATAACTTTATCCGGGACACTGAAAACCCTCACTGCATTTTCCCCTATTCCAGGCTCTCTCAGTTTTAAAAATTCTTCCAAATCAACTTCTTCAGTTGGAATTCCGCATTCTCCGTTTGTTTTTGCAAGCTTATTACCGAAATCTGCCTCTTCTTCGGATACTGCAACAAAGTATCCTCCTGTGTTTATGATATATTTTGATGCGATTTCGGAAAGTTTTCGGTTTTCAGCCATACACTCTCTTGCTGAAACCTGATCATTGGTTGAGTATCTGGCACCTGAATGTAGCATCCCGTGGAACTTACCTGAAGTTCCTGAAAGAATATTGTCTCGATCTATTAAGGTAACGTCAATCCCTTCACGGGCAAGGTATAAAGTTGTAAAAAGACCCGTAATCCCGGCTCCTATAACAAGTGCTTTTTCTGACATACTAACTACTTCCTGATTGCTAAAGGATTATTTCAATTGATGGTTTTATTTTCCTTATATGTTAATTCTTATTCCAGAATGTGTTAAATAACCAGCAAACATTTCTAGAGAATGAGATACATAGTCATAACAGGGGGAGTGCTTTCGGGTATAGGAAAAGGAACAATTGCCTCAAGTCTATGCCATATTCTGACAAATAGTGGTCTTAAGGTTACAGCACTAAAAATCGATCCCTATCTTAATTACGATGCAGGTACAATGAATCCATACCAACACGGAGAAGTTTTTGTTTTAGACGATGGAAGCGAAGTAGACCTGGATC
Organism: Thermoplasmata archaeon; assembly: GCA_021806345.1. The sequence continues at coordinate 1,928 of JAJZXP010000275.1, read as the reverse complement.
TGGGAAATTATGAAAGATATCTTAACAGAACATTAACCGGAAACAATAACATCACAACCGGAAAGGTTTACAAGGAGGTGATTGAAAGGGAGAGAAGAGGTGAATATCTGGGTAGCACTGTTCAAATCATCCCCCATATCACTAATGAAATAAAAAGAAGAATCAGAAAGGTTTCAGAGTCAGAGGAACTCGATCTTGTTGTCATTGAAGTGGGTGGAACAGTTGGAGACATAGAATCTATGCCATTCCTTGAAGCTCTGAGGCAGATGAAAAGGGAGGAGAAGGGTCAGGTTGTTTTCTGCCACGTCACTTTAATTCCAGAAATAGGATCGGAAGAGGAGCAAAAAACTAAACCAACTCAGCACAGTGTGAGGGCGATGAAGGAAATTGGAATACAACCGGACATTCTGATGTGCAGATCAAGGAATCCATTGACGGATGATTCAAAGAGAAGGATTTCTCTTTTTACGGATGTTCCCGAAGAGGCAGTTATAAGCGTGTATGACGTGAACAATGCATATGAGGTTCCGGAAGTTATAGAAAGGCAGGGTGTCATAGAAATCATAAAGAAGCAGCTTAGTCTGGATTCTGCTGCTTTTACAGATACATGGTTTTCATACAAGAAAAATTTGCTGAATCCTAAAAGCACTGTTAATATTGGGCTCATTGGAAAATACACAAAGCTGCATGATGCCTACATCAGCCACCGGGAGGCACTAATGCATGCCACTGGAAATACAGGAATAGGTGTAAATCTAGTGTGGCTTGACTCTGACTCTGTTCAGGAAAAACCAGAAATACTGGAGCCACTGGATGGCATAATTGTAGCTCCAGGATTCGGATACAGGGGAGTTGAGGGAAAAATACTTGCAGCAAAGTATGCAAGAGAGACTGGAACGCCATACCTTGGAATCTGCCTTGGGTTTCAGGTGGCAGTGATAGAGTTTGCCAGAAATGTTCTCGGGTTATCAGATGCCAACAGTACCGAATTCTCAACAACGACAAAAAATCCTGTCATCGACATACTTCCAGAACAGGTCGGCATAAAGGATATGGGGGGAACTATGAGGCTTGGTGCAAAGAAGGTGATTTTAAGTGAAGGAACTCTTGCATTCGAGCTCTATAATGCAAAAGAAATCAGTGAAAGACACAGGCACAGATTTGAAGTCAATCCACAATATATAGAAAGAATGGAGGAAAATGGATTAATCTTTTCAGGAAAAGATGACGAAGGGATCAGAATGGAGATTGCAGAAGTGAAGGGAAACAGAACCTACATCTCTTCTCAGTTTCATGCAGAATTCAAGTCCAGACCACTGTCTCCATCCCGTTTGCATCTTCATCTGGTAAAAATGGCATATGAATTCCAGAAGAAGAGGAATCCACAGAAGGTGGAGGCTTCTTAGGTTATGTCTACATTGGATGAGGAAGCTTACCATCAGGAGATATCAAAGAAGGTTGAAGTTTGTTACGATGTGGCGAAAATTGCCAGAAGCAAGAATAAAGACATACGGGATTTCGTAGAGATACCTCTTGCAAATGATATGGCAGATAGGATCGAGGAACTGCTCGAAATAAAAGGAATTAGTGGTGAGATTAGGGATCTCTCCAAAGACACAAGCCGGGAAGAGGTGGCTCTTATAATGGCCAAAAAAATTGCTGAGCGATACTCGAGCAATGGTAAGGATAAGGCTGTGGATATGGCTGTCAGATCTGGACTGGCAATTCTTACAGAGGGAATACTGGTTGCACCTCTGGAGGGAATATCAAGGGTCAGTATTGGAACGAATAATGACGGGACAGACTATGTCTCTGTTGTATATGCAGGACCTATAAGAGGTGCAGGGGGAACAGCACAGGCTCTGAGTGTACTCATAGCTGACCTGGTCAGGAGAGAACTCGGAATTGGAAAATTCAAAATCACCGAT
>JAJZXP010000301.1 GCA_021806345.1 Thermoplasmata archaeon | reverse complement strand
CATCTCCTCCCTTTGACATGCTTTCAAAGGATCAAGAAAGGGAACTTTCGGAGAACCCTTATAACATCATAAACCTTAAACAATGCAAAATTCCTGATGAAGGAAGACAACTTTTTGGAAAATGGCTATCTGAGGGTGCACTGACCAAATACGAGAAAGGATCTTTCGTGTTAATGAAACAGACTTTCAGGATTGATAATTCAACTCTTTCCAGATATGGTGTGATATGCCTTCTAAACATGGGAGAGGCTGAAAATTGCCTTATCCCACATGAACGAACAATTCCCTCCCTAGTTATTGAGAGGAGCAGACTCATAGAGAGAATGGAGTATCAAACAGAGCCTGTTTTTGTGGTAAACGATAACGAGGAACTGATCCATACCTTGAAAGAGATAATGGAAACCAGGAAATGCGACAGACATTATGAGGAACCTCCTGGAGTGATGAATAGTATTTGCATTATCTCTGATTCTGAAGAAATTGATAGGATTAAGGATTCTTTGGAAGGAAGTATAGGCATAATTGCGGATGGACACCATAGAACAAAGGCAATGCTGGAGTTATCAGACAAGTACGAGAAAAAAGTAGAATTCTTTAACAATCTTTTTGCTTACATCACTTCCATAAACTCAGAGGGAGTTTTGATTTCTCAAGTTCACCGGGTAGCCCAGTATTCAAAAGATTTCTTCAGCAAAATTGAGGAAAGATTCACTCTGGAAGAAACAAATGATGATGCTGATCCCGATCATGCAGTTCTGCATTTAAGGGCCAAAAAATTCAAGATGATTCAAAAAAACGAGATGTCTTACTTTGAATATCTGAAAGCTATTGACTCCTCTATCGGAAAAAATGGTGGAAAATCTGGAATATTTTATACCTATGAAAGGGAGGTAGCCCTTGATAAGGTTATTCAAAACCAAGATGATATTGCAGTGATAATGCCTGAATGGAAGAAAACACAATTCATGCAAGTTGTTAAGGATGGTAAAGTACTGCCTCCAAAATCAACATATTTTTACCCTAAAATTCCATCAGGAATTGCGTTCTATGGTCTTGACGAACAGGAATGCCACTGTGGCTTAGTTGGTAGAGCAGCTGATTCGTAATCAGCAGGTCGGGGGTTCAAATCCCTCCAGTGGCTTGGTTAGTAATGGCAAAAGAGACCATACAATTGCGGTTTGATGGCCACACATACAGGTTCTTAGATAAACTGCCCCAAGCAGGTCTTTTCAGGACGAAAATTGAAACGCCAATGGAGATATAGAATAACATCGCTGCATTGGCGATGGAACTTTCGGTCAAAGTGCCAGTGCACACTCTTGATTTATTGCATATTTCCTATGCTTATACGATATCCAGGTCGACGAGTTCAAAGATGGATTTTATTACTAGGGATGGAGACTTCAAAGTCTACGATAAAGAAATGAAAGATACCACAAAGATCAAAATAACGTACCTTCAATGATGTGTCCAGTATATTGTCAATTTTTCATAATCAGCGATTCAAATGTTAAAATCCAAATAAATTAATCTAAAAATGCTTTGATTTGTTTTAGATTTGTTTCCAGCCACTCCTTATCCTCCTTTTCCTTTAAGAGAGAGCACTGGTCTAATGCTAGTTTCAAATATTTAGATGAGACCTCTTTATTCCCTGAAACCAAATACGCCCTTGATAGAGACTCATATGCAAAACCTAAATCAAAACTACCTAAATTGCTTGTCTCCGTTATCTTGAGACACCTTTCGCCATGATATATCGCGGACTCCGGCATCTTAAGTGTCGAGTAAACTCTGGAAATGATCCAGTTTCCTGTTGCTTCTTGTTTTTTTCCACCAACAACCTTCCAGTGATACAGAGAGGCATGGCTCATACTGATCATCAAGTCGTCCTCATCTGAATTTCGTCCTTTTTCTAAAAGGTCCCAAGTTTTATTGAAGAGGCTGGCAGCTATCTTTCTATGGTCAATTTCCTGCGCTTTTTCTGTTTCCGAACTCACGACATTATGATTCCTGTCCCATTAAAATAGTTTCATTATTAAGTTTATTATATAGTAATCTGGATTTAACTAACCTAATTCGTTATGTTCACTTAAAATAATAAGAGTCAAGATTATTACTGTCACATGGAAGAAATAAGTGACCTTAATTTCAAGAATGTTATACAAGGAGCAAGAAGAATTTATGTACAGGGTTCCGCCTCAACTCCGTTATTTCTGTTAGATATGCTTAAAGAATCACTTTCGAATGAAATGGATCTTTCCCTTTATCATATTGAACTTGGAGGTGGAGTTTTTCTATTCGATCCATCTGTCCCATTGCCAAAGGGTCTAATCGATTACTCTCTTTTTGTGGGAAAGAACGCCAGAAAAGCCGTTGAGATTGGGAGAACTCAGTACATTCCAATGTTTTTATCAGAGATACCATGGTTCCTCAGAAACCACGTCAAGCCTGATGTCTCATTGATTAACACAACAACACCAGACAGAAGAGGATTTGTCAGCCTTGGACCAACAGTTGAAGCAACAAAGGTAGCAGTTGAACTAAGCAAAATCGTGGTGGCCCAGTTTAACGACCTTATACCGAAAACATTCGGAGACTCGATAATTTCAACAAACATGGTTGATTATTATTTAAAATGCAGTCAGAAACCGGTAGAGAGCAAGAGAGAGGAGAGGGATTCTGCAGATGAGAAAATCGGAATGAACGTAGCTAAACTTATTCCGAATGAAGCTACAATTCAATCTGGAATAGGAAGAATTCCAGATGCAGCCATGGTGGCTCTCAAAGACAGAAAGCATCTCGGGATTCACACTGAACTGTTTTCCGATGGTATGATGGATTTGGTTCTTTCCGGTGCTGTTGACAATTGCTATAAAAATACAGATAGATATCAAGTTGTAGCAACATTCAGTAAGGGAGAACAGAAATTGTACGACTTTCTTGATGAAAATCCTTTGATTCAAATGAAAAGTGTGGAATACACAAACGATACATCCATTATAAGGAAAAACTCGCTTACTCATTCCATTAATTCTGCGGTTGAAGTTGATGTGACAGGACAGATTTCAGCAGAATCGGTTGGACCGAGAATTATTTCAGGTGTAGGAGGGCAGATGGATTTTGTAAGAGGGGCATCCCTCTCTCAGGGCGGTAAGTCAATTATTGCCATAAGATCTAAGACCAATTCTGGTGAAAGTAAGATTGTGCCAACCCTCAAAGTAGGATCTGGCGTAACTACAACAAGAAATCATGTCCAATTTGTTGTTACAGAGCATGGAGTTGCAGATTTGAGAGGGAAAAGCATAAAGGAACGTGTAGAAGAAATGGTTACAATCGCAGATCCAAAATTCATGAATCAAATTTATGAGGAATCTAAAAAGATTTACAAACTGTGACTTGATGGATAAATCCTTTGTTTAACCATTTAAATAGTGCTTTTCTTGAGTTCAATAAGCGATAATTCAAAAAAGAAGCATCAAATTGTTTCCTTACCATTGGAGATACTGTAAAATGCACCTATTTTTTCAGATTTCCTCCCTAACATATATGTGACCAATATGATTAAAAATATTAAAAATGATATTATTGCTGGGCCTACCAGTTTATCATAGAGATCAGAGATGCAATTATCGATGCCAAATAGCACTATGAATAAAATGGCTCTAATATCAGTACTTCCTCTGCCAATTTTGAAGAAATAGAAAATAGTGGAAATAATTGTTGCAGTGACAAACCATCCAACAAAGTTAGTCCATGGGTCTCCAAAGTACTGTGTTGACGAGGTCCAAACCCAAAGTCTGCCAGAGAATCTTGGATCAAATGAAAGGTCCAGTGATACTAATAGAAACGGCATTGCAATGTTTTTCCCTGCTTCATAAGCATAGAAACTCAACGAGGCCCACAATAATGGGATAAATATTGGCATTGGGCCTATGAGCGGTCCCAGCCCGACTGTGTAATAATAATTTCCAAATGGTATCCCTGTTCGGAGACTTAAAAGCTCAAGCAATGATCCTACTACTCCCGCAATAATGAAGAATTTGCCAGATTGTTTTACTCCCATTAATAGAACTGTACTGATTGCATAACTGACCAGCAATAGCAAAGATACATTAAGCGTTGAAAAGGCTGAAAGATTCTTTAAAAATGGAATTTGGCCAACAAATAGATATGCAATATAGGCGAAGGACACCGTCCATGCGATTTTAGTTTTATCCAATATACGGAAAATATGGTAAGAATAAAAAAGTTTTCTGACTACGCGAGTTAGAAAATTGCCTTTCCTATCATTCGCACGGAATTCTCATATTTACGATTTATCAATCAGATTATGTCAAAATTGAGGAAATAGTGTTCGAGTCTTCAAAAAACCTATCGAAACGTGTTTAAGGGCAACCTATGGTTCTAAACTTCTTGTGGACCAAAGCAAAGTCAATTCAGATGAGAGCGAACAGATTCACGATGAAAATTTCTATACATACTAAATAAAGCAGATTTATCAAAAACATCGAAGAACAGGCTTTCAGAAGATACACCGTGATTGAGTGCCTGCAGTTATTTTTTATTCTGAGAAATTTGCCAGGATAGAATTACACTGAATATTAAAATTGAAAAATTTAGGGAAATCACCCATGAATTATGGTAATATTTATACCATGAAAGAAATCCTTTGAAAAGTGCCCCCCTATGGTGGAGTCGGAATTATCTCCAGTTAGCCAAAGTCCCAGATGGAGACTCTGGTATCTGTCCTACATATTTTCCAATGTGTCAGGAGGTGTATTAACTCCGATGATACCACTATTTATCTCATTTTATTTTCACAGAGGAGTCGTGTTCGTGGGGATAGCATCCTCACTTTCATCCCTGTCATCAGTACTTGCCCTTATCCTTTGGGGAAATATTTCTGATAATGTGATGAAGAGAAAAATATTCGTTCTTATTGGATTTTTTGGGTCATTCATTTCTCTACTCTTTATAATCTTCACAAACACGATTTATTCCTATATTGGGATTCTTGTCCTCTTCCAGTTTTTCTCAATGGCATCCGTGCCGGTTTCGACTCTACTGGTAATTGAAAATGAACATGAAAGTCAATGGGCCAAAACGGTATCTGTGTTCAGTGCAATATCGACAATTGGAACCGTAGGAGGATTAACGCTAGGACTAATTATAGTCTTAAATGACTCCTCTTCTGTTTCAACTTTAAAGGACATCTATCTTATGGGATCGCTCATATATCTCGTAGCATTTTTCCTGGCTTTCTTCCTGTTAAGAGAATCAAAGGTTAAGGTAAAAAGATCGTCCCTGTCTGGTCTCTTTTCAATCAGGACATTTGAAAGAACAAGATATGCTCCTTCCTACGTTATTCACGTAATAAAGCTATTTGGAAGGAAAAAAGGGGTAAAGATTGGACGAGATTTATGGTTGTACCTATTGCTAAGCGGTTTCTTAATGGTGGGTTTTCAAACATATTTTACACCATATCCTGTTTTTTTGATAGAAAATTACCATGCCTCAGAGGGAGTGGTTTATACTATGTACTTGCTGAACAGTGCATTTTCGGTTGTTTCCTTTAACATGGCAAGTGGGTATATTCGAAGACTTAGCCTGGAAAAAGCCATATACATACCCCTGATAATTAGAATGGTTGTCTTTTCGCTGACCAGTATTATTCCTTTTCTTGGATTGGTATCATTTGGATTTATGATAATTGTTGTTCTGGTTTATGGTGCAATGGGCTTCGTCTGGAGTTTTATTGGAATAACGCAGATTACAAAGGTGACTAAATTAGCAGATAAGAACACAAGAGGAAGAGCTATTGGCTATTATAATTCAATTCTCGGCTCAGGGCAGATACTTGGCGCATTTATCTCAGGATTTATTGTGACAAGCTTCGGTTACACTGGAGATTTTCTGATTGCCTCACTTATGGTAGGAATAGGATTTGTAGGCAGTTTTGTATTAAATAAAAGTAAAATTAATTTAAATCGTGAACCCAACTCTTCAAAAACAGAAAAAATTTCAGAATAGAATATGGAAATTTTCTGCCTCCCAGTTACTTGAGATTTTCCAATAAAACGTAAATTCAAGCTTATCACCTTCTTTCATTTCCTTCGTATCTACCTCCACGTAGTGCACTTCTTGAAGGACTTTCTGACTGTTCGTGTCTTCATATGTCATCCAGTTGTTTTTAGTGAACCTCAGGAAAAAATCTGTCCTGGCAACAATTATTATTGCCTCCTTTCCATGCGACCTTTTAGTTTTATTCCTGAAAGACCACAGGTCCTTTCCTGAATTCAATTTTTTATTGACATATCTTTCTAGTATGTTCTGATCCTGATCATATGGCCTTCCGTTCTCTATCCCCCAGCAGGTTTTCAGATACTCAGCGTGTGCCCATACGAGTGGCATAGCAGAACCTGATGGTTTACCCTTGAACAATCCTCTTTCCGCGATATCTTCTGAATCCCAAACTTGTTCAGGTATCATACCTCCCAAGTTCGCAAAGTTTTCCATTGATTTTAGAAGATATTCTGCTTTCTGAAGATTTCCCGCTGAAATTTCATAATTGGCTCTTTCACCTGTAAGCAGTGGCCAGCCTCTTCCATGCCCCGTTCCGTCAAATGGAGAACCTTCATTATGCTCACCGTAACCATCATTGGTGTATCTGTGCCAGACTGGGCCGTTTGGAGTTTCAACCAGTAATTCTCCATCAATGATTTTAATGGTGTTCAAAATATTTTGATCATTTGGACTCTTCAAACCGAACCTGACCATTGATAACGATCCTGTGCTCACGACTTCCTGTACATTCATCATGTTAGCGGACCACGGTCTGTTCTTAATCGGAATGAATCCATCTTCATCCTGATCTGATTGAGATATCCTTACATAATGACCCTGTACTGCATATTTCCTGGAAAGTTCTGTGTTTGTTCTGTATAACCATTTGTCCATATTAGTCAGGTAGATATCTGCCAATTCCTGAGAGAAATCAGAAATCATTTTCAAACCGAGATTATCTGCCATTTCTGAAGCTTTATTGAGTGCTGTAATTTCCACTGTGATTGTAAAGGCAGAATAGCCGCCATCCTCTTCCCATCTGTCCTGATCTGTTACAGGTCCATTGGCGAGAATGAAATTGACAGCTCTCAACAGCATTTCCTTAAAATCTACCAAATCTATGTGACCTCTTTTCCATAGGTCGTGAAGAAGAATTAGGGGAAAAGCAGTTTCATCCATTTGCAAGCCTTTCCAGTAGGGAGTCCCGTTTAACCACATATTTTGTGGCCAGTGTCCATCTTCTTCCTGAGTTGATTGCAAAAACCTAAGTGCCTCTACCGCCCCTTTAATGTCCCCCATAAGAATCAACCCCTGAGCAGCCTCTACCATGTCTCTTGCCCATATTAGATGGTATCCGCCAAGATCGTCATCACCTTTGCTGAACCCCCAGGGTATGGAAAGACTGGCAATCAATCCTCCTGCCAGTGGCTCCTTTGAAATATGGCTACGAAGTACGAGCAGACTTAGGTCCTCGAGAGATCTTTTTTTCGTTTTGTTGCTAAGAAGTTTATTTTTCGAAACGGTTATTCTATATGCGTTCCATTTCTGGTTATAATTCTTTAATGCATTTTCCCATCCTAGATTTTTTGATCTTATGGTTTTCAGGGCAGCCTCTTCTGGACTGCTTCCAAATGCTATGAAAATATCAAAGCTACCATTATTTTCTGGTGTTACTTTTCCAGTGATGGCGGTATTCCCGTTTTTTGCGCTCTCAAAGTGTGTGGTGAGCTTAAAATTGTGCTTTAAATCCTGCCAGCCGTCAGAATACCCTGAATAGCCACAGCTCATTTCACCTTGACATTGATCGGAATAAAGGGCAAGATATGTGCCGTCCTTTGATGCAAATTGAAACTTTTTTCCTTTATATTCCCCTATCCAAGAGGTATTTTGAGATCCTCCATTATTGATATGGGGTGAAATTAGTGTGTATAAGTCGAGATTCATATTGCTCTTATTCCTAAATATCACGTGCTGAACAAGAACATCGTTCTCACCATCCACAAAAATTGTCTTTTCAATTTTAAAAGATCCATCCTTTTCTTCATTGTGAATGATATAACTTGGAATTCCCGATCTGATGGTTTCGATATTATGAATTGTGTCTCTTTTCTCTTCAAAAAATTTTTGGTTTCCCACAATCAGAAGTTCCTGATCCCTGATTTGGGCTGTGTCCAATCCGGGGTAATAAACCTCGTTTAAGATGCCATGTGAAATAGTAAAATGAATTTTGGAACTTCTTTCCATTGCCGTTCCAACTCCTTCCTTTGCGCTCGAAGTCCATCTTGGAGGTATTCCTGGAAAACCTGATGGTTCCTCTTCAACCATGGCAAGAAATCTAGGGCTGCTTTATAATATTGACCAAAGAAAACTGGTTTTTTATACACATTTTAAAAATTATATAAAATTGTCAATCCCTGCTTCGTACAAGATCGTGATTACCCTTTTCTGGGTCTCTCGGAGCTCATCATTGCTGTTTGCAGTAATACAGACGTGACCCATTTTCCTCTTCCTCTTAACGGGAGATTTTCCATAGTCATACACCCTAGTATTTCCTAGAGAGAGTATTTCAGTCAGTTGTTCTTCGCTTAAATTAATTCCAATTATGTTCACAATACCAGATGGTCTATAGGTCTCCGGTTTGAACATGGGCAAATTCGCGACTGCCCTGATGTGGAATTCAAACTGTGAAATCGAGCTTCCCATCAAAGTGTGGTGCCCGGTATTGTGTACCCTTGGAGCGTATTCATTTATTATTGGCCCATCCTCTGTGATAAAGAATTCTATTCCCATGACCCCAATATACTCCAAAGCATTCAGTAAGTCTCTTGATATTTCCTTTATTCTTTCAGTTACCTTTTTATCGTCAAGCGGTGCTATATTACTGATTAGAATTCCCTTCCTGTTGTAGTTAAAGGAAGGCTCAAAAAAATAAATTTTATGTTGAATATCCCTTGCGCATATTATGGACGCTTCATATTGAAACTGAATGAATTTTTCAACAACGAAGATTTCATCCGAAGACTCTGGGAATTCTTTTAAGTCATTCCAGTAATACTGCCCCTTTCCATCGTATCCACCTGTGGATGTTTTTATAACAAATTTTTCCCATTTTCTTGAATTTAATAATGCCTCTTTTCCACCGTTCGCGATAATAAAATCGCCTACTGGAAAATTATTGCCCCTTAGAAATTCCTTCTCTTTATGCCTTTCCATCTTCAGTGCAACTGACTTGTATGAGGGTCTAAGTTTGCCCTTGCTTTCTGCGTAGTTTATCAGTTTTGGATTGATATGTTCGAACTCAAAAGTTACTACATCACTTTCATTTACGAATTCTTTATAATTTTCTGGGCCAAATACCTTGTCCGCCAGTTTAGCTGCAGGATCGTTCGGGCTTTCGCAATACACATTGAACTTTAATGGCAGTCCTCTTGATTCCAGAATCATCATTTGTCCAAGTTGTCCCGCCCCAGCTATTCCAATTGTCTTATGGTAATCTTGTGTTTTCAACCATTTCCCTCTCTGCTTCCATATAATTTCTCATCTTGAATGCCAACTCTGGATATTTGAGCGACAGTATCCTGATTGCCAGTAATCCGGCATTTTTTGCATTATTTATGGCAACAGTTGCAACGGGTATGCCCGAAGGCATTTGAACTATTGAAAGCAGAGAATCAATGCCCTTCAGGGCTTTTGTCATCACAGGCACTCCTATAACGGGTAAATTTGTTATTGCAGCAACCATTCCGGGAAGGTGCGCAGAACCCCCTGCTCCTGCGATTATTACTTCGATTCCGCGTGCACTTGCCTTATCTGCAAAATCATACATAAGTTTAGGTGTCCTATGTGCTGAAACGACTTTGCTTTCGCAGTCCACCTGAAAAAATTTTACCGTTTCAATAGCTTCTTTCATTACCTCATAATCCGACTGACTTCCCATTATTACTGAAACCTTAGGCATTAATTTCACCACTTATCTCTTTATATCTTTATCGGTTATACACTTTAAATTTTTTCTATTTAAAAGTGGAGTTTTACTTAGGTGATAAATAAAATGAATTGAGGTCTTTAACTTTGCAATAAAACTGCGTCCATAGCATTAAGTGATGCATTAAGCTATTTTCCCAATTATTCTCTTTCCCAGATTTTTCTGGTGTTTAAATGATTGACCTTACCAATCTAATTTCGTTTCTTTATTGCATAGATTAATTCATCAAATTTTTCTTTGAATTTTGGAACTATGGAAACGTTTCATTCTGAAGTTAGATTTAATTCACCTGCACGACTAACCATATTTTTAAACTAAAATGAAATCTACTCACATGACTAACATCCTTATTACAGGCTCATCTGGTCAAATAGGATCTGAACTAATCGATTATCTTCTTGCAAGCTATGATGGTCAAATCATTGCTACAGATATTAAGAAAGTGGAAAATTTTAAGGCCGATGGAAGGGTTAAATTCGAAACTTTGGATATTAGGGACTGGACTAAGCTTTACGGACTTATTGACCAATACCAGATAAGTGAAATCTACCATCTTGCTTCAATCCTTTCTGCAAGTGGTGAGAAGGACCCTTTTCTGGCCTACAACGTGAATCTCACGGGAACGGTCAATGTGTTAAATGCTTCAGTTGCCAAGAAAATTGATAAGTTATTCATTCCATCCAGTATAGCCGTATACGGTCCAGAGGCAGAAAAAAACAACGCAGGAACTCGTCATAGTTCCATACCAACTACCATGTATGGAATCACCAAGTTGAGCGCTGAGATGCTTTGCCAGTACTACAATAGAAAATATGATCTGGATGTGAGAAGCATACGCTTTCCGGGTGTAATAAGTTCAAAAGTTTCTCCAACGGCAGGGACCACTGACTTTTCTGTTGAAATGATAAAAAGCGCTGTTGGAGGGAAAAACTACACCTGCTACCTTAAAAAGGAAACCAGTTTGCCGATGGTTTATATGGAGGATGCAATGCGTTCAACACTCCGATTAATGGCCACTCCGCGGGACTCAATCAAAATTCGTACCTCGTACAATATAATGGGGTATTCCATGACTTGCGAGGAATTGGAGGATGAGATCAGAAAGACATATCCTGAGTTTAAGGTAAACTATGTTCCAGATTACAGACAGAAAATAGCAGACACATGGCCCCAATCTGTAGATGTGTCAGATGCTAAACGAGATTGGAACTTCAGCGCCAACTTTAACCTGGAAAAAACAGTGAATGAAATGATCCACAACCTAAAGCTGGACATGAATTGATTTCACTGTGGTTGGTTTAGGTCCACTTCAACTACACATTTATTGCTTCCTTCTGAGAATTTTTCAACTAACGTAAACCTATTTTCTACGGATTTTTGAATAAGATCTTTTCCAAGAACATCGCATATCACATTTCTGTTATTTTTTGCAATTTCATAAAAAATACAGTTATGCCTTATGATCCTTACAGTTTCACCATCTACTTCCATTTTAGCGTAATATCCCAGATTGTTAAGTGCGTCCACAAAGCTCCTGAGCTTGGCAATCTTTTCTTCTCTGTTCTTAGAAACACCTGTAGAGTCTATCAAACCTGCCTTTTCCATTAGCCTGTCAGCCACTCTTCCTAGAATCAGATTTAATTTCATTTCACCGTATTCTTTCTTTACCTCATCAAGGAAAGTCACCATTAGTTCTGGATATTTTTTTGGAAATAACTGCATTCCATAATTAGTAATTTCATAACATTTTGAGGGCCTGCCTGTAGGTTCCCTTTTGAAAAATGATTTAACGTATCCCTTTTTTTCAAGAAAGTCCATGTGCTCCTTAACTGCTGTCTTATTTATTCCAAGTTCATTTGAAAGAGAAGTAACACTCCTTTCCCCGCTTTCCAGCATTGAGAGTATACTAGATTTTACACTTCCCAGTAATGGACTAACAGCCAGTTCACTTTCCATGTTATGATATCTAAAGTTCATATATTAAGTTTATTCATTATAGACATAAGAAAGTGTTTAAATAACTTAAAGTCATTCTGGAACTATGGTACAACTCAAGATTGAGAATCTTTCAGCAAGCGTGGAAGGAAAAAAGATCCTCAATGGTGTAAATTTGACAATAAATGGTGGAGAAATTCACGCCCTTATGGGTCCAAATGGAGCTGGAAAGAGCACTCTCGGAAATGTGCTGATCGGTCATCCTAACTATGAAATTAATGGAGGTAGAATTCTTCTGGATGGGAAGGATTTAACGACAGAAACCCCAGAAATCAGAGCAAGATCTGGACTTTTCCTTGCCTTCCAAAGCCCGATTGCTATCCCAGGTGTCAAAATTTCATCCTTTTTGAGAACAGCCTACAAACAGTTGCACCCAGAAGATAAAAAGAGCATAACGGAGTTCTTTAATGAAGTTAAGGAACACCTCAGACTCGTGGGACTGAACGAATCATTCATGTCAAGGTCTGTGAATGACGGATTTTCCGGTGGAGAAAGAAAGAGATTTGAGATTCTGCAAATGGCCGTTCTGAAGCCTAAAGTGATCGTATTGGATGAAATTGATTCTGGTCTAGATGTTGACGCACTGAGATTTGTAGCAGAGGAAATAATAAAATATCACAACAGCGAAGTTGCTTTTCTTATTGTAACGCATTATCAAAGAATTCTCAAAAATATTGACCCTGATTTCGTTCATGTATTGGTAAATGGTAAAATCGCTAAAGATGGGGATAAGAGCCTTGCCCTTAAGATAGAAGAAGAAGGCTATGATTGGATAAGAGCGTGATGTTATGGAACCACAAATTACAAAAGAAGAGGAAATAGAAAGACTGGTAGAGAGTTTGAAAGATTCAAAGACTTCCGATTGGGAATTCAGGGATTCGTTTAGCCCTATTTATTCCACGGGTAAAGGGTTGAATAAGGCGGTGGTTGAAGAAATTTCAGAGATTAAGAAAGAACCAGACTGGATGAGGAGAATGAGATTAAAAGCCTTGGAAATTTTTCAGTCAAAACCTATGCCTACTTGGGGTCCAGACCTGTCTGGAATAGACTGGGAAAACACAACTTACTACAATAAACCAGACGACAGAAAATCAAGAAACTGGGATGATGTTCCAGATCAGATAAAGGACACTTTCCAGAAACTCGGCATTCCTGAAATGGAACAGAAGTATCTGGCAGGATCGGTCGCTCAATATGAAAGCGAAGGTGTTTACCATTCGCTGAAAAAGGTTTGGGAAGATAAGGGAGTTGTTTTCATGGATCTTGACTCTGCAGTTAAGAATCATCCAGATCTCGTAAAGGACTACTTCTGTAAGGCTGTGCCGTTCACTGATAATAAATTTGCTGCTTTGAATGGAGCGGTATGGAGCGGTGGATCGTTCCTTTATGTTCCAAAAGGGGTGCATATTGATATGCCACTGCAAACATATTTCAGGATGAATAACGAGAGCACCGGTCAATTTGAGCATACAATAGTGGTAGGGGATGAGGGATCAAAGGTTCATTATATTGAAGGATGCACTGCCCCAAGATGGGATAAGGATTCACTTCACAGCGCAATAGTGGAAATTTATGCACACAAGGACTCAGATGTAAGATATACGAGCGTTCAAAACTGGTCAAAAAGTGTTTACAATATGCCAACAAAGAGGGCGTGGGTTGATGAAAGGGCTAAAATGGAATGGGTTGGAGGTTCACTGGGATCTAAAATAACCATGATTTATCCATCATCATACCTTCGTGGGCCATATGCATCCACTTCTAATCTTAACATTTCACTAGCCGGACCTGGCACAATAAAGGATACTGGCGCAAAGGCGCTTCATCTTGCTCCTCACACTACATCAAAGATTATTGCAAAGAGTATAAGCATTGAAGATGGAAAGGCAATTTACAGGGGATTACTAAGGATGAACAAAGGAGCCATAGAGTCAAGGAGTCGCGTTCAGTGCGACGCCCTATTGATAAACGATGATTCGCAATCCTTAACGTTTCCACACGATGAAATATACGAACCTACTGCAACATTTTCCCACGAGGCAAGCGTCGGCAAAATAGGAACTGAAGAACTCACATATTTGAGATCTAGAGGACTTTCTGAAGATGAAGCAAGCTCAATGATTGTCTTGGGATTTCTTGACGACGTGATGAAGGAAATACCTATGGAATTTGCGATAGAAATGAATAGACTGGTTAAGCTTGAAATGAACAGGCTTGGCGCGGTAGGATGATCCATGATGGAGCAATTCTCAGATCAACTCAAGACTAGATTGAAAGACCCTGCCTATGATTACAGGCAGGACTGTTTCCTGGAATATCTCAAAATGCCAAAAAGAACGCATAAAGAGAGTCCAATGACCAAGGACTACGTGGACATGCCTGAGAGGGACTTGGAAACAATGGCAACTACCCTCACAAATGTTCAGTCAGATATTAGACTTGACTCTGAGAGTGATGTGCTTGTCCTGGATGGGCATATATTGAATAAGAGGAGAATTGAAGGGGTAACTATAGGAGAAATGCAAGAGACCATTGATCAGATACCTGAGTATGTGTGGAAGGAGAAGGGAAAAGACAGAGAGGAGTTTCTCATAAATGCCTCATGGAGTTCAGGTTACTTCATTAATGTTGAAAGTAACGTGAACGCAACTGTAAGTATTGATTTTAGGAATTCAATGCACTCTGGTTCAGAAAAAAATGTAATCATAATCGGTAAATATTCAAATGTGAAGATAGTTGAAACACGCAGGAATATTGGGGAAAAGAAAGGGAGTCCGACTCAAGGCAAGTCATTATACATCTTCCTTGGTGAAGGTTCCAATTTCGATTACAACTACCTTCAGGATAAGGAATTAAACATAAACGATATCACATTTATAAGAGCATTCCAGCAGGAGGAATCAAACTTTAGAATATTCCATATTAACCACGGGTCAGGGAAGGTTCTCTTTGTGAATGAATCCACGCAGATCGGGAATAATTCAGACTATAAGGTATTTGGAGCAACATTCAGCAACGGAAAACAGTCCATTGATGTTAGGGACAGCAGCTTTCAACTGGGACTGTCGACATCGGCAGACATTCAGGTTCGGGGAGTTGTATCAGGGCAAAGCTCCACAATCCACAGAGGAAATGTAGATATAGAGCTTCCCAGTGTTAACTCAACTGGGTTTTATGATTCAAAAATACTTCTTCTTTCCAAGGAAGGTTACGCTAACTCAAAACCCGGTCTGGTCATAAGGAACAATAATACAAGATCAAAGCACGGATCTGCAATAAGCAATGTTGATAAGGAGCAGATCTTATACCTGCAGAGCAGGGGGATAGATGAAAAAACCTCAGTTAATCTGATAACTGGTGGATTCATAGAATCTATTCTGCAAAAGTCAGATAATCCTTCTTTTATTGAACAAGTAAATATATACTCAAAAGAACTTGTTGACTGAAAAGAGTGGATTCAATGGACATTGAAAGAATCAGAAACGATTTCCCTATTTTTAAGCGTTTCAAAAAGGAGGGCATTATTTATCTTGATAATGCAGCAACTACACAAAAACCAATGTCCGTCATTGATTCAATGGTAAGTTACTGGGAGAATTATAATTCAAACGTTCATAGAGGAGTATACAGACTTGGGGAAGAGTCAACAGAACTTTATAGTAAGTCCAGGAAAAATATAGCAAACTTCATTGGAGCAAGGGCCGAAAATTTAATCTTTGTGAGAAACGCAACAGAAGCTTTAAATCTCGGAGCTTATGGCTTAACAAAATTAAGCGGTGGCAAGGGTGAAGTTCTGCTATCAAGAATGGAACATCATTCAAATATAGTCCCCTGGCAAATTCAGAAGCAAAATGGCGGCTTGGATATAAAATTCATAGAAAATAGCCAATCAGAAATAATCGACTGGAAAACCGTTGAAGAAAATCTGTCTGATAAAACAAAGGTTGTTTCTCTGACTCAGTGCTCCAATATACTTGGGACCATAAATAATTTAAAGGATGTTGGGAAACATCTTCATAACTTGGGGATTATGTTTATCGTCGACGGTGCGCAAAGCGTGCCACATATGCCTGTAAACGTAAATGATCTTAACTGTGACCTCCTGGCTTTCTCGGGGCATAAAATGTTAGGGCCAACTGGAATCGGATGCCTTTATGGCACAGAAGAGATACTTAACTCAATGCCCCCATTTTTAGGCGGAGGTGAAATGATTAAGGAAGTTTATGAAGACCACTATACTCCGGCAGACGTACCGGAAAAATTTGAGGCGGGAACTCCAAATATTGAGGGGGCAATAGGTCTTGGAGCTGCGGTTGACTACCTTAAAAATATCGGAATGCAAAACGTTAGGGAACACGAAAAGCAACTCATTGAATATGCCCTTAAAAGAGAGGATGAAATCAAAATTGAAGAACTGATAAGCTACGGAACCAGACTAATGGAGAACAGAGCGGGAATTTATACATTTAATATTAAAAAAGAGTCGTCCGATGAAAGACCATTTGGGAACGAAGTCCATCCCCATGACATCTCCCATTTAGCAGACCGAATCCAGGGAGTGCAGATAAGATCGGGCCATCACTGTGCTATGCCTCAGACACTTTCTCTCGGTGTTTATGCAACGGCCAGAGCATCGTTTTATATTTACAATGACAGGGGAGATGTGGATCGCCTTTTTGAGGCAATAGAGAAGATAACCAGGAAGATGATAGTTAAATGAACGATGATGTTGTTTACAGTGCAATAATAGATGAGCATTATCAGGAGCCAAGAAACTTTGGAAAGATTGAGAATCCAGATGAGGAGATTTTTGAAACAAACCCGACATGCGGTGACACGATTGCAATGTATGTTAAGATAGGGGACGGTGTCATAAAGGATATTAAATACGTTGCCAGGGGGTGCCTCATCAGTGTTGCTTCTGCTTCAATACTCTCAGAGCGGGTGAAGAATAAACCACTTGAAGAGATAAAAGAATTGAAGAAAAAAGAGATTCTAGAAGAGTTGGGAATATCGCTTGGCCCAGCCCGGGAGAAATGTGCCCTAATTTCCTACGACGCACTTATAAAAATGATCAAGGATTATCAGGGACACCAAAAACCCAGTTAATTAATTGCTTCCACAATTGAATGTCCACTCTCTTTCCTTATGGAATAGGAAGTATCAGCCGCAGGTTCTAGTTCCGAATGATGTGTGATGATGATAATTTGAGGGAATAACCCCTCTTCCGTCAACTCTTTCAACGAGTATTGAAGTATCTCCTTCAAATCGTTCCTCCTCTCTTCGTCCAGATAAATGGTAGGTTCGTCCATAAGAATTGTGGTGCTCAGATTTTTCCCTAGAAATCTTGCTATAGCAAGTCTCATTGCGATCGAAATTGCTGTTCTTTCTCCCCCACTTAGCTGAGTGATATTCTTAACATTGCCATCCTGTACAATTTCAACATTTATGTCCTCAGAAATCCTTACATCTTCTATTCCTAAATTGAAACGTGAGATGATATTCCTTGATTGAGATGTTATCGTTTCCAGAGCCATCCTCCTAATGGCTTGGGGAATGCCATCTCTGGAAAACGCTGTTTTCAGTTCACCAAGAAATGGATACATTTTCTCAGTCTGATCTATTCGCAATAACTCCTTATTTATTTCATCCAAACGGCTCAAAATCTGTTTTAAACTTCCTTTGTGCTGTCCTATTTCAGACAAAAGATCACTCTGTTCGTTCCTTAAATCGTTGATTCCATTGTTTAGATTTGTGAACTTTTCGAGTGTATCTGATCTTCCTTTTAGGGACTCAGCTAGCAATTGGTTATCGTTTTCTAACTTCCTGATTTCCTCTTCAAGCCTTTCCTTTTTCTCTCTTTTTCTATCAAATTCATTCTTGGCTTCCATATATTGCTCCAATTTTTGGTTTGCCACTTCTAAATTCGTCAGGATTGCCTTATAATCTGATATTCTTTTACCCTCATCAAAAAGGATTTTTTCCCCAGCCATCGATTCAATTTTATGTTTTAATTCCTCTGATTTTAAATTGAGTTCATTTAACCGGGAAGTGGGATCCTCTTTATTTAAAGTGGAAATTTTACTATTCAAGGAAGCGATTTGTTTTTCCAGTTCAGCTTTACTATCCCTGATATTTCCTAATGATTCCAGTTTTTTCTTTGCTTCTTCATAGTTGCGATGGAAAATACTATTATTCTCAAAATATTTCTCATATTCTGATATTTTCCTCTCAAAATCACTGATTTCAGTTCTCAGGGAAAAGAAAGTCGATAAATTTTCAGATCGTAATACCTCTAACTCTGTCTTCTTTCTATCTAATTTAGTTTCAATTGCTTTTAGATGGCCCTCTTGTCCCTGTATTTCTTTTTCATTCTCAGCAATTTCGGTGTTCCACTGTTCCTTGATTTTATTGAGATGATCACTGGTGATTTGCTGTCCACATAAGGGACAATTCCCGATTTCTACGAGCTCTTTTGACTTTTCTCTGATTTCTTTTATTTGGTCCCTTTTTGTTGAGATTTCATTTATAACAATCCCCTTGTTACTATTCAATTGAGCTATTTCGTCTATTATTTCCCTTATTTTTTCTGATACTGATTTGTGGGTTAAACTCCCTAGGTTTCCTAAATTTTTCAATTTTTCGGTTAAGGCATCTTTGTTCCTTCTCTTTTCTTCCAGTTTACTCCGCGTTTCCTGAAAGTTCCTTGTTTCAGATTTGTATTCTGCCTCCTTCTCTTCCAGATCTTTAAGAGTTTTTTCACTTCTATTCCAATCATCTGCCTTTGCTGCAATTTGCAAAGTTTGGAGTTCCATTGCCTTTTCCTGTCCACTTAGGAATCCAATTTCCTTTATTGTATTATTTATCCTTGCTGCTTCTTCATTATTTCTATTCCGTTCCTTGATTAGATTTTCGTACTCAGCAAGATTAGATCCGATTTTATATAGTGAGGAGGTAACTATATCGAACTTAGTTTTATTGAGAACTTCAATTTCTGTGTTCTTGCTATCCATTTGTTTCAGCAGATCATTGACCTGGTCGAGTTCCTCATTTTTCTCACTAAGGGCTTCATTCCCCTTTTCCAGTTGGTCCGATTTACTCTGATATTTATTCAGCTCCTGCCTAAATTGCTCTAGTTGGCGATTTTTAGATTCTATCTGTGTATCGTTTTCGTTTTTCTTCAACTCCAGGCCGTTTAACTTTTCTTCCGTTTTTTCTTTTTCTTTTAAAATGTCAATTTTGCCACTCTTGAGACTTTTAGCCCGCTGTATGTCAGGGGTAAAATCCTTAATTATTCCATCTATGATGTTATGGGCTTTGTCATAAAATTGCAAGCCGATGACTTCATTGAATATGTCCTTTCTAACGGCAGCGCTCTGGTTTACCAGAGATTCAAGCTCTCCCTGGTCCACATAAACAGAATTGATAAAGGCACTCTTCGAGATACCCAATATTTTTTGTAGTTCTTCTGAAACCTGAGTTGCACCTTGGGCTAAGATTGTGCCGTTCCTGTAAATTGTCACACTTTTAGATGATTCTTTATCTTTTTTTAGTTCTAACTCCCTGATAATTGAGTATTTCTGATTTGCATTTTTGAACGTTACAATAATCTTTGCGTGGGTCTCTCCGTAGGTTATAAGCCTCTTTCTTTCAGTTTCTGTAGGACCATAAAAAGCAACCTTTATGGCTTCAAACAGTGAAGATTTTCCTGAGCCGTTCTGGCCGATAATTATATTTATTCCTGTACTCAGCCCTATGAATGATTCCCTGTGTGAAAGGAAATTTTTGAGTTCCACACTCTCAATTATCATTCAAAATCTCCCTGCATATTTCGAGAATTTCCTCCCTCCTTGCATCCCTGTCCCTCACAGATTTATAAATTTCTAAAGCAAGTTCACTCTTTTTTTTGCTATCAAAGTACTTCGCAAATACTTCCGGCATTGTGTCATCAAAGGAAACATCTGGAGATTTCCCTTCTGCATTAATATCCATCAACGGTTGACGGAAAATGAAGAGGCTCTCGTAGTCTTTTAGCTTTTGCATGAATTCTTTTCTATTTGTCTTTTCAGTGATTGTTGTTGAGATTATTGGCTTTTTCTGATATTTATCCATGGTCAATTTTTCAATACCTGAAATAATCTCTTCAGATGTTCCCCTTATTTCGTATTGCGCTCTGACTTGAACCAATTTCTTCCGCTCGATCTCAGTTTCCTCATCCTCTATTGTTACGATGTTAACGCCCTTTCCCTTTCTCGAAAGTGATGGTATTTCATTTGTACTTTTAACCTCTGTTGATCCTGAATACGCGAAAAGTGATCTCCCATATTTTTTTTGCTTGAATTGGTGTACGTGACCGAAGGCAAGATAGTTAAAGTTAACCGGGAGATCATCTTCATTTGCCTCAGAATTTTCAGTCGGAAACAATGGTGCTATAGCCTGATGAGATATGAAAATAGAGGTCTTATAATCCTTGGCCAATAAACTTGCCCTGTTATACTGTTCCTTAAGAAAATCGCTCCTAAAACTCTTCAGGTTTCCAATTCCTCCTATGAACACGGGTTCAGAAGAACCTTTAAACAAAGTTGACTGAAATTCATCCAATCCTAACATTTTCATTCCGAACAGATCAAAGAGCACGTGAGAAGGGTTGTCCCTTAATTTTGGCCTGTCGTGATCACCTACAATTGAGTAGACTGGAATATTTCTCTTCTCGAGATCATGCATCTCCTCCTGTGCTATTCTAAGAGCCCTATTCGAAGGTCTGGGCGAGTCGAAAAGATCACCGCTGTGGATTATAAAGTCAACTTCACTTTCCTTCGCTATTTCCATTGCCTCTCTAAATACATCGTAAAAGTCTTCTTCTCTCTCTGGAATACTATATTGGACAGAACCAAGATGTGTATCGGAGATATGCATGAATTTAACCATTCAGATCAATCCCCCAATATGATCCCTGTTCTCATCTGGAGAAAGACTTTTTTTCCTCAGTTTTAGTGATTCTTCAAGCAGTGGAAGGATTTCAATATCTCCTCCTCCCTCCTTAGTTCTTCTTCTCCTCACTTTTATTATAACTGGGAACTTAACAAATTCACCGACAAGAACAGCTTCTCCGGTATTCAAAGACGGTAAATCGTTTATAATGGATTCGCTTACACTTTCGCATGATTCCTCAATTGCCCTCTGGTCCATGGGGTTTGTAACTCTTAAAATAATCTGGGAGTTACACTGACTCAGGACATCCTGATCAATTTTCCCCGGTCTCTGGGTTATGACTACCAGATATGTCCCAAATTTTCTTCCTTCGGCTGCGATCCTCTTAATCAACTGAGGAAGTTTACCTAAGCTTTCCCTCCCAACAAAATTATGAGCTTCTTCCACGAAAAAGAACACAGGATACTTGAAACTTCCGCTTGTTTTTTGATCATATACTTCATCCATTACCTTGAGACAAAAATAAGAAATTATGTCCTGATCCAATCCTGAAAGATCAAGAATGGAAAGCTGACCCGGTCTTAGATATGAACTTACAGGCGTTGTCACATGAGAGAAAATGTCTTTTACCGATTTTAACAATGCAATTCGTCCTGAGATTCTTGATTTCTCATTGGATGGCATTGTTTCGTATGCCCTAATAAAATCATCAAAATCCCCCTTTCCTTTCACCTTGGAGTGAAGATTTCTTACTATCTCCCTCAAGGTTGTCCACTGTTCATCTATCCTCATTATGTTGAAAAGATCATCTTCTTCCAGATCCTGGAACCTGAGGGAAAATCTTTCAGTAATTGCGCTGAGTTCCTTTCCGTATCTCCCGGTGCTCATAGGTGTTTTAAAAACCTTGGTGATATCTGCCATTTCTTTGCTGGCTTTCATTAAGGAGTAATCAGCGTGGGGATCGAGAACAATGATTGTAGCTCCGGAAATTGCCAGTTCTTCGATTAATACCGCAGCAGTATTACTCTTTCCTGCTCCTGTTTGAGCCATTATTGCCACATGGCGTCTCATTCCGTTTATTGATATTCCTGTTCTGACATTGTCATAATCGGTAAGACTGCCAAGTTCCAGATGGCCAGTTCCGGTATATCCAAATAGCTGACTCATCTCTTTTTCTGTGGATCGCATAACAGGAGTGCCTGGCCTGATTAATCCCCTGTTGCTTTTTGAAATTGATCCATCAACTTTTATAGTGCCAACACTTCTTGCCCTTGCTATATCCACTATATCGATTATCCCACTGGAACTTAATTTTTTGATTGTTTCAAAATCTCTGTTGTTTGGGATTATATCGCTTGAAGAAAGAATTTTCTCTATTCTTCCTATTATCTTTTCACCGCCGTGGGATACTGTGATGTATTCCCATCTCCTTAGCTCGCAATCAGGTTTCAGAACAAATTGAAAATATTCACTTTCTGATTGCCCATTAACATATCCAATTTCAGAATCTGATCCTTGCACGTCTCTCTCCTCTTGTTTCAATTAATTCATTGTCCGCTGTTTTAAAAAACATCTTCATTAATACATCCTCCGTTTCACTTTTGCTGAATTTCACCTTTTTGTCAGCGATACTAATCCAAAGATTGTGATTGCTTAAACCTGTGTATGCCCACATCAGCCATGAGATTATATCTTTTAATTCGTAATCAGAACTGCTTGGAATGATTATGTCCAACTTCATGGGTGTATCTTCTTTAGAAGGGAGTATGTGAGTGGTGTAATATTTTATGGTTTCTTCCTGATTCAGTCGAAATTCATTCTCCAGTGGTTCTGTATACCCCGGAAAGTCCGCGAGCGACCTGATTAAAAGATGATCCGTTATACTTCTCGTTTTTATTTCCTCAGGTATTTCCTTGGAAATAGACATGAGATATCTTTTGAAAACGGAAGTGTCTGAAGTTTTTCCAATATAAATCAAGATTGTCTCCTTTTCCCTTATTTTTTGGATCATTTCATTGAATTCTTTCTGGTAAGTTGTGAATATATCGGGCTTTAGATCTGTTCTCAAATTCCTTTTTCCCCAATACATCCTTCCTGAGAATGAGCCATCAAGTATACAGATGCCGGGTTTATGCTTGGTGATCATATTCTTGGTGACTCTGTGTTCGTCCTGTTCCATAATTCTTTTAACAAGCTCACTCTTATCTTCTCGATCAACATTCAACAAATGAAAGGAAGAAACTGTTTCAACTTCATTTCCTTGTATGGCAACAGCCCGGGTTACTACGAATTTTTGACCATTGAAGAGTTCTCTCGAGAATTCTGAACCATCTGTTGCAGAAACTTCTATTGGCGGCTTACAGGCTTCTTCTAGTGGATAAAAATGCTGCATTAAATTTTCCTTGAAAAAATAGTATGCAGGGTCATCATGGGAAATTGTAATACTTCGCCTAATTCTTTCCCCATTGTTTTTGAGAAAATTTACGTATTCTTGCAAAAAATCCATAAATGTATATGTTTGATATCTTATAATTTTTTATCCTCTTCTTCGAACTTACTTAAAAAAGAATTCTACGCTAGGAAAAATTGTGTTTGAATGAAAAATAAAAAAATATTGATCATTTTTCCAAAAGCATAAGGGTCGCTATCTCCATTATTTCCTTCCCTTTAATGAGCGCTTTTTCATCAATGAAAAACTTAGGAGAGTGATTGGCTCCGGGATTCTTATCTTCGCTGGAGGTTACTCCCAGAAAGAAAAATGATCCCGGTATCTCTTTAGTATAATATGCGAAATCTTCCCCTCCCATGGAAGGCTTTGGATGTATGATATTCTTTTCTCCAACTACCTTTCTGGCAGCATTTTCTATTATGGCAGAAACCTTTTCCGAATTTATAAGTGCAGGGTATCCCTCAATAAACTGAAATTCAAATTCTGCGCCATACAATTTGCAGATCGATTCAAGCATATTTCTAAGGTAACTTTCAGCTTTCCTTCTTCCCTGCTCAGAAAATGTTCTGATCGTACCTGTAAGTTCGCTGAACGGAGATATTACGTTATACCTGAATCCTGATTTCATTGTGCCAAAAGTTATTACTGCAGGCTCTGTTGGATCAAATAGTCTGGAGATTATAGTTTGCGACTGTACGACAAACATCGAGGCAATCATTAGGGTATCAACACCCGTGTGAGGGTATGCGCCGTGACCACCATTGCTTTTAATGCTTACCCTGAATTCATCAGCATTGGCCATGCACTCATTGGGGTATATAGCCACAGTTCCTGTTGGAGCATTTGCCATAACGTGTTGCCCAACTATATAGTCTACCCCTTTGAGAACACCAGCCCTAACCATTTCTATAGCTCCTCCAGGAGGCTGCTCTTCTGCCCTTTGAAAAATAAGCCTTACCGTCCCGTTAAACTGATCTCTCTTGGACGCCAAAGATTTAGCAACACCCAGCAACATAGCTATATGGGAGTCATGTCCACATGCGTGCATGACGCCGTCATTCTTGGATTTGAATGGCAAATCTGTATCTTCCCTTATGGGTAGAGCGTCCATATCCGCCCGCAAAGCTACCACTTTGCCAGGCACTGCACCCTGTATATCAGCAAATAAGCCTCCCTTATTCACAGTTACAGTCTTAAGTCCCAGTGACTTTAACTCCTCTTCCACCTGTTCTATAGTCTGATCTTCCTGAAAGCTTAATTCCGGATACTGATGAAACTGCCTTCTCATTTCTATAATGTACTTTTCTATTTCACTTTCTTTAACAGCCATAAACCATTATGGATTTCTATTCTATTAACAGTATTGAAATTTTATATTCATAAATAGATTGGAATGGGAGTAAACGACAGGAGAAAGAGCATTAAAACTGTTAGTCCTACTCCAATCTCCAATGCTCCGATAGGTGAAGTGTCATCAAGTGCGGGAGGATGGTTTAATCCAAGAAACAATACCAAAATGGCTATTAATAACCACCCAGTGTAGGACAGCCCCAAAACGAACAATACAAGAATGAAAAAATAACTTACGTAGATAGCCTTTTTTCCAAGCATTCCGCGTATTATGTGTCCTCCATCAAGTTGGCCAACGGGAAATAGATTTAGGGCTGTTGCGAAAATGCCCACCCAAACTGATATGGTCATTGGAAAAAATGGGTAAGTTACTGGTGTCGACAGATGAAATAGGTGGTAGATAAATGGATAATGCAGAAAATAGGGAATCACGTGGTGGTAAAGGGGCATAATTTTTTGTAAATAATTGGCAACGAATAAGAGAGGCAGCGCTGTTAAAAATCCAGCCATAGGACCTGCTGCACCTATGTTTGTCATAACTTTCCTGTTTGGAAAAGGATCCCGGAGTGAAATGAAAGCACCAAATGTTCCTATGGAATAGGCGAGTGGAATAAATGGTATAAAAAATGGAAGAGAAGTCCTAATCTTATAGTGTCTTGCAACCAGAAAATGGCCCATTTCGTGGACTCCCAAAATGGTAAGCAACGGTAAGGCAAAAAAAACTGTACCGTATAGAATGGCTCTTAAAGTAACATCTGGCCCCGGGGATATGTAATTGGTGGAGAACATGTATCCCGCATATACTGTGGAAGCAATTGTTAGTAACAAAAGAATAATGTTTACCTTATTTGATACAAATTTCCTTTGATTATTGAGGGAAATCTGCACGTAATGTTCATAATTGTTTATCATTTGGGGGATATATCCATCCCTTACCAACAGTTGACTCATTTCTGTAAAGCGTTTTGAAATATCTGGATTATCAGTATCCAGAAAATTGAATTTTATGGAGAGCGGATTAATTTCGATCTCATATGAGTTGATGAACTGATTAACTATGTTAACTACCTCCCTAGCTTTGGGATTTTCCAGTTCAACGTCATTGTTATATTGCATATTGATCATCAACCTTTTCCCCGTTCTAACGGGATCCATTCATTATCCTGGTTCCTCTGACCCACGGGGACTTTTTCGCCAGCCTCTGATCGGCATGTCATAGCAGGAAGCGAATCCTAAACTTGTGCAGAGGCCCATATGGCGAGGCGAGTTCTAGCCCTGTGTCGTCATATACACTCACAGATCATGCATACTAATTTCAGGGCTATGGTAAATTGAAACTTTTTAATTAACCTTTATTGCTTTGCATGGGATTGCTATTGCCAATATTGCAAATCTTGATTATATAACGTACGCTTTGAGTATATGAAAAATGAAAAAATTACCATTTGCATTGCTGGGGTTACTGGATGGGTCGGCAGGAACATTGTTAAATATATTTCTGAATCAAGTGAATATCAGTTAGTTTCCGCAGTCGCCAGAAACAGCAGCGGTCATGAAGTGGGAGAGTTGCTTGGAATTAAAGATCTGCATGCGATGATTTTTAAAGACGTAAAAGATGCTTTAAGATCAAAACCGGATGTGTTGATAGATTATACATCTCCACTAATCGTGAAATCAAATGTAATGGAGGCATTGAAGAGAGGTGTAAATGTGGTTATTGGCACTTCGGGATTATCGGATGAAGACTTTCAAGAGATAGAAGAAGAAGCAGTTAAAAATAGTGCTGGCGTCGTAGCGGCTGGAAACTATTCTATCGCATCTGCATTAATGCTTAATTTTTCTGTGGTTGCTTCGAGATATATGAAAAGTTGGGAAATTATTGATTATGCATCAGAAAGGAAAACCGATGTCCCAAGCGGGACAACTCTTGAATTGGTTCATAGAATCTCCAGAGAATCCCGTCCCAAGATTGAAGTTCCGGACAATCTTGTTACAGGAATAAAAGAAACCAGAGGAGCCGAGTTAAATGGCATGAAAGTTCATTCATTGAGACTCCCTGGATTCACTATTGGCGCAGAAGTGATTTTTGGAGATTTAGATCAAACTCTGTCCATAAGATATAATGGTGGCAATGACGCAACACCATATGTTCATGGAACTATGATTGCAATAAAAAAGGCAATGAATACTAAGGGACTAATAAGAGGCATGGATAAAATTATGGGCTTTGAAGTTCCGTCTTGATAAAATAGATTAAGATTTAACAGGTGGTTTCAAAAAACAACTGGACCTAATTTTCTTAAATTCCAATTTTTGCCATAAATTCTCATTTTAATAGTTACCCATAGAAAATTAGAATGCCGAAAATATGTTATTTTTAATTGATGTCAGAGTTTTGAGGTTATTTGAGCCAAACTAGTTAAAAAAATATGAAATGTGATCTGATTTCGATATTTTCGCTCATCATTTCACTTTTAATTTTTATATTAAATGGGAGTAATATTTCATCTTTATCAACAACTGGAGACAAGTTAAGGGCAAAGATTGATGGGCCTGGCCGGATTCGAACCGGCGATCTTCGCTGTGTGAGAGCGACGTCATAACCGCTGGACTACAAGCCCATTTGTGGGTTATGGTAACTATACCTTAAATCTTATGCAAATGAACAGTGAACCGTTTGATATTTAACCTAAAATAAGTAACGAAAATTCCTTTTTAAGAAATACCGATCATATCTCATGAAAAATAAATTTAGCTCTTTGCTTCAGACCGTAGGTAGAAATTACTTTTCTGAGGATATTCCGTTGCAGAATATGATTCAGTATTTTAAAATGGAAAATGCAATTGATGATGATTTGGTAAAACTTGGGAACTACGTTTCTAGTGAACTGATGGAGATTATGGACTTCGTAGATCATAAAGGCAAACCTGAACTGATAACGTGGGATATTGATGGACAGAGAATAGATTTGGTTCGAATAGCCCCAGAACAGAGGAAAGCAATGGAAAAGATCCACGAACTTGGGGTTGTAAGAAAGAGTTGTTTGGAAATTCGAGACTGGAATTATCATTTCATCTCTGGATATATAATATCTGATCCTGGAATTTTTTGCACATTCACTCTAACGGCACAGACTGCATACTGCCTTGGAAAATATTTGGGAAAAGACGATAAAAATTTTATGCATTATGTAAACAAGGAGGATCCATGGTATGGAGCAACCTTCTACAGTGAAAAGCAGGGTGGAAGTGATCTTGCGCTTAATGATACCATGGCAATTTATGATGGGAAAAGTTGGAAGATCAATGGGAAAAATAAGTATTTTGCAAGTAATGCTGGAATTGCTGATGGCTCACTTGTGACTGCAAAGATAGGTGAAGGTGGCGTAAGATCACTGGCACTTTTCTTTGTTCCTTCGATAAATTCCAAGGGTGACCTTAACTTCACCATTCGAAGATTAAAGGACAAAATGGGCACAATAGCTGTTCCAAGTGGTGAGGTTGAATTTGAAGATTCTGAATGCGCATTGATAGGGGAACAAAAGTATGGTATTTATTATGCACTTGAAATCCTAAACATTTCCAGGATTAATGATTCCATTGCAGCCAATGGAATTTCAAGAAAAGCACTTTGGGAAGCATATATTCATTGTAAAAAGAGAGTGGCTTTTGGCAAGAAACTTTTGGAACATCCATTGATGAAGAAAGATTTGATTGAAATGGAAGCAATGCTAGAAGGGAGCCTAGCATTGTCGCTTTATGCTTCAAATTTGTTTTCCAAAATAACAAAAAGTGTGCCACCTTATGATGACGAGTATAACTATTCAAGATTTATAACACACATTGCGAAAAACATGGCTGCATGGGCTGCTAATGATATAACACAATATGCAATGGAAATTTTTGGAGGGACCGGATTTTTTGAAGAATATCCGATTGCAAAGTTCCATCGTGATGCCTTGGTTACGTCAATCTGGGAAGGGACCAGTAATATTCAGTCCCTGGATATGCTTGAGTCGATAGTTAAAAAAGGTACTCTATCTATGTTCGCAGAAAGAATTAACCACATTTTGGATTCAAATCTAAAATTGAGATCCTTAAAACTCGAGCTTAATTCAATACTTTCATTTGCTGAAAAAAATAAGGAAAATGGTACTCTTGAGATAAATTCCAAAGTATTATTACGAAAAATTGGCCAACTGACTGAAATAACACTGATAGGGGATTTGGCATCAAAGTTTGAAAGATTTGAAGCCATTTATAGAGTGCTTCACGCAATCTATTATCAAAAAGAAGATGATGTGGATCAAAGCATTTATGAAAACGTCTCAGTACTGAGTTGGATGGGATAACGCAAAAATACTGAATGCGGGTTTACTGCAATTTTCAGGCAAAAATAAATATAGATTGGTATCTTACCTGATTACCCTGCTCTGATGGTGTAGCCAGGCCAAGCATACCGGCCTTTCAAGCCGGCGACTCGGGTCCAAATCCCGGTCAGAGCATGATACCATTGCATAAGTATGATACATGATATTTTGAAAAATTCCCCCCAAACAATGATTGAGTTTATTCTACCCTATACTTCTTGACCAAATTTAAAATGTTGAATTTTTCCTTTTTGATGAACCACAAATCACTTATTTCCTTGCTTCGTAATAAGTTCTAGATCATCCTCGAATTTTGAGATTATGGTTCCATCTTTATTTGCATTATAATTTTGAACAAATATATCTATTTCATAGTCCCTACATAATTCTACTGCCCTCTGGTGTACAATCGGTGAACCATTTTTTATAAGATTGATTGTAAATTCATAACTAATCCTTTTTAGTGGACTTTTGTACAATCCAGTTTTAGGATCTCCTTCGTATATTCCATTCACATCCTTGAATAGAAAAAGTTTCTTTGAACCTGTAATTGCACTGAGAGATGCAGCACTGTAATCGCTGGAATTTCTCCCTAATGTTTTGATTTTACCCTGCTTATCCTTGCCAAAAAAACCTGTGGTTATGATATTTACATTTTGCAAATCTAGTTTCCATTCCAAAAACTTGGTTCTCGACTCATTGATTTCAATGGACGGTATCCCATTGTATTCTATGACTGAAACTCCCAGTAAATCGGATGGTATATATAAAGATGGAAAACGGTGGTTTAAGAATAAATATCCAGTAGAGGCAGATAATTTTTCTCCTAGGCTCAGATAATCTTCTAAATTGTAATTTCTAATTGCTTGATAAAATAGGTCAACTGAATTAAAACCATTCATTTTCAGTAACATTTCCTGTGATTCCTGAATATCTTTATTCAATTTGCTGGAGACTATATTCCTGTGTTTCTCCAGGAGATATTTTGCGAACGCTAGTTTGTTTCCATTTTCAAAATTTTTAATCAGCTTATCAGTGACCCCGTCAAATGCACTGAATACAAAAATTCCACTTCCGAATTTTTCTCTGATTCTCCAGAGCTGATCATAGGAATCCTGACTCTGCAGACAGGAACCCCCTATTTTGAATACTTTCCCAGAACTCAAATGAGTCCCTCCATTTTTAAAACAATCTCTGCGTTTAAAATAGACGCCCCAGCAGCTCCCCTCACCAGATTGTTGACCAAAATAATCATTGATAAACGTCTTTTGTCCAATCTCACTCTTCCCACTCGTACTGCCATTTCTTTCTTGTAATCCCAAAAATTGCAATCTAAAGCAGGTTGCGGCCTATCAATTTCCTTCAATAGTTCGACACTTTTTTCCGGAAGAGATGGGTAATTTCCCAAAATGTTTCCATTTTTAAATTCTTCAAAACTTTGGAGGATTTCGGGTTCTTTCACATTTTCCTTTACTCTTACGCTCAATGAAATCATATGACCACTATGAACCGGAACCCTTGTTGTGGTGCTACTTATCTCGAATTTTCCTGGATTGAAATTCTCCCTTTCCTTGAATTCCAATATTTTTAAAGTTTCCTTTCTTA
The DNA here is from genome assembly GCA_021806345.1 of Thermoplasmata archaeon. The sequence goes on along the minus strand of JAJZXP010000301.1, from coordinate 133,734 downwards.
TCTTTTCCTCTTCTTTTGGTATATATGGAATTACATTTCCTATAATGTCCAGAGAGGGGATACCTGGATAACCTGCTCCGCTGACCGCCTGCAAGGTGGTGATTACCATATCATTTTCCCAATAGTCAAAGGATGGGTAGCTGCCAAGGATTGCCCCGATCGTGGAGCAATTTCCATTGGCAACAATATAGCCTTTCTTGTGTTGTATATCCATCAGTTTCTCATAATTTAATTCTGGTACAACCAGCGGTACGTCTTTCTCCATTCTGTTCCCTGAGGCATTGGTGAAAACCCGTTGATTTCTCTTTCGTAATTCTTTTTCTAAAATAGTAGAGTGCTCATCGCTAACTGCACTAAAAATTAAATCAAAGTTTTCCCTTGAGATGAGTTCAGGATCTGAGAGGTGAACTTCTTTTTCTACTGAATCCACTGTTATTTTCTTTCCATTTGAGGAGCCTGATGCGTATAATCCATCAATTTTAAACCATGGGTGGTTTTTCAATATGTCAATAAATTTTTTTCCGACAACTCCGGTAGAACCAAGAATTGCCACACTTAACTTATCCACTTAGAAAACCTCAGTCATAAAGTGCTGAATATTATTATCACTCCTGGTAATATAGTGATTTTTGGTAAGATCTGATAAACACTTTCTTTTGATTATCCTGATAACTTGTATCTTTGTGATGTTATGAGCAAAGATCATAAAAACCTTAATTCCATAATATATTAGAAATTTTTTTAATATTAGATTACCCATCGTAATACAAACTTGATTTGTTATTAACCTGCCACCTATTTTGATTTTACTGACACCTGAAGTGTGGACTAACTTATCTGACTTATTGAATACCCATTCACCATAAACTAAATGAAGTTACTGATTTGATGACTTTATTCGATTTCCTTCTAAACCAAGTATTTACCTTAAGACTGAAAATGCTGAGTATAGTGGAATTGCTTTGTTTTACAGCATCTGTTGTCTCCAAAAGATGTCTTGACCTCTAATTCCTTGACCCTTGGGAATAAGTGTCGACATCGATCTCATTTCATTCCTTAAATTCTTAAAGGTGCGGTATATATTTTATATAGATTCTATATTAAAATTTATTAACCTAAGTTTTAAATATTCAACTTACATTGTCAAAAATGGCGAATTACCACTTTCTCAAGAAACTCATGGTTATCGGTGAAAGACAAACCTTACAGAATATGGAAACCTATCTTTCCCTTGCTGAGGACAACTCAAAAATGCTCATTCAGATTTTCAAGGATCCATCCAAGGATATAGCGGATATTACAAGAACCATAGGATACAATGAAAAGAAAGCTGATGAAATGACACTGGAGATGAAAAGGGAGGTCACCTCAGGAGCAATTGGGTCATCGCTTATGGATAATTTTCTCCAATTAATAGAAAAATTTGACGACATAATTGACAAAACCTACTGGATAGCAAGAGAAATGAACAGAGCTAAAGATAGTCTCATCGCAAATGGATTCCAGATGGAGCCTATTAAGGGATTCTATGAGAATTTCCAGACAATTTTAAATAAGAATCTTTCAGCTTTACAAAATATAAAGCTAATTCTGGAGGATTCTGATATCGAAAACGTGAAGAAAATAAGGGGTAGAATTGAAGAGCTGGAAGAAAGTGTTGATGAGGTGAAAGACAGTGTTATTGACAGATTATACAGAACCTCCGAAAGCATTTCCTACCTGATGTTTAATCACGTCAACTCCGTTGTTCATACCCTTGACGATCTTCTCGACAATTGTGAAGATATATCTGATCTTGTTCTCAACACAATGATGTCAGTATCAAGATGATATTCCAAATACTGATACTTTCAATTCTAGCTATCCTTACTGCCTTTGTCGCCGGAAACAACCTTTCAGCAACGGTCGGCACAATTATTGGATCAAGAGTGGTATCAAAAATCTTTGGAATTCTAATTGGCATTTCCGGGTTGATTGCAGGCTTTCTGATAGAAGGAAAATTTTTGTCTAACTCGCTTTCAAAAATTCTTCCAGAGACAAACTACAACATTGTTGTTGTCTTGACAGTTTCGACTTTAATGTTTTTTATTGCTGCGTATGTCAGAGTTCCACTTTCACTGGTAATGGCACTGATTGGAACTTCCCTGGGAGTAGCTCTCAGAACTGGGTATAAATTTCAGGAACCATATCTTCTTCTAGTAATTCTTGCCTGGATCGTGTCTCCTGTTTTCTCAATTATATTGTCTTATTACCTCAACACGAAACTTGGAGATGCGGGAACTGTAAATGTTTGGAAGAGTGCGAGATTCTATAAGTTGAGCTTGATCATACTCTCTTTTGTGACTTCCTTTACTCTGGGTGCAAATACGTTTGGACTCCTGGGTTCTTTTGACCCTCACAGCATGTTCACATCTCCAATTATGGTGGTGGCAATTATTTTTGGTGCAATGGTTCTCAGTAAAGGCGTTTTAAAGAGAGTTGGTCAAGACTTGTATGCAATGAGATACAGAAACGCTCTTGTATCACTGCTGGTTTCAAGTTTACTTGTGGAAGGTGCAACTTTCATTGGAGTGCCTATTCCAAGCACCCAAGCAATGACATCTAGTGTTTTCGGTACGGGTCTATCTTATACCACCAAGGTAATCTCATTTAAACCGTTTCTGGTGGTAGTTCTCATGTGGATTGTTTCTCCATTGCTTGGTTTATTACTTGGTTTTACATTTGCATAATTGTTGGTTTTAAAAATCATAAAGGGTAGTCTTGTTGATTTTAAGATAGTATCTTTCGTATATTTTCATAAATCTAGTTCTTGATGTTAGTATTTTACTGTCGATGTAAACACTTCCATTGATTGATTTGATTATTGAAGACTCCAATCCAACTCTTACCAGCCTCCTTATGTCATCCATCATTTCCTGATCGAGAGGTCCAAGTAGAAAGTATTCAATCTTTCTGAATATGTTCAAGACCAATTCTCCCTCTCCCCTCATACCAGCTTTGCCTACAAGTGCTTGTAAACATAGAAATTTTTCATAGATGGGCATTTCCCTATAATATGGGAATGGAAATTGCTGTACAATTTTAATCTCATTTGTACCGTTTTGATCCCTCACGTAGATGGATAACTCTTTTTTTGAAGGTATTATTATTTCTGTTTCTAATTGATCTTCTGATACTTTATTGCTAAAGTCGAGATTGGTTCTTCCTGCCTCATTCCTGGAAGCTGGCAACTGGGAAATTACGCTATTCTTGTTTGGCAGTTTTCCTATCCATTCCAGTTGCGAGCCACTTTCGTTGACTGTTGTTATTTTGAATTTATCATCCCCTATATCAGAATCGGTGATGCGAAATGTTGTCTTATCTTGGCTGTTAAAATAAGAAATTAAGGTTGATATTAAGAAATATATGGTTTTCCTATTTCTTTCCTCCTTTCTTAAACCTCTAATTAGTGGATCATCTGCCAATAAAAACCCCTCCTGATTTCTCAATGGCTTCTGCAACATCGATAATTAGATTTACGGAACATTGAGCAAAAACTCTCATTTTAATGGAGTCGTACGTGTGCTGAACTAATATACCTCCATTTCTTTTGCTGTCCAAGACGTAGAATATACTTGTTCCATTTCTCATTTTTCTAATTAAACTTACGCGTTTTTTCCCGATTCTCTCCAGAAGGCTTTCCAATAAACCAAATTGATTTTTAAACTGCAAAATATTACCCGCCCTGTAAACCTTATTTTCGTTACTTTTAATTTCATTTAAGTTTACGAAGTTCATCAATGATGAGTCTAGATTTATTGCGACCCGCTCTGATGTTAGTCCCAATGTCTTGATATCGTTTGACCACAATGAAGAGTATCTACTTACCCCTATGAAAGAACCATTCTTGTGGAAAATGCAATTCTTTAGTGTGAAGCCATAATTGAGTAATTTTTCCACAATGTCGTAATCAATGTAAAAATTTTTGGAATTAAAAAGGACCTTTTCACTTCCTTTTCCTACCATCTCTAATTTTGTGATCTTGAACTCAGATGCTTCCATATCCTCCAATATTTTCAGGAAAACTGATTCTGGCATGGTGAGGGAAGTTTCTTCATCAGAACTTGATACTCTCCTAGCGCCTCTCGCCAGAATACTTAACATGGGGCTGTACGGAAATACCACCTGTCCCTTTTCATAACTTCTTAAATCTAAATCACCCCTGTGTATAAAATCTACTATGAATATGCTGCTTTTCTTTGAAAAGTTCTCCTCTAAAATTCTTTCAATGTCTATATGATCCAATATTCCACAATTGCTACTCTTATTTATTTTTATTTGCAATTTTATTTTCTGATATTTTATTAAATAATTATAATAGGGGAAGGTATTGTCTTGAGTTGTCAATTTACATAACTCTTGAGTTCTTTGGATATTGCTTTGCTGCAATGTTTGCAATAATGAATCCAATTGGAGCAGTTCCACCAATGGTCGTCCTGACAGATGGATATTCCATAAAGGATAAGGTATCAACAGTCAGAAAAGCAATACTAATGGCTGGTGGGATGGTTTTTGGCTTTGTAGCCCTGGGTTATTACATATTTGAAGGACTGGGAATAAGCATTAACGACTTCAAAGTAGCTGGCGGAATTTTGCTGTTCAAGGTTGCATTCGATATGCTTCAGGGAAAAATCTCAAACACAAAATTATCGAAGGAAGAAAATGAGGAGGGCAAAGATAGGGAGGATGTTGGAATAGTTCCCATAGGATCTCCTCTACTCGCCGGGCCTGGATCAATAACCACTGCTATTCTTCTCAATGAAAAAGCCTCAACATTTCAACTTAAGTTTGTTTTCATTCTGTCCATAGTCATCCTGCTTATTGTTGCCTATGTAATCCTGTACTTCTCCTCTGGCATATCTCGCAGACTTGGAAAAACTGGAACCACTGTGATATCAAGAGTTATGGGTCTTTTACTCGCTTCTATAGCCATCGAGTTAATAACCACTGGTCTTATGGCAATTTTTACAGGTTTCGTGCCATAAGTCTAGTATCTCAACATCTGCAGGACATTGTTTATTTCCTTGTAGCTGATCTGCCCTTCAGCTACAGATTTATCAAAATAGGAATAAACAAAGTCACTGACAGTGAGTGCTGAAATTATTCTTTTCTTGGAACCGTCTGGACCCTGTGGTACAATGGAAATAGACATATTTCCCCCTAACTCGCTGAATGCTCTCACCACTTCAAAGAAAAAACCATCAGTAAAATGAGTGGCCAGTTTTATTGACCTACACCCAATGTTCTTAATCTCATTGAATAGACCAAAAATTTCTATTTCATTGCTAAAATGAGATGATATGATGACCCTTTCTTCATTTCCCCTTATTTTTCCTTCATCATATTGAGAAAGATCCAAATCGATCATTATATTTGGAAATTCGAGTGCTATATCATAATACAAATTTGAAATGTATTTATCCGAACTGCGAAATGTGAAAATTGCATTCATCGATAAACCTTCAATTTTTCTTAGATAATTTTTGAGCTCAGTCCTACCTTTACTTCCTGATAAGTCCCATCTGATCTCTGGAATAAATTTAATTAGTTTCCTTTCACTTTCAATTCGACGTAACTGATCATTACTCTCCAGTTCTGGAATTACTGTTGCGATTATTTCGGGTTTTCCGTTTTCCCTTTTTAGATCTTTATAAGTGAATGTCATTTTTCCAGCTTAAAATTGTTAACTGATATAATAAGTTTGAAAAATATTCTTCAGCTTACCTTGAAATTATTATATCCTAGCATAGGATTATCTAGTGTTGAGGATTACCGAAAACAAGATTCTGAATATACTGGAGGTTTTGAATAAGATGGACATGATCGAAATAAAAAAGGGAGGAAAGTACAAAGTGATATCGAATAGTGGAAAAGATGAACCAATGGAAACCAGTGGAGAGTTTGTAGGATACACAATACTCGGAGAGGAAGGAGCATTGGTTTTTAAGATAGATGCAAATAAAAAATCCACCTTCAGATTGATACCCGTTTCCAATCTTATTGCAATTGAATTTGGTGAAACTGAACTGGTAACACAAAAGAAGGAGAATGGAGCAAAGGAGACTGTTAACTACATTAGCTGATTCTGAATTCCTTCAAATAAAAAATAAAGAACGCTTAATTACTCCACTTAATTAACCCACTTATGGAGAAAATTCCTGCAGATTTTAAATATACAAAAACCCATGAATGGATTAAGGGTGAGGAGGGAATAGTGGAGATTGGAATAACTGATTTTGCCCAGAGACAGTTAACTGACATTGTTTTTGTAGATCTACCCAAACCTGGAAAGGTCGTTAGGAATGGGGAAGTCTTGCTTTCAGTAGAATCAGTTAAATCAGCGGAAGATGTCTTTTGCCCGGTTAACGGGGAAGTGGTTCAGACCAATGATATTCTTGTAAACAAACCTGAATCTATTAATGAAGATCCATATGGAACATGGCTTGTGAGGATAAAATTAAGTTCTAAAGCAGAAAATCTATTGACTCCGGAGAAATATAGAGAATTAATTGAGAAATGAAGGATCATAAGGATAAATATTATAAATTGGCAAAAAAGACTGGATACAGAAGCCGTGCTGCCTACAAGTTGCTAGAGATTAATGGAAAATTCGGCATTTTAGACAGAGCAAGAAAAGTAATTGAGATTGGTTCTTCCCCTGGAGGTTGGACTGATGTACTTCTGGAAACAGAGCCTGAATTCTTATTATGCGTTGATATAGCAGGGAAAAAAACTGACGACTTTCCAATCTTCGTGAAAGGGGATGTAACAAAGGAGAATACTTGGGTTGATGTTAAGGATAAATTATCTGGCCTGAAGGTTGATTTAATCCTTTCCGATGCAATGGCACATACAACAGGACAGCATGACAGGGATCATTCACTCTCCATAGATATTTGCAATTCAATAGTAGATCAGGGCATTAAAGTTCTTCGAGTGGGTGGGAATATGCTGCTGAAACAGTTTCAGGGACAGTATACCAAGGAATTTGTGGATAAATACAAGGGTTACTTTAAGAGAAATTACATAACCAAGCCAAGTGTTTCCAGAAGTGAAAGCAGCGAGATCTATATCTTTTTTGCAGGTCTAATTGATTCACATTGATCTGACCTTTGTCTTAATGGATTCAGAAAATTCATACTCAATGATTGCGAAAATTCTTTCTTCGGTTGACTCGGAGAAGTGACTTTCCAAATTGTTAAGGATCGCTTCCTCCCTCAGTCTTTCCATTTTGTTCATTGCCCTCGTTCTCTCCATTTCCTGCTTCCAATCCATAACAAATTCTTCAGGAGAATGAAGATTGAAATTCTTGTGCTTCAATTTCCTTTTTTTTGTTATGTAACCCACCATCTGGGATACCGAGTATTCCTCTTCATAATGGTTTCCAAATGTTTCTTCATCAAGATCGAGTCCAACTACAGGGATTGACTTAGATTGAGCGTAAAGTACGGCCTGAGTGAATATTGGGGGAGGTGTCTCAACTTCTCCAAATTTAAGGAGGATTGTTCCGTAAATAAGCTCAAAGTCACTCATTTGAATTTCAAAAGGATCCTTTACAAATTCCATTAATCCCGTTGCCTCCTCTGGAGATATGCCTATCAGTATTTTACCAGGTTCGAAGGACACCATCAGATCCTTCAGCTTTTCACCCTCAGATACCAGCCCTTTAATTCCAAGGGCAACAATCATTCTCTTTTTTCCTCTTTTTACCTCGAGAACTTCCATGAAAATCAATAACCGCTTTCTTTGACAGATTCTATCTTTCTTCTTATGCTTTCGGAATTTTCAATGGATTTTAGTTCACTTAGAGAAAATATTGAAACACCCCCTATGCTGTCTCTAAATGTGTTTTCTATTGAAATAACAACAGGATCCCTCTCCAAAATATTGCAGAGATTTTTAAGGGTAGAAATTCTTCTTTCTATGTAGTTTTCTCCCTGATTTATGTCCATTACGAATAGAGATTCCTTTTTTTCTTCTGAGATTGCGTCGAAGGGAGATTTACTAAAGAACTCGGTCAGAAGACCAATACCCTTCAGTGTTTCCCTTACCTGCCCCATAAATCCGGTCAAATATTCTTCATCATTCTCGGGTTCCTTTACCCACTGCTTACAAATTTCCATTATGTCTAGACTTGTGCTTAAATCTTCTTCCATTAATTCACTTAATTTTCTGTATACATCCAGCGTAGTGGAATTTCCTGTTTCATACAGAGAAATTGACCTTCTGGAAATACCTATTTTGCCCGACAGGTATCCTATGGACTTTCCCTTGCTTGTTCTCAGCTCCTGCATTTTTTTACCGTCTATGTGCACATAATAACCGCCAGGACCCGAGTAAGTTACTGGTTTTTTGCCTTCAATATATTCCCTGAACGTCCACATATTCATAATCGGTATTTGATACCTGAAATACATTACTCCATCTTCAAGTATACCTGTTCCAGATCTTGATCCTATAACAAGTACTTGCATTTCCAGTCGTATGGAGATCCTTTTTAGATCATTTGCAATTTCGGGCTTAAGGGTGTCAATGTTATAGATAATTTTGATTGCCATAATCTCATTATCCCTTTTAGCAACTATATCAAAGGATATGGCTCCATCTAAGTCCATTCTAATTGGAGTGTATCCTCCCTTGGAACTTTCCTCCAAGACTTTCCTGATTGCCCAAGTTTTAAAATCTTCCAATTCGCATGCTGATCTCTAAAGAAGTATATTATTTTTATTCCAAATTCTAAAAGGTTTTTTTAACCAAAAAGTACTTTGTCCCGAATTTTAATCAGATTCTCATCTTCATTCTTTTCCGATATTTCATAAAGATCATGTGGAGCTCTGCCTAAAATAGCCTCAAAATTCATCAAAATTCCTCTTCTGAATAATGCAATCCTAGTCAAGTCTCCTGGTTTAGAATCCTTCAAACAATCTGTAAGTGGAGACCTACCCCTTTTCCTCAAAGGCGTGGAAAACATGTTTCCCATTTTGAAATTGTTTATGGCGACTATTTCATCCCCCGGGAATATACCTGCCTTTTGGGCCGCAGAGTCTTCCAGTACTGCCTCAACAATATTGGATTCTTTTGGAAGAATTAGGCCAAGATACCCATATCCCTTAACCTGATCTACTTCCTTATCTGAATACTTAAATTGAAGTTCTAAACCCAATCTATTAGCCTCAGCCTCGAAATCAATACTATCGGTTCCTCTTACATATTTTTGGAAAAACGGCTGGAAATCAAGTGCAGAAACTTCAGAAAGTGACTGCATAAAATCCTTTTCTGTAAACCCCTTGCCATCTTTATTATATTTATCAATAAGATGTTTAAAGACTTCGTCAAGGTTTTTTGATCCTTTAGTATATTCACTAATTCTGTTACTTAGCATTAACCCCAGTATTTCACCTTTTAGATAATATGAAACGTAGCTGTTAATGTTATTTGGGGATGACCGATACAACTTTATCCAAGCATCAAAAGAAGAATCGGACGCAGACTCATAATTTTTACCTGGCGTCATGTCGTATGCTCTGAACATTTTACAGAGATGCTCATAGTATTCTTCCTTAGAAATTAACCCTGATCTTAGTAAAATTATCATTCCAAAAAAGTTCGTTATTCCCTCAGATACCCACAGTAATGTGGTGTAGTTTTCTTCTTTGTAATTAAATGGTCCCAGTTCTACTGGCCTGATTCTTTTTACATTCCATAAGTGGAAATATTCGTGCGAAACTAAGGATAAAAAGGCGTGATAGTCCTCCTTGTTTCCGAATGTGAACATTGAAGCCCCTATTGTGGTAGAATTAAGATGCTCCAATCCATCGCCACCATTATTCATTAGATGAATGATGAAAACGTATCTCTTATATGGTATTGAGCCAAAGATGGACCTTGCTGTTTCAACAATCTTCTTAAGATCTTCAACTAAGCGGCTGGTATTTTCATTACCCGAACCATAAATTGCGATTTCATGCTCTTTTCCGTCAACTGTGAAAAGAAGTGATCTGTGATTTCCTATTTCAATAGGACAGTCAGAAAAAATATCATAATTTGTTGCCCTAAATCTGTTTTCTCCTATTTTTTCCATTCCGGTGGATATTTTCCAATTTTCATAGGGCTTGATCAGAAGTTCCACAGACTGATCCTTGTATCCTTCCAGATACATGAAAACGTTGGTTCCATTAAGGTATCCATGAGTGGTATCAAGGTGGCTCCCCCTGACATTTAATTCTCCTGCATAAACCTCATAAGAGATAATGAAGCTTTTATGGTTTCCATTAAGTAATTTCCAGGTGGATTTATCTTTTCTCTGGATATCTATTGTTTCATTTTCCTCGGTTTTTACCTTGAGCATCCTGACGTTTCTGCTGTAATCCCTTATGGAATATGATCCAGGAGTCCATGCTGGCATTGTGACCATTGTTATATCCTCAGAAACCGAATCCACGTTCATTGTTACCTGAAAGAATCCTGTAGATGGTTCCCTCATTTCTAGAATGTAAAGGACTTTCATTGATAGTTCCTCATGGTCGATTTTAGGTTTTAATTTAAATTTTTCCCTAAATGGCCGTGGAGATATTCAGTGAAATAAGTAATGACAATATCTGCTCCTGATCTGAATATTGATGTGACATACTCCAATATCACTTCTTCACTGAGCAATCCATCGTTGATTGCATTCATTATCATTGAATACTCTCCACTGACACCGTAAACGGCCAGTGGTTGGAGAAACTTTTCAGATGCCTCCTTTACAACATCCAGATAAAACATGCCAGGTTTTACCATTATTATGTCCGCCCCTTCCTTCACATCCAGGTCAATTTCCCTTAAAGCTTCCTTCGAGTTTGCCCAGTCCATCTGGTACGACTTTCTGTTCCCGAAAGAAGGTGTTGATTTCGCAGCATCCCTGAAGGGCCCATAAAGTGCTGAAGAATATTTTGCCGAATATGCCATGATTGGAATTTCAGGGAAACCATTCTCGTCAAGTTCTTTTCTTATTTTAGCTACCTGCCCGTCCATCATGCCGCTAGGGGCAATAACTTCGGCTCCTGCTTTAGCCTGACTGACAGCTATTTTCCCATAATATTCCAGTGTTATATCGTTTTCCACCACATTGTTTCTGGTAATGCCACAATGTCCATGACTAGTGTATTCACACATACAAAGATCAGTCATTACCAATAAACCTTCACCCTTCAAAATTGGAACAGCTTTTTGAACTATCCCATTTTCAGCGTATGACTGTGAGCCCACTTGATCCTTTTCTGCCGGAACCCCGAATAGGAGCACATTTTTTACTCCCAAGTTTTTCAGCACTTTTGCGTAGTCTTTTAAACTTGCCAAATCGTAACTTTTTATCCCAGGCATGCTCTTTATATCCGTAGGATTCTTGATTGTTTCGTCCACAAAAACCGGCATTACCAGTTTATCCAAATATAATCCAGTTTCCTTGACAAGTCTTCTTATCATCTCTGAACTTCTGAGCCTTCTGGGTCTATTTTCAGGGAACATAGTTAGAAATTGCTTTTGAATATATCAAACTATCAAGCCAAAAATCGATCTAAACCGATTCTAATAGCTTGTATGATGACCATCCTGTTTCATCGGTAACATTTTGGATATTGAAATGCTCATTCCCTCCACTATTTAGGAAGGTAAACCCATCCTTGTCGTGAATGTGAATCGAAAAGGTTGCATGGTGACTTATCTTTTTATAAAAGTCCTCATCACATATTAAGAATACCGTACCCGTAATCCTCAGTTCGTTAAGAATAGCAAGAAAGTCCCCGATGAAATTTTCACCGTAGGTGAAATTAAGAAAATCGGTTGAGAAAATATACACATTTGGTCTTTTAGATGAACCAGTGAAATACTCAATTGCTTCACTGGTAAAATCTTCAATCAGACTTTTCCCTTCAAGATTAATTACATATGGATTGGTTCTCTTTGTTTTTTCTGCTGTTATGTAATGCTTGAGATGCTCCGGGTCAATTGTAGCGTTAAGCAATTTTACTGATTCGTAACTGCTTGATGAAGCATCAATAACTCCCCTTTCATCTGCAATGGTTCTCCTGATTAATGTATTTTTGATTAAGTTTACAGCGTAATCAGTCCTGTCTGAAATTTCCATTCTGTGAACCAAAACCAGAGATCCGACATCTACGGTGGTTTTCTTTCCGGGAATTACGTTGGCAATATCCTCATTTCCCATGCTTATGGAAAATTGACTGTGCTCCTCTGTCTCAGGAAGAGGTATCTGCTTGTTTGGATAGGCTCCAGACAGGATAGGGAATACGGTAAATCTGCCGTTGAGTAGAGAATAGCTGAAGAACGGCATGGAGCCAAGGGAAAGCCCCCTTAGCTTCTCTATTCTCATATTCCTTATCATGTAGTTATTGTCTATTTCCAGACTCATCGTAACAACTCCGTCAGAAAAGTATTCCAGCTTATCGTTTGAAGTGGATTCAAGAACCACTATCAGTCCAGCACCACTTTTCTCCACAAGATCATTCTGTATCACAGAAAAAAGTGTAGTCTCGTCAATGTTATACTTTTGGGCTATTGCTTCAATTGAATCGAGAATGACCACTGGACCCTTGTCAATATTGTTCTCAACGAAAGAATACATTGCATTCAGCTCTGGAATTACCTCTTTTATGTCGAAGATGAGACCGCTGCCGACTGAGAAATCCTTTTCAACGTTTCTTTCTTCAAGTATTTTTTCAAATTTTCGTAACGAGTCAGTGCTCACATAATTAAATTGTTCTGTGAACTCAAACTTATCCTTATTGGTTTTATATGAGATCTTTTCTATAAATGGAAAAGCCTCCTTTAGAGGTTCATCATTAAATCTTGAAGATAAGAAATGAATTGGTTGATTTTCATATAGTCGTGAAGCTATTTCTAAGCTGAAAGTAGTCTTACCAGTACCTGGTCTTCCTTTCACGATCAGTGATTTCCCAAATTTCTGATTGAAGAATTCGTGAAAGATGTCAAGAGGATCACTCATTTGCGTCACCTGTTTTTGTAGAATTCAACTCATGTAAAGAATTCCTTACGATATAGTCTTTTCCGTTATGTTGGTGAAAAGTTTTTGAATATTCTGAATTAAATTTTAGTTTCACAGAATTTTTTCTGTGGACTGAAGATTTTTCTTTAAGCATGACTTAGAAACGTTAATTATTTCCGTATATATTATACTTATCGATTACAATAAATTTATGGCATTTAATTCGAATACTGCGATGCTTTTCAAGTTATAAATTGTGTTAAACGGTATTTGTATTTAAAAGTAAATAATTCTTTAACCATTATAGCCATATCGATTTATGAGAAATAAGATATCAGTAATAGGAGCAGGAAATGTTGGAGCCTCAGTCGCTCAATTTTTGGCAGTTAGGGACCTAGGTGATGTTTTTCTATTTGATGTTATAGAAGGAGTTCCAGAGGGAAAGGCTCTTGACATGATGGAGGGAACCCCCCATTGGGCGACAGACAGTAAGATAAAGGGTTTTACAACTGTGGATAAAACAAATTATTCTAACATGGATGGTTCTGATGTAATAGTAGTTACAGCAGGATTGGCCAGAAAGCCCGGGATGAGCAGAGATGATCTTCTGGCGAAAAATATTGAAATTATTAAGGATGTTGCTGAAAATGTAAAGAAATACTCGCCCGATTCCATAGTTGTAATAGTTTCTAACCCTGCGGATACCATGGCATATGCGTTCCAAAAAGTCAGTGGGATTAATCCCAAGAAGATAATAGGACTTGGAGGTTCACTTGATAGTTCTAGATTTAGAACTTTCCTTGCAGAGGAGATAGGAGTTTCAGTTACTGACGTGAATGCGTTTGTAATCGGTGGCCATGGTGATGATATGGTTCCATTTGTTCGATATTCTTCAGTCGGCGGAATACCAATAGAAAAAATACTCAGCCAAGAAAAGATAGATGAGATAGTCAAGAGAACGAGATTTGGCGGCGGAGAAATCGTTAACTATCTTAAGACAGGAAGCGCATATTACGCCCCAGGGATATCAATAACAGCGATGGTTGAATCCGTACTGAAAGACAAAAGAAGGATGATCCCATGTGCAGCGTTTATGGATGGGGAAATGGCCAAACATTACGGGGCAAATGGCTTGTTCATTGGATTGCCTATAATCATAGGCTCAAATGGAGTGGAAAAGATATTCAAGATTGATTTTAATGAACAGGAAAAATCTTTGTGGAACAAGACAGTTGAATCAGTATCTTCAAATGCAAGGAAAGTCGATGAAGTCCTAAAAGCCTGAATTAACTAAGGCTTGCGTTCATTTATATATTTTTTATAAAACTCTGGAAGTTCTGAGTAATGAATCGGATCGGTGGCGGCAGCTTCCATAAAGCCCTTAAGCCTCAAAAGACAAGAATCACAATTTCCGCAGGCAAGCTTGCCTCCGGCATAACATGAATATGTTAATTCGTATGGAGTTCCGAGGGATGTTCCGAGTTTTATTATCTCTCCCTTTGATAATTTTTGCAGGGGAGCTATGATTTTTATTGACCTGCCCGTGCTGTTCGCCAGACCTAGGTTCAGGGTTTCTTCCATGGATGATATAAAATCTGGTCTGCAGTCAGGATAACCTGAGTAATCAACAGAATTAACACCGATATACACACTCTCTGAATCTGTAACTTCTGCTATGGCTCCTGCAATTGATAGAAATATGATATTCCTCCCTGGAACGTATGTGTTGGGAATTCCTTGCCTTTCAAGTAATCCCCTTTCTATTTCTTGCTTGGATGTGAGAGAACTGCCACCAATTTGCCTCATGTCTATATTTATAATTCTTCTTTCAATCCCCAAACGTTTTGCCACTCTTTCTGATGCATTCATTTCGATTGAGTGCCTTTGACCATAATTAAAACTGACAGCAGTGACAGTTTGGTTATCCCTTTTGGCTATGGTGGCAACAGTCGAAGAATCAAGTCCGCCTGATAGTAAAACTACTGCATTTTTCAAATACCTTCACTCCATGTTGCGCTTTGTCCGGGGCCTTCGTAAAGTGTAAGTTCTATTTCGTTAACATTGCTGGGAAATTTTACCTTGGATAATATTAGATGGCAAATGTATCTTGATAATTCTTCACTTGAACTGTGTGTAATCTCACATTTATAAATGAACTCGTTTGGTATGCTTAGGGTTTTGCCTTCGTATTCTATCAATAGGTTCTCTCCTTGATTTACGTATTTAATATCCTTTGATTTCGTTGGAACTATCAGCCTGTGATCCATTTCTTCTAAAATTTCCCTGATAACTTTTTTGATAACTACAAAATCCATTATCATTCCATTTTCAGGTTGTCCCTTTATTTTGATGTCAACGGCGTAATCGTGTCCATGCAGACGTTTACATTTGCTATGAAATGGAATGAAATGGGATGCCGAAAATTTTAGATTGCTCTCCCATCCATTTACTTTGACGGTCATTATTCCTTTTTCTTTCTTTCCTTCATTTTTTTCCATACATCATCACCTAACATTCTCAAGTTGTTAAATTGCCCTGCACCTTCTAACCATTCCCCTCCATCAATAGTAATAATTTCACCGTTGATATAAGAAGAATTTTCACTCAAGAGATATAATATTGGATTTACCAGATCATCAAAATTTCCTATTCTTCCCATTGGATTTTTTTGGGAAAGGTAATCCTCCACACTCTGTGAAGGCATCAGATTATTCCATGCACCTTCTGTCTTAAAGGGACCGGGTGCTATACCATTTACTCGAATTCCTTTTCGTCCCCATTCCACAGCTAGACTCCTCGTCAATGCTCTTAACCCTCCCTTAGCAGCAGCCGAAGGCGTAACGTAACCTGAACCTGTATCGGCGTATGTAGCCAGTATATTTACCACGCTTCCCTTTGCACCATTTTTTATCCATAATTTTCCAGCGCAAAGGGTAGCATTTATAGAACCCATCAAGACTATGTCGATAACAGACTTGAATGCATTTATTGATAAATCCTCTGATCTGGAAATGAAATTCCCTGCAGCGTTGTTTACCAATCCATCCAGCCTGTCTTCCTTGAATATTTGATTGATATAATCTTCAATCCTTTGGTAATCTCTTATGTCTGAAACTATATATGAAAATCGGCCTTCTGTGTCAGAGTTAATTTTTTTCGTCTCGAGTAGCTTTTCCTCCCTTCTGCCAAAGGAATAAACTCTTGCTCCTAAGCCGCAAAGTCTTACTGAAATTTCCCTTCCGAGTCCAGAACCTCCGCCTGTGACCAGGTATGACTTTCCTCTGAAAAAAGAGTTTTCATCCATAACATGGAAAAAGCAACTCAGCCTAAAAAGTTTGCACAAAATCGACGATCATTGTTAGGAAAACCGATAAAAAGTGCTTATTCAGATAATAAAATATACCCTTTTGTTATCAACTCCCTTATGGGCGCGTGGCCAAGCCTGGATATGGCAACAGCCTCCTAAGCTGTAGATCAGGGGTCCGAATCCCCTCGCGCCCGTATTTCAGTTGGAAATGAAAATCCTTGCTGGTTTATTCTATCCTTGGAGCCAGTAGGAATTTGGCAGTTTTCATTGCGTCTTTCTCTGGAAAACTGAATTCTATCACTAAAGGATAATCATTATTGAAGGCAAGTTTCAGATTGTCCGAAAATGTCACAGCTCTTATTATCTTTGAAAGATAATCCAGTGGATAACTGCTTGAAGCATTTTCTGACGCTTTTAACTCTACCAGGTCATTGCTCTCTAGAACGAGATCAACTTCCTCCGATTCACTTCTTGAACTGGCTTCAAACCTCTTTTCAGTTATGCTGAACCTGATGGAATCTCTTACGTCATTTGCTGCCCTCAGAACCCTATCTAGATCAGCCTTTCTCATAACAACATAGTTTTTGGGATCTACTGAAGGAAGTTTAGGTGAATTGACAAAGGAATCAAGGGTAGAGATTGTCTTTGTGAGAGTCCCAAGTACAAATTTTATCTTGTTTCCAGAAATGTTTACCACGAGATTTTCAGACTGTGAAGCTAGTCTAAGAACATTTCTTATTTTGTCCAATTCCACTGAAACCTCAACTTTTTCGTCAAGTTCATAAAGGTCAAAGGAACCTTTTGGAACAAAAAGGTCCACCATTGCTATCCTGGCTGCGTCTATTGCCCTAACTCTAAGACCATCGTTGTCAAATTCTAACTTTGCTTCGTTTGTTACTGAACTCAATATCTCAATGACTTCCTTCATATTGCTTATACTGGAATTTAATTTCATTAGGTATGTTAAGATAATCTTCAAGATAAACTTTTTTCAATATGGATCAATATGTGTTATCATATCAGATTACAACCTAAAGAGCAAGAAAGTCACTGCTCCTGCCGTATGGATGAATATTTAAATGAGTATTATGAATAATCAGATCAACAGGAGTAAGGTAGGGAATTTCCGAATTTACTGGGCCAAAAAGTGATGCAACGGCAGAACTCTCTAAGGGAAGTACACGATCCATAAACACGCTTTCTGTGCCTGTTGGATAAACACCCATTTACAATGGCAATGCCGTGCTATACAACCACATTTGGGGCATGTCTGTGATGTGAATTTCGGATAAAAATACATCATAGATTTGTTCAAATCCTCTGCTTCCTACTTAATTAATTGCTGCAATTGAAGTATCCAAGTGTCTGTACAACCTTTAATAAGCGTATTGCATAGGGCATATAGGAGTGAATAATGGCCCAAAAAGACTTAGTATTAGAGGCTCTCAAGTTAAATAATTATGAGGAATTATTCCGAGATATTCCAGAAGAAGTAAGAAGTGGGATAGATTCCATTGGTAAAGGAATGACTGAACTGGAGTTATTAAGGGAATCTGATAAGATTGCCTCCTTAAATAAAAGCCACATGGATATTTTTCTGGGTCTGGGGGCCTATCAAAGATTTATTCCATCTTCTATAAATAATGTAGTAATGAGAAATGAATTCATAACCTCATACACCCCCTATCAGGCAGAAATTTCTCAAGGGATGCTCCAGGCTCTTTTTGAATACCAATCGTTAATATCGGATCTGTCCGGCATGGATGTAACCAACTCTTCGATGTATGATGGTCCTACAGCGCTCGGAGAGGCTGTGAGAATGGCCCACCGTGTGAATGGAAAAACAAGAGTTATCCTGCCTTCCAATACACGAAAATCTCATCTTCAGGTTCTACATACTTACATTGACGGGCTTGGAATATCCGTAGAATATTACGGAGTCAATGATGATGGCACCATTGATCTTGAATCAATCAAAAACCTCATTGATGGAGATCTTTGTGCGATTGTTACTTACAATCCATCTAATTTTGGTACGATCGATCCTGGAGTCACTTCCATTGTCGAGATAAAGGGAGATGCTTTGCACATAGCATATTTTGACCCAATATCTGTTTCTATTTTAAAGGCCCCTGGTGAGTATGATGCAGATATAGCGGTCGGAGAGGGTCAAGCCATGGGTGTTCCGTTATACTATGGAGGTCCATATCTCGGATTATTTTCATTCAAAAACAAATATGTAAGAAAATCACCTGGGAGGCTTATCGGAAAAACTACAGATGTAAGCGGTAATGATGCTTATGTTATGACACTTCAAACTAGGGAGCAGCACATAAGGAGAGACAGAGCAACGAGCAATATATGTACGAATCAGGCCCTTTTGGCGGTCGCAGCATCTGCATACCTTTCAATTCTTGGAGAAAAAGGCTTGAAGTGGGCAGCGACAAAGAGCATGAATAACGTTTCTGCAGCATTAAAGGCATTAGAAAAAATCAGTTATGTGAAGCAATTCAAGTGGAAAAATCCTTTTTTTACTGACTTCATAGTTGATGTCGGTGAAATGTCCGGTAAGCTTTCTCCATATCTCCAAAGAAATAACATTTTGGGTGGAATGAGAACTTCAGAGATATTAAATGCTGTCGAGAGAAAGAAGAATGATGCGGTTTTTTTTGCGGCAACAGAAATGATAACCGAAGAACAAATTGATCATCTGGTTAAGGTTATGGAGTTGATACAATGAGTTATCATCAGGCGGTTTACGATGAAAAATTGATTAAGGAAATTGATTCAGGGAATACATTCAGCATCGACGGATTGGAAGATGTATTGATTCCAAAGGAATTAAAAAGGACAAAACTCTCACTTCCGGATATTGCAGAAAATGACGTTATCAGGCATTATGTGAAGTTATCACAGATGAATTACGCTGTTGATACAGGTTTCTACCCCCTTGGCTCATGCACTATGAAATTTAATCCAAAATTTGCAGACAAAATTGCAAATGATGACCGATTTTCCAGCATACATCCCCTTGTCAATCCAGACTACGCTCAGGGGAATCTCAGAATAATGTATGAACTCAAAAGGTATCTTGCGGAGATATCCGGAATGGATGCAGTTAGCCTTCAGCCACTCGCAGGTGCCCACGGGGAGTTCACATCTCTCCTCGTGGCTAGGAAATACATGGATGACATGGGAATGTCACAGAGGAATGAAATAATAATTCCGGATTCAGCACACGGAACAAACCCCGCATCTGCCACAATGGCAGGTTTCTCTGTAGTTCAGATACCATCAACAAAGGACGGAAAGATCAACCTTGACGCATTGAAAGAGGCCCTGGGTGAGCAGACTGCAGTTTTTATGATAACAAATCCCAGTACACTTGGCGTTTTCGAATCAAATATTGTAAAGATAGCAAAGATGGTTCACGATAATGGGTCCCTTCTTTACTATGATGGGGCTAATCTTAACGCAATCCTTGGATATACATCTCCAGGTTCGATGGGATTTGATATGGTGCATTTCAATCTGCACAAAACATTTGCAACCCCCCACGGTGGCGGTGGTCCTGGTGCTGGCCCCATAGCAGTAAAAACGTTTCTGGCAAAGTATCTGCCTTATCCAAGTGTTGAAAAGGAGGGAGATCACTACGTGCTTAAGGAAGAGAGGCAGGACAGCATTGGCAGAGTGGCCGGTTTCCAAGGATCATTCATAAATTTACTCAGAGCTTGGGCATATATCAAATACAAGGGAAGTGACGGTCTATTGCTTAATACAAATAAGGCAGTCGCTAATGCAAATTATATGGCATCAAAACTGGAACCTATTTTGAAATACAAGAGCAATGGACTGAAAAAGCATGAGGTGATAGTATCCACAGAAAATGTAGGAAAAAGTGCCATGGATGTTGCCAAATTTATTATTGATAAAGGGGTCCACGCACCAACGACTTACTTCCCGTTAATCGTTCACGAGGCAATGATGATTGAACCAACCGAAGATGCGAGCATAGAAGATATGGACAATTTCTGTGAAATCATTAGGGAGGCAATTGAAACTGACGACGATGAATTACGCAAAATGCCCGAGCATCTCAAGATAGGCAGAGCGGATGATGTTAAGGCAGCAAAGGATCTTATACTCAGGTGGTAAGATCTGGCTTTTCCCTTAAACACTATGAAAAAACCTGACTATCACATAATAGAAGTAAAGATGTTTGTCGATGGGAGAATTTTAAAATTGAAATGCCAGAAAGAATATGAAGGTAGATTATGTTACTTATACAGGTCTGAATTTTCTTTTTTCAGATTCGTAAATTTCGCCATCTGAGCCTAAAAGATTGAGTATCTCATCCAGTTGCTTAGAATCTATTCCTTTTGACGAAAGTTGATCAAGAATCTCCTGGTATGTTATTCCACCAATCAGCCCATTTTCTTTGACCAGATTCAGTACCTGTTCCTTAAGAACCAAAGCGGCTTCTGATACATTGTTAGTGTCTGATGCCAGTAAAAGCTCTTCCAGTGGACCTATATTTGGGCGCTCATATGCCTCTATGGCCTTTTTACATCCTTCTGCTTCTTCCTGATTAAATCCCATTGCAACCAGTTGGTCTTCCGTGAGGTCTGGGGACTTTTGCAGTTCGTGCAAAATTGTGATTCTTCTTTTGAGATATGAAAGGGATTGTGTTTTCCAGTATTCGGAATCGCTTTCTTCAACTGTTCTCACACTTTCCGGGTTGATGTTGATGAAAAACTTACCTTCTGGACTCTTGAAATAGCTAGTTCTTCCAATGACCATTACCTCATCGTTTTCTTTTACTTTATCGATTTGAAGCTTGGTTTCTTGGTTAAAATCTTTTGGAAAAAAAGTCAGGTAAAAAGCCCCTGTCAAATCTGCTACCACCATCTTAATCATGTCTCCTTCGCCATTCTTCTGAGTTATCTTACCACAAAATAGGATGCGTCGGCCGACACTGCCTCCCTGTGTTATGAAGTACTCCTTTTTATTTTCCTCATCACCTTCCAGCGTAGTTAGGGAAGTGTTTCTTAATTCCTTTGCAAATATCCATCTTGCGGGTTCTCTTTTCTTTTCGTTCAAAATTCTTCACCACTTTTAATTTGATTTAACTCTACAATGTCCTCTTTCTGAATGATTTTGATTTGTGTTGATCTCAAAGTTAACCCGTTGTTTCCATTTCTCAAATTTCCACTAATTCTCAGTGCGTGATGCATTATATTTGTGGATATTTTTTCCTTGATTTCTCTCTTGAGCGGTGGTTTCTTCGGATCATTCAGAAATTCTTTCGTGATTCCTGCTAGCTCACCTAAAGCATCCAGTCCTGCGCTTACCTGAATAAAATCTGTTCCATCATCCACTGTGAAATATGCAAAAATGTCGTAAATTAGTGGACTTTCTGGGTGATCATAACACCTGATATCATCAACTCTCTGATTGCACTGGCTACACTTTGCAAATAATCCACTTTTTTCTCCAATGTTTAATGCAAATCCAGTAATTGTTATTCCACCAATCGGCGACTTAACATCAGAAATGTATGAAATTGGGCTACTCTTTGGCAGCTCTATTTCAGGATATTCAACATTTGCCTTGTCGGAAATGTTCAATCTGTAATATCCATTGAATTCATCGAGCCTTGCTCCCTCAATTTTCGCATATTTTCCATTCTTCAACTGTCTTCCAAAGCTTGAGAGGGCTATGCTTGACTTGCTGTCGTGTAGTACGTACTGGAATACTGCTTTCTTGACTCCGTCTTTTTCGTACTCCCTTTTTGCCTCAGATTCAAGTACTCCTTCCACTGTAACAAATTTATCTGACATATTAAGATCCTTCAGATTGTAAAATTTGTAAACTCGCTTCACCTCCAAAGGCTCATTCAGGAATTTGAATTCGGTCCGGTTGTCAAAATATACTCTTAATTTGTCCTTATAGCTTTTTGTGTAACATTTTGTGATATTGTATACATCCAGTTCTCTAATTGTTGAGGGTAGTGCCCATGCAGTATATGCCATTACCCCGGTTTCATCCCCTAAAAGACCATAATGATATGTTATCGGTCCCTTGGAGCCTTCTGCCTCCCTTTTAGATATTGATAAAATTTTGACTTTCATTTCAATGTCATTTACTTCGCCCTTTATTTCTCCAACGGTCAACCTTTTTGATGATTCCATTCTTTTGAAGTATGCTAATTTAATTAAAGTTTTATCGGTAGTTGAATTTCGGGGCAAATAAAAAGATGCACAGTTCGTATTAACATTTTCATAAATAGATCAATTTTCGACTTATGAAAATTAGGTGGGAATATGTGCCTGATTCCTAAAATACAAAATCGATAATTTATCAATAATATGTAAAAATAAATTATATACTTTGGAAATATTACTAACGAGAAGTGAGTAAATATTGATAGGAATAATAGGAGGAAGTGGACTTTACGATTTAATAGATGTAAGGGAGAGCAGAAAAATTGACACTCCCTTCGGAATTCCTTCTTCAGAATTGGAAATTGGAGAGTATAACGGAATTAGCGTCGCATTCATACCTAGACACGGTAAGAAACACAACATACCGCCACATATGGTCAACTACCGGGCAAATATCTGGGCGCTGAAGAATATAGGATGCAATGAAGTTCTTGGAATAAATGCGGTAGGATCTCTCAAGGAGGGATTGAAGCCTGGAGATGTTGTTATTCCAGACCAGTACATAGATAACACGAAGAATAGGAAATTGACCTTCTATGACGGTCCGGATGTGATTCACGTTTCATCTGCAGATCCGTTCTGCCCAAGGATTAACGGCGAATTGGAAAAAGTTTCCAGACCTGTGACTAATACACATCTCGGTGGGACGTATATTACCATAGAAGGCCCAAGATTTTCAACGAGGGCTGAATCAAAAATGTTCAGGCAATTTGCTGATATAATTGGTATGACTCTGGTTCCAGAGATCAACCTTGCGGATGAGTTGGGTATGTGCTATTCAATGATAGCAAATATTACCGACTACGATGTGTGGTCAGAAAAACCGGTTGATGCCTCAGAAGTTATAAAAATCCTTAAGGAAAACGAGCAAAAAACAACTACAATAATTACAAACTTTCTAAAATCACATAATGAAGAGAGAACATGTGAATGCAAAAGTAGACTTGACAACGCGAGGTTATAAAATTGTTAAAATTAAAATTTTTAGGAGGAGCAGAAGAAGTAGGAAGACTGGGAATTGTTATTAATATGGAAGGAAGGAAATTTCAGGTAGATTATGGAGTCATTCCAGAAAAACCTCCAATGTTTCCGCTACCACCAGAAAAGATAGAGAGTATTTTCATTACACATTCGCATCTGGATCATATTGGTGCTATGCCCATGTATTTTCAAGATGGTGGCATTGATGTATTTGCGACTGAAATGACTGCAAACACAACCAGACCAATGCTAAACGATTCCATTAAAATAACAGCTATTGAGGGGTACGTTGAACGATTTAACAGAGAAGATGTGGAGAAGATGTACACATTCATGAACCATGCCAGATATGGAGAAAAACTGGATATGGATGATATTAACGTTACACCTTATTCTGCAGGGCACATTCCGGGATCTACGATGTGGAGATTTGAAAATTCCCATGAAATAATGGTAACAGGAGATCTTTACACTGGGGATTCAAAGCTGCTTTCCGGAGCAAAACCAAAAAAAGTAAAGAATTTGGTAGTGGAGAGTACATATGCCGGTAAGAATCACGAAGACAGAGAAGAAGTAAGGAAAAGGCTTAGGGATAGAGTAACGGATATAGTAGAACACGGTGGTAAGGTCATATTACCTTCCTTTGCTATGGGCAGAATGCAGGAGCTGGTTATGTCACTGTCTGACCTTCCATATAGGATAGCAACAGATGGAATGGGGAACTTAATAACAAGCATTTACCTCAACACTCCAGGATATCTTAGATCGGAGAAAGAGTTTAGAAGATCTCTTTCCAGGGTTAAAGCAATCCGGGGAAAAAGAATGCGAGAAAACATAGATTCTGCTGACGTTATAATATCAACATCAGGAATGCTTGACGGAGGTCCAGTTCTTTCTTATATTGAAAAATATGTCCATGATCCAAAGAGTGCCATATTTATGACAGGGTATCAGGTTGAAGGGACTAACGGCAGAAACCTAATGGAGAAAGGTACACTGAATTTATCGGGCGTAGAAGTTAAGCCAGACATGGCTGTTGAATTCTTTGACATGTCGGCACATGCAGGTCATGATGATCTGGTCAGTTTCATCAAATCATGCAGTCCGGAAAATGTTATTTTATGTCACGGAGATCAAAGGGAGGCTGTTGTGGACGACCTTCAAAACTATAATGTGATCTTACCCTTCAATGGAAAAGAAATAACCGTTGAAGAATAAAATTTCTATTTTTGGGATTTCACTTTTTTATCTCAAATCACAATAGAAGTAACTGCTGTTAGTATGAACTGAATTGCAAATGCTGCAACGAACAGTCCAAAAATTCTCGTAATTGCCTTCAGGGATTTATCGCCAATAGCCCTCGAAATAGGTGTTGCAAGAGAGAAAATCGTATAAACAAGTATAAAAATAATGACAACAGAAACTACTGTCAGAATCATGGACTCGATGCTTTTTCTTGATAGGATGATTACAAGAGAAATGGCGCCTGGCCCGGCAAGTAAAGGAGTTGCAAATGGGACTATGCCAAGATCGGGATTTTTATATGTCTTCCCGGTGGATTTTGGTCTATCTCCTTCCCTTACCATTTCAACTCCCATAATCAAAAGAATGATTCCACCGGCAATTTCAATGGCACTCAGACTAATTCCCATGAGATAAAGAACAAAATATCCTGCTAAAGTGAAAAATACCAGTATCAGTGTTCCATACAGGAAAGAATCTTTCGCCGCCGTTCTTTTTTCAGATTCTGAATAATCTGATGTCATTGTCAGAAAGAGCGCCATCGTCCCAAATGGATCAATTACAACGAATAAGGGAAAAAATACCTTAACGAAGGTGAGGGCGATGGACATATGGGGGTATTTCAACTATATATATTAGATTTTAAAGAAAAAATTGCTATTGAATTTATAAGCATTAGGAAATATCTCTTTCAGATGAAAGTAGCCATTTTAGGAATAGACGGTTATATAGGCTGGGCTCTCGCAATGCGTCTTGCAAGAAATGGAAAAGAAGTTATAGGTTTAGATTCGCAATACACAAGACAGAGAGTTTCGGAAGTGGGTTCAGAGTCACTTTTGCCAATTGCTTCAATGGAAGAGCGAACAAAAATATTTGAAGAAAAAACAGGAAAAAATATTGAATTCTACAGAGGAGACGTAAATGATCCTGATTTTGTAATTGATTTTGTAAAAAGGAATAGACCTGATGCATTCGTTCATCTCGCTGAACAGAGATCGGCCCCTTATTCAATGATAGGACTGAAACAGGCTAGAGAGACTCTTATTCAAAATATGGGAGGAACAATTAATCTGGTATATGCAATGAAAGAATTTACCCCTGATGCGCACCTTTTGAAGCTTGGAACTATGGGAGAATACGGAACGCCCAACACTGATATTCCTGAGGGTTTTTTTGAAATTGAGTACAACGGAAGGAAAGATACGTTTCCTTTCCCGAAATTCGCGGGTTCCTGGTATCACTGGAGCAAAGTGCACGACACAAACAATCTAATGTTTGCAAACAGGGTCTGGGGACTGAAGATAACTGATGTAATGCAAGGTGTAGTATACGGAACAAAAACTAAAGAAATTGAAGAATACGGTCTGAATACTAGGTTTGATTTTGACGAGGTTTGGGGTACCGCCCTGAACAGGTTTTGTGTACAGGCTTCCGTGGGAATTCCTCTTACAGCATACGGAAAGGGAGACCAAAGAAGAGGTTATCTGTCTCTTGAAGATAGCATATCCTGTCTTGAATTGGGGCTTGACAAACCACCTAAGAGTGGGGAATACAGAGTTTACAACCAATTTGATGAACACTATTCAATTAATGAGCTGACTGGACTGGTTAAGGAGAGAGGAGAAAAATTGTTCAATTATGAGATAAAAGTGGATCATTTAGACAACCCAAGAGTGGAGAAAGATCAACATTATTACAATCCAGAACACAGGAAATTAAAAGAATTGGGATTTAAACCATCAAAAAATCTTAATGATGATATAGATGTTATCCTAAAAGATGTAAAATTGTATGACAAAATAGCCCTTGAGCACAAAAATGTAATCCTGCCGAAAACCGTCTGGAATAAAAGCCGAATTTAATTTTTATCTTATTTTTATTCTGGGGGACTTGTGGTTAAACGATTCCTGATGCAATGTTTATTAATGATTTATCCATAACTGAACAATGAGTCAAATTGCCCAGAGAAAAAAGGTTTACGGCATAATGGCTGTCACGGTAGCAATCATATTAGTGGGAAGTATTGCCTTTTCAACTTCTCTTTCTGGATCAAGCTCTCCAAAATCAAACACAGTGTCGGTAACTCCCGCCATTTGTCAGAATTCCACCGTTTACAAATACCAATGGATGGATAAAACTTCCTCAACATCACCTATGTCGCTTTCAAATGCAAGTATGGCATGCTTTACGCCAAACGGTCAAGTTGTATTATTTGGGGGTGAAATGAATGTTACTAACAGCACTGGGGTGGGAAAGCTACAATACTCCAATGAAACATGGATGTACAACAATCAGGTATGGACGGAATCTTCAGGCGTTAGCTCAATCCCCGGTATGATTGGATCATCCATGAATTACTACCCCAGAGGAGAAGATATAGTACTCTTTGGTGGTCAGAATCTCACCAATTCTGGAAAAGTAATATATCAAAATCAGACGTGGATATTCACTGGTTACACCTGGACTCCATTAAAGGAACTGACTCAACTTCCAAGTGCAAGATCCTTTTCTGCATCTGCTTATTCTGCTTCAATTGGCGGAGTAGTAATGTTCGGCGGGATCTCAAGCACTGGAGTATTAAATTCAACCTGGGAATTCAAGAATAACGTTTGGTCAAAGATTTCTACCACAGGTGCAATACCATCAATGGAGGGTTCTTCCATGGTGTCTCTTTCTAATGGCAATTTATTGCTATATGGGGGTTACAACAATAATTCATACAGCAATCAGACATGGATTTTGAATACCACCACATTGCACTGGACTCTGGTTAACACACCATCTTCACCTGGAAAGTTAGCATTCTCAAGTCTGGAATTTTTCGCATTGAACAACCTGTATCTTCTCTACGGAGGTATAAACTCAAACGGAAAACCCGTTAACCAAACATGGAAATTCAATAGCAGCAACTGGGTTAATTTGAATATTGCATCTCCAGTGGGAGAATATGGTCAGGGCGTAGAACAACTCGCAGCAAATGATACATTAGTACTGTTCGGAGGTTCATTCAACAACAGTGCAAATGGATTTACAAATGAAACTTTCGAGTTTGAAAACAATACATACAACTGGGTAAAGTTTACGCAAAGCGGACTGCCACCTGGAATGCAATGGGGAATGAGCATCAATGGAATGTCTGAAAACACAACAGGAAATTATACTGAGTTTCTCCTTATGGGTGGAACCTACACCTACGGTACCTACGCACCACCAGGCTATAGCGCTGTGAAGGGAAACGTGACAATGTTTGCATCCTTTGTAACATTGACCATTTCATTCAATAAAGCTCCAACGCTTTTCTACTACATGTATGGATTGCTGGCAGGGATAGCCATAGTAATAGTCGCATTTATTGGCAGTCTGGTTTACAGAAAAGTGTTCATTAAAAAATAATTATAAAATATTTGAAGCATGCTTAAAGGATCTTAACAAAACTTCATGATATTTCTCCTTTCTCCCAATGCTCAGCCATGATTCCCCTGAAATTTCATTATAAAAAACCTTGCCATTGTTTATCATCTCTGAAATACAGGTTGTTAGCTCTTTTTCATTTTTCTTTATATGCTTAAGATGATCATGCTGAAAATAATAAACTGCTCCAAGGGCAAGATCTGATAATGGAATTTTTGGTTTTTCCACAACTGATAAAACCGTGCTTTCATTTTCATCAACCTTGGCATTTCCATACCTTTCAGGTGTTTCTACCCGGAAAAGTGTTAATGTAGTTTTTTTGCAAGAAACAATTTTTTTATAATATCCTTCATCAAGCACAACGCCATCCCCAGCATTGACAACTATGTCTTCAGAAATATTTTTCTTAATGCCCCTGTATACTGCATCCCCATAACCTAATTTTTCTTCTTGGAAATGGATTTCACACTCATCGAAGTTTCTTTCCAGGTATTTTATTGTGAGCTCATCATCCGGATCAAGAACTACGACAACGGATGTACATCCAGCATCTTCAAGTCTTCTGATGACTATATCAATAACAGGTCTTAAGACTAATTTTTCCCCAATTATATCATATAATGGGAGTAATTCTTTCCTGAGCCTGCCGTCAAGGCCTGATCTCGTGCCGAGACCAGCAGCAGTAACTATGCCATAAACCATTTCCATGCAATTTATTCTCTTCTATTACACTTTGCGGATAATGTCTGAATTATGGTTTATCTCAAAAAATTAAGATTGATTAACGACGAGTGTTTAAATTCCAGTATGTATGTTAATTTCAGGATGAGTTATTTATTACTAATGAGAAAAAGAAGCAATGGTCACATCCAACCATTTAAAATGCAGGAGCAGTTAGAAAATTGTTCAGAAAACTCCATATCGGTGAAAGGAAACTGTTTTTAAGGTATGAGAATCGATATTAATTAGGAACTCATATCTTAATAGAAGAGTATGATGAATGGGTTCATGGAGAAACTGTTAGCTGGTAAGTGGATAGCCGGTCCTACTGTAGATGATGCAATCAATAGGGGTAACAGATTTAAAGCCTTGAGTATAGGATCTATTTTCAACTACCTTGGCGAAGCACTGACAGACAAAAAAGACGTGAATGATGCCGTGAACACATATCTAAACGTAATCGCGAAAATTTCTCAAGATGATGAGAAGTTTCAGGTATCAATAAAACCCACTCAGATTGGACTCTCCATTGACTTGGAATTTGCTAAGGAAAACTTAAACAAGATAGTTCAAGAATCGATGAAGAAAAATTTGTTCGTTTGGATTGACATGGAAGAAAGCACCCTTGTTGACAGGACAATTGCGTTATACAGATCACAAATTCATACAGGTCACGTTGGTCTCTGCATGCAGTCCTATTTGAAGAGAACAAAGAAGGATGTTGAAGAATTAACAAAAGATGGAGGAATTTTCAGACTAGTAAAAGGGGCGTATACAGAGGATGAGAGCATCGCTTTCAAGACCAAAGAAGAAATTAACCAAAGTTTTGTTGAGATAATGGAATATATGTATCAGAATGCAAAAATATTCACCATAGCAAGTCACGACGAACTTATTATTGAGAAATCAGTAGAATTAGGGAAGAAGTATGAAAAAGAGGTCTGGTATGCAATGCTTAACGGGATAAGAAATCAATACCTCATTGATTTGCAAAAAAGAGGTTATAAGGTTTTTGCGTATATTCCATTTGGAAAGAAATGGATCCAATATTCAGTTAGGAGAATGCAGGAAGCTGGCCATATGAGTCTTCTAATGAAATCTATGCTTCACGGCCAAAAAATTTAATCTAATGTCGAAGTCTAATTCGACAGATATATATATTATCGCTTAATCATTTTTAGTGAATATCGAAGAAAAGATTGCAGGAGAGATAGTTTTATCGGAAAATCCAAACGAGACCCTGAAAAAGTGGAGGGAGGAGTTTAATATACAGAAAAGCGAACTTGCAAAAGAAATGGGGGTAAGCCTTTCGATGATAAGTGATTACGAAAAGGGAAGAAGACAATCTCCGGGAATTGGAACAATCAAAAAATTTGTTGCGGCTATGATGGTTATTGAAAACAGGCACGGAGGCACCATCCTCAGGAGATATAAATCAGGGGTTCCGTACGAGGCAGTGATTGATATAAAAGATTATGATAGGGACGTAAATCTTAGAACGATAATAAACAAAATAAAAGGAAAGGAGGTATCAAATGCCAGAACGGACAGATATATCAGGGGATATACCATAGTCAATGGAGTTAAAGCAATCCTCACTTTCTCATACAGTGAATATAGTGTACTTTATGGATGGTCCAATGAAAGAGTGATATTTTTTACAGAGGTAAAAATGGGAAGAAGCCCAATGATTGCTATCAGGGTACATCCTCTAAAACCGGCAGCTGTGGTCTATGTAAATGCAGACAGAGTCGATGATCTGGCAATTAAAATTTCTGAGGTTGAAAATATTCCTCTTATAACTACTGAAATGAACACAGATGAGATTTCCAGGCAGATTTCATCAATAAAGTAGTTAATTTTGAAATATTTTGTTAATAATGTAATTTGGATCGTATTCCATTAAGTCTGTGTGTTTCTGCCCGATTCCAAGAAAATAAATCGGTTTAGATAGATTCAGTGTCAATGAGAATATTGATCCACCTCTGGCCTCTGTGTCTAGCTTATTCAGCACGATCCCATCGAATGAAATATCCTTCAGGAATGCCTTTGCCTGTTCCATGGCGTCGCTTGCAGCGATTGCATCCACAGTAAGCAAAGTCAAATCTGGGTTCGCAACTCTCTTTATCTTTTTCATTTCATCCATTAGATTCCTGTTTGTTTGCATTCGACCAGCTGTGTCAATGATGACATAGTCTAAGTTCCTTGCATTAGCATGACCGATTGCATCGAAAGCAACAGCAGATGAGTCACTTCCTGCCTCCTGATGAATTACTCTTATCCCGAGTTCCTCCCCATGATAAAGAATCTGGTCTATGGCTCCTGCCCTGAAAGTGTCTGATGCAGCTATAACCGCTGACTTTCCATTCTTCTTCAGGTAATACGCAAGTTTGGCAACTGTAGTTGTTTTCCCAGTTCCATTTATCCCCACAAACATTATCACAAAAGGCTTCTTATTTACTTCCAGAACATTCTTGGCCGGCTTGACCTTCACAAGCACGCTGGTCATAATGGCCTTCATGGAGTTGATTCCCTCTTCTCTGGTAATTCTTTTTCTCTGCTGAAAGTTTGCCTCAAACCTATTCAGGATCTCTTCAGCTGCATCCATGGAAATGTCAGATTCAAGGAAAATCTCAAGATATTCTTCCCGGAATCTGCTTACTTCTATCTCACCGTTATTCCCCTTGAAGATGCCTGCAATCCTGTCTTTAAGAGACATCCTTATCTTCTTTCCTGCCAAGAGACCTCAGGAGCAAATCATATCTTCTAATAGCATCTGCCCTCTGGTTGTTAAGTGTTTGAATTCCCTTGCTCACATCTTCCACCTGGGCCTTAATTCTTTCCACTGTCTTTTGACTGTCTTCTTCAATGAACACATCTGAACCTATGGCTACCATAACATTTTTGGAAGTTTCCACTTTTCCCTTTACAAAAATGCCTCCCCCGAGTGAAATCAGAGTTTCCGATGATTCTGGTATTTCCTTAGACTGCAAAACTGCCAGAGCCTTTCCGAACTCCTCCAGTCCCTGAGTCATAACACTGATCTGTTTTTCTGTTGAACTAACATACGATTCTAGAAAAGCCAACTCTTCCCTTACAGCATTTTCATTGTTTCCATCTTCCATTACTTCACTTCCTGAAATTTTTGCCTGCTCTTTTTGAGAGCTTCTAATACGGGCATCGGTTCACCTGATAAATAACTTATCAGCGCTCCACCTCCAGTCGAAATATGGTCTATTTTGTGCGTCAACCCTAATATCTCCAGAGCCGAAATCGTGTGCCCTCCTCCAGCAAGTGTGACCGCTCCTGAATTTGATATTTCCCTCAGGATTTCGTATGTACCGGTGGAATATTCGCTGATTTCATACATCCCCATTGGCCCATTTACAAAGATATTTCCTGCATTTTTTATTTCTTTGGAGAACTTTGCTATGGTATCAGGTCCAATATCCGCGATAATTTGATCATCCGGTACCTCTTCATTTTTCTCTATCCTCCTCTGGGATGGATTAAGTATGAAGTCCGTGGGAGTGATTATGAAATTCTTTCCCTGATCCACTATATCTTTGCAGATTTTCAGATATGCCTCATAGTTCCTATTGTTATGTTTAATGAAATCTTCATTCTTTCTTCCTATTTTCTTTCCCGTAGCCCATAGAAAAGCGTTGGCTACAACACCTCCAACGAGCACTTTAGAAACTATATTTCTCATTTGGAAGGATCGGGCTACTGAAATTGAGTCTTCTATTTTTGCCCCTGCTAATATTGCTATACTTTTTTTCTTATCGCTTTTAAGAAATCTTTCAATCGCTTCTGTTTCTGTCTGTATCAGAAGCCCAGCTATATTTGGTATCTTATTGGTGAAACCGGTTAATGACGTCTGTCCTCTGTGGATGGCAGGAAATGCATCATTAATGAAAAAATCAGCAACCGAAGATAATCCTCTGACAAGATTGCTCTCTTCCATTGACTCATTGTCGACCGAGTCCAGAACAACGTCCTCTGAAAAAAACCTTGTATTCTCCAGCATAAGTATATCTCCCTTATTCATTTTCTTAATTTCTTGAATTGCAGAGGGGCCAAAAAGGGAATCACAGAAACGAACTCTTCTACCAATAATCCGTTCCATTCTCTTCGCGTGTCCCTCGAGCGAGATATAATCCGATTTTCCTGGTCTGCTTTGGTGGGCTAGGATTACCACTTTGGAATTCTTCAATCTGTCCAGTGTTGAAATGTGGGACCGAAATCTTGAATCCCCCATGATCTCTCCTGTTACTGGATGAATTGGTGAATTAATGTCCAGCCTCAAAATTACAGTTTTGTCTGTCAAATCAAAATCATCCATGGTGAAGTACCCTCTTATTTCATCTGGCATTGCAAGGGAGATTTTCTTAGGACTTAAATTAATTATGTGTGTTTATATCGATCTTAGAGTTTTCTTCCCACCGTGTAGATACATTTTATTTAAAACTTTGTTTACTGTCGTTTTAATTGACAAAAATCTCATACACTACGTGGTGTTTGAAGTATGCTAAAATAAAATTCCTAAATATTATATTGGAGAATATCAGCAAAAAAAATATATATGTAAATATTTAAAACAAGATTTTATAATAATAAGCAATTTACCGGCATGGTACATGAAATAAGTTCCGGTATTATCATATTCCGACGCATGAGAGAAGTTCAGTTTCTCTTCCTCATGAAAAAGGATGGATACCTAGATTTTTCAAAAGGTCATATCGAAAAGGGTGAAAATAAATACACGGCTGCTCTAAGAGAGACAAAGGAAGAATGCGGAATAACCTGTAAGATAATAAAGGGGTTTGAAGTTGCAACCGACTATTACTTCTACTTTGACAGCAAAAATATCCACAAGGAGGTCATATTGTTCTTGAGTGAAGTCAGTTCCTCTACAAAAGTTATAACTTCTGAAGAACATCAGGCATATGTGTGGTTAAATTTTGAGGATGCGATGCTCTATCTGAAACATGAAAATCAGAAGGAGATCATAAGGAAAGCTTTAAAATATATTGAGGAAAAATTATATCCCCAAACTCAAACTGCAGCGTCCTGAACTATTTATTTTTTCTATTCTTTGACCAGGTTGATATTGCTTTTATCTCGAGAACTACGTCGGCAATCAGGATTAGGATTATAATGAGGTCAAATAGGTAAAGTCCCTGGAAGAGAGGAGTGTTTAGGATATTTAATTGCTGAATAGTTCCATTGGCACTATAAGAGATATAATAGTTCACAATTGAATTAAATGTGAATGCCAGACTTTTGTTCAACTGGGAGACTTTCATTTCGTGACCGAGCGAAAGTTCTGCAGTGTTGTTGTTGGTGTATGTTAAAATCGGCGGTGGGACAACGTAAATTCCCCCATTGGGTGTGGAAATTGTGAAATTCAAATCCATAGTGCTCCCGGATGGGAGTGACGCGTTAGTAATGATGTCTTTTCCTTTCAGTGTAATAACGTTTGCAGGATAGAGGTTTTGAATAAGAGACTCGTTTAGTTTTAAATTTTTAAGGGTTTCATTATCTGTATTTTTTACCTGTATATTTATAAAATGTTCATTCTTCCCTAACAACCCAGTTCTTTCATTCCACGAAAGATTGGCAGGAAATGTGTTATTGCTGATGTAATCAACTTTTGAAGTTTGTATGGTTCCAGAAACCTGAGTAAAGTTTAGATTACTTCCGAAGTTCAAGTAGGTTAGATTTCTGCTCTCCGATGAATATATGTGATACACGACTGTTGGTTTTGCACTGATCATTTCAGGTATAGCGGAAATTATAAGGCTTGGATTGTCTGTGTTGAAAGACAG
Source organism: Thermoplasmata archaeon (assembly GCA_021806345.1). Next base: position 98,973 of record JAJZXP010000301.1, on the reverse strand, counting down.
TGTTGTGTTGGAGTCAAGTATTCTACTTAACCCAATTTTATGAATCGAGCTTGAAGAGGTAAAAACGTTGCTTTGTTCAAAGACGGATAGGGTGAAAGATGCCTGCCCAGAGAACGACTTGCCCAGGAAATTAGATCCTGCTATTGCGGAGACTAGGGGGAAATTGTTTAAGAAAGCACTGGCAAACAGATATGAATTTGCGTTTTTCAATCCAGTGTTCGTTATATGATTCAGGGATTCGTTCTTATAAAGGTCAAAATTTTGGTGGTCTCCTAGAAGAAGCGGATAGGAATTTTCCATGTTTGTACTGAACTGGCTGGGATTTAGTAAAAAGCCAACAATGAATAAACTCATTGGATTTGATGAGCTTTGAGTCAGGACACCATTTGGAATATTTATACTCATGAGTATGTTTTGATTGGCACCTCCTATGGTTGAAATAAAATTTGTATCGCTTGAAATAACCTTATTTTTCGTTTTTGTTACATTACCTACTGTTAATGTTATTATAAGACCTCCCTCTGCGTACGAAGCAATTTGGAGTGGTAAAGATTGTGAAATATTGTACCCTGTATTTATGGGAAAAGTCGAGATTCCATCTATCAACTGAGTGAGGTTGCATGAATATTCCAAAAAGGTTAGGGAACCAGAGGGAAAGAGTTTAGAATACTTCGAAGCCGGGCTGGTAGAGTTCCCATATGCCCCGAATACTGTGTATAGATTCCCACTCGGACTCACAAAGCCACCAGCGATTGAACAGGAAGCAAGTTGGGTATTGTTAGATAATGAATATCCCAAGTTTGACATTGATGTAAACAGATTGCCACTTTTAAGCCGGTAATCGCTGGTTTTTTGTACAGGGCTCATAACACCCGAAGAGTGTAATGGGATGGAAAAGGATGAGAAAACAATGGCAAGTATTACCAGAGCTATTATTGCTACTTCCACAATATTCTTTCCATCTTTTACCTCTAAAGGTCTTGATTTCTTAGTCTTCTTCCCGTTTATGAGCCTGCCTAATAATCCTCCCGTCAATGTAGCAAAAGTGAGCACTATTGCAAAATCTACTATTCCATAAATTATAAATTCCCGTGTAATTGCAGGAATGATACTGCTTATGTAACCCGTAATATTGGAGGTCGAAATTCCACTGGTCGAAATCGAACTAAAAACTGAGAGAAGTCTGCCTATGAGTGGTTCGCCGAATATCTGCTGAAGGCTAGCTGTGGGTGGAGCAATCGGAAAGGAGCCTGGAGAATAATTTGTTAGGCTCTGCGAGGTGGTTAACTTTGTAGAAATTGTCTTTATCGTGGAAAAATTGCCTAAAATCATACTTACGCTGGCAATTCCGGTGATGGAAAGAATTGATCCATAAATAGTGAGAGTTGAGACAAAAGCCTTTCTCCCCTTCCTGGCACCCAGCCCGATCAATATTCCTACTATGATGTAAACTGGGATCAAAAAAGTATTTCGTAGTGGGTTTCCCAATAAAAATAGGAGATTTCCCATAACCAGTATTAACGCACCACCAAAGTATGGTTCAAGCCATCCGATAAGAGGGTAAAAACTGAGAGATAAGTAATAGTATGATAAAGCTAAAATGGCGACTGTTCCTATTAAATATGCTGAAAGTTTACCCATTGGGAAGGCATATAAACTGTGGTTAAAAACTTTCTATAACATTCTATCTATATTTAACGACTTTTCAGGCAGTCCTTGAAAACAAACAGTAATTTTACCACTTGCTTATTCATTCCGTATAATTTATTGGATTTCAGTATCTGAACGATTCTCTGGAATTTCTGAAAACAGTTCCAGACAAATCTGTTACGTTGACCGTGACTTGGCCTCCATATAACATAGGAAAAGTGTATGAGGAGAGGGTAAAGTTCCATGAGTACCTAGGATACCAAGGAAAGGTTGCGAAGGAATGCACTCGTATCCTCAGAGATGACGGGAACATAGCGTGGGAGTTCGGAAACTATGTATACAACAGGGAGATCTTCCCCCTAGACTATTTCTTCTACAGGATATTCAAAGAGGATAACAATTTGAAGATGCGAAACCGTATTATTTGGCGCATCGGGCATGGACTCCATGCTTCACTGAGATTCTCAGGCCGTTATGAAACAATTTCGTGGTACACCAAGTCGGATAATTACACCTTCAATCTTGATCCTGTAAGGATACCGCAGAAGTATCCTGGAAAGACACATTACCGTGGGAAAAATTACGGAAAGCCTTCCGGGAATCCTTTAGGAAAGAATCCTGAGGATGTCTGGGAGATGGTACTGCAGGATTGGGAAGCGGAAATGTGGGAAATTCCAAACGTGAAATCAAATCATTCGGAATATACGAGTCATCCAGCACAATTTCCGATCGAACTTGTTCAATGTCTAGTTCTTGCATTGTCTAATGAGGGGGATACAGTACTTGATTCATTTGGGGGAGTTGGTTCATCCGGTCTGGCAGCCCTGTTACTCAACGGGAGGGCCATAAGCGTAGAAAAAGATGAAGGATATATCGATAAGACTCTGGAAAGAGTCATGGCTATGGCTAATGGAACTCTGGAGATAAGAAGACTTGGAACCAGAGTATGCGTACCAACTGGCAGGGAGAAAAATGGAAAAGAGTGCATTGAGCATCACTTTGCCCAAGAATTGGAGGAGATATATCAGGTGATATCAAGCGTAAATCTTGAGGAATACAGAACCAAGGTCAGCAAAGAGAAGACCATGTCCGGAGAGATGCTTTACAGCCCACCTTGCCTGAACAAAGTTTACAAGGAAACGTTTAACTCACTTGGCTGGCGTGAATTTCGAATAAAGCTTCCTTTCGGTAACGGAGCGTTCAGAGAGATGGACTTTGTGAAGAATAGATTAGGTGTTGTGGTTCAGTTCGGAAAGTGTGCGTTCATTGCATACAACGTGTCTGCAAAGATGACAATATTCAACAATCACAATATAATTGATGCTGGGGTTGAAATAGTCCCAATGAAGCGCATGGCGGATCAGATGTCCACTGGTGTGTCTTACTTTGAGCAGATTAAGTGGGATTTGGAGAACATAGGAGTAGCAGATATAGATATACCTGTGATTGTGATGGGGATAGACGAATGAGTGAAATTCCAAGATGGATTGGGTTTGCAGCATTTTTAATTCTAATATGGTGGATCTTAACGGGTTATTTCCATAATGAAGTTATCTATGCCTATTCAAGTACAAATCTTCCAAATGCGATGATAATAGTTGACTCCATATTTTTCGGAGCTATTTTTGTGATGATTACTGTTTTCATTTCAATTGAAGGGATGACCTCAGGCGCCGAATATATAAGAAATGTTATAAGAACGTTATTTAATATTTCTGGTGCAGTTACTCTCCTTATTATTGCAAACTTATCATCATACTTCGTCTCTGGTATATTAAAGGCTATTGCCATCTATTATCAGATATGGACACTGCCGGCGTTTATTTTGTTATTTTACATTGAACTATTAAAAATTCAAGTGAGAAATCCTGAATAATAAAATGAAGATTCTAATAACTACACACTAAAAGTAGTAGAATGATCCTTTCGGTACGAATTTTATTCATTTCTGAACATTCTATCAGGAAGATGATTAATCCTGAAAAGCCAGATAAAGAAATTCCTTCACTACGGACATCCCAATTCTTGCCTCATCAGTAGTAGTATCGGTTCCCTTGAAATGTGCCGCAGGTAATCTCAGTTTGTTTAAAGCCTCAAGTTTATTCATCAATCCTGCAGCAACAATATTCTTGTTTTTAATCTTTGAGATTAGACGTCCAAAAGTAACGTTATCAAAAGACTCATCCCATGCATTCTTCTTCGTCAAGTGTATTTTGATCACTCCTTCAAGTATACTCGTTGATAATGTAACTGCAGATTTGGAGAGATTATATCTGATGCACTTATTCAGTTCGTCAATTGCTGATAGTATATACTTTCCACTATCTTCTGAATTTACTTTATCCAAAATACTTTTAGGTATGTTAAGTTCTTTCAAATCCTTTAAAAGCTGTGTATGAAGTGTAACATCTTTCTGATAAGGTTTGTTTGGCATTACTCTTTCGGACCATACTGCCTCATAAAGTATTGATTCTATTTCCTTAAAAGAGTGGAAGTCATATGTATCGTTATTAAAACCCGTTGCAAGTGTGTCCCAAGCATAGGAACCATCTGGACCAGTTGTTCCTGTGAAATTTTTCGATGACGGAAGCACAGCATTTCGATTGAAAGCTTCTACCTGTGCGCCAGCAACCGGATTTCCGTTTTCCAGAAATATCATCACTTCGTATTTTGTATATCCCATCTATCTCACCCGCTCCATAAATTGCGAAACATAGAACTTGTTAACCATATCAACCAACACCCATATTCCTCAAAAGACTTTCTATATCCTCTAGCAAACTTGCCACATCCCCACCAATCCTGCAAGGCCGTAAACCCCCATCAAGAGGCGGTCCAGAACCTTTCCCATTGATTTCAACCAGATTTAATTCTTCCAGCTTCTCCAATTCTCCTCGAACTTCAGGGTACTTTTCGATTGCTTTTGAATACGCGATCTCTTTGCTTTTCAAGAGATCGATAAGCAATCTCTGAGTTCCAGAAAGGAATTGATAAGGGGGGAAGTTTTCCTTCAGCGGCCAGTTCGGCGTTGAGGAGGTTTTCAGCAACGGTTTTTCCCTTTCCAGTTATTGAAATTGTATAAATTTTTAGAACGCCTTTATTTGAAGTCTTTACCAAATATCCACTATTTTCCAACGCATCTATAAGATTGTCTAATGCTTGGTGACTCTTTACAATATTATAAAAATCCGATTTTTTAAGAGGAGACTTTTTGTAAAGCTCAATCACAACAGATTTAGCATATTTAAAATCAAGCGGGTCCATTTATAAATCTAATATTCCAATTGTACATTTACATTTTGTTAAGGGCAATTGGTAAAACAACCAATAGGTGAAAACTTGAAGTTGATTTTGAGGGTGAAAAATAATGGAAGGTGCCAAATTCCAATCGAGGTAAGGAATAATTTTAACATTTCTGAAGGTTCTGATCTTGTCATAGATTTACTCTAAATAGTAGATAGGGACAAAATTACGAAGCTTTCTAATTCCGATGAGGCAGCTTAGATGGATTCCCATTTTTTGAAAACTTAGGGGAGGGTATCTCCGAGGGAAACAAGCAGCCCCATTGTGCTGCCAAAAAACAGTGGAAAACAGGAGCTCATTCAAAACGACACAGTAATGACAAGCTCCTGCACCCAAAAGCGGGTAATATGTATGTATGGAAGGAACATAAATACATGGTTTGGGAAAACTGGCCATAATTCCCAAGGCATAAAAGGAACGGCTAAGAGCTTGCTATTGAGCCTCAGGAACGAGGGTGTCGCTGCAACACTAAAAGCAGCAATAAGAGGGGAAACAGCATGGATACAGAAACAGTAACTTGGAGAAACAGGATCTCACTTCACAGGCAGAAACAGGGCTTAAGGAATGAAAACGAATCAATCACGGGGAAAATCATGCCAGAAGTAAGGACCTTCTACAAGGAAGTAAAGGATCTAAGGGGAGATATCGAACCGTATGAGGGTGAGGAAAATCTGATTGATCGCTTCAACGAATGGCTTGAGACATTTACCAAAAGAATGGGACTGGAATCAGATTTCATGGATGCGGTCATGAATCCAGGCACCGGCATTGACAGGGCTTTTCACTCTCTTAAGATTGCTGGAACATATCGGGAAATCGGCATTTTGATGGTTGAATGGAACATGAAAGAGCGTGATAACCATTTCCTTAAGTCCATCAGGCACATAGACATGACAAAAACTGTGGAAGGCGTCGGGATATGGAACTAATCGCAAATTGTCCTAATACTATTTTTAGCTTTTTTCATATACTTATATATAAGATAAGAGTTCGTTAATGCATGGATAAAAAACTATATATAAGAGAAAATGAGGAAATCAAGAAAGTCCTTAAGGCATTAAAAATGGAATTTTTTGATTTAAAGGGAATAAATAAAAATGACGAAGACAATCATTCTTTTTTATTTGAATTTGTACCTGTCGAACTGCCGCAAACAGCAAAATATGAAACCATAAATGCTTTTAAAACCGTGTTAGAGGGTGCGTGTGCACTAACCGATGGAACAAACTCAGAAAGAACAAAGGTTAGCGTGATTGAACTAGATGTTGATGAAGGAACCATCGAAAGTCATAGTTATATTATAACTCCAATAGAATTCAGTAATGGATTCTATAGTTTTACTCCCACGTTTTATTCATATTTTTTTGTTAGGTCCGCAACTTCATCAAAGAAGAATACTTATCAAGGCACTGGAACTGAAATACAGAAAGAAATACAACTTTTGATTGACAATAGAATACCGATTGTGCGACAGAAGTTCCTTCGTCTTAACTCCATTAAAAGTGTTGAGGGCCTATTTTACGAATTGGGACCACTGGTTAGAATTTATTTTCCGCATTTTGAAGTTTACTCAAGAGATCTTAATGTGGATGATAGGTTTATGGATTGAATTACCCATAATATTGGGGTAAAATGTATTCGTTTTTGATGAAAACAAGTTTAAAATTATCAATCCTGAACATTGGAATTACGACGAATTATTACGGGGCATACTCCCAAATCAGATTAAGATCAATTCACCGCATGTCCTAAACATAAGAGCCTATATTGGGACATACAAAAAAGGTAATAAGAATCCCAACATAACTTTGGTACTCAAATTCTGGAATTACGTCCATGATCTTGTCCAGCATGACCATAGATTCCATTGGCAATTGAATGGTTCGCTATTTTAATTTTTTATCAGTCATGATTTGCGAGTTAAGATATCCGTACTAGAATTTCCAACTCCATTTTTCTAATGCTTTTTGACATAATTCATTACTCCTTTCATCTATCTCGTTAAAAGACCACATATCAAGACTGGCCAAATCGCTAGTTGATGCGAATTCGGATTTCATATAGTCCATTTTTTTAACTTCAAACAATTTGTTGGAGTCTCTCGCATTCCACTCATTTTTTATGATAGCTAAATTGCCTATTCGGTTCAAGTATTCTTCCCATATTGACTTAATCTCTTCGTTGTTTTTTCCAGTTTTTAGGCCTAAATAGGAGTACCACTCGGGGCTAAGGGTTTGTGGCATAATGTGTTCAGTTTGAATTACACTTAGGTCTGGAATGGTCTCGCCTGTAGGATCAGATAATTTCCAAAGTATATATTTGCTTCTTAATTCAGAAGGCTTTAAGGATCGAGTTTTAAAACTCCTTTCAAAGGAGATATTGTCTGCTTCAAGCTTGAGTTCTTTTGTAAACCTTTCGTTAACTAGATTTACTAAGTTATTCAGATTACTCTCACTGATCTCATTTGAGAGTTCATTGTAAATTTGATCAAGTTTTGAAGTAGTTTTTCCGCAGATTCCCCACCTGATGTGAAACGTTTCAACCATTCGCAGAACTTCTATAATTTGTGGTTTTTGGCATTTTCCTTCTTCCAAAAAGGCGAATAATTTCATCAGAAGGATATAGCTTGGTCCAACCTCAACCATGGCAAGATTTGAAAGTGCATTGTTTACTTTTTCATCTCCGAAACTTTCACTGATTATCTTTTCGTAAATTGAAGCTTTGTAATTGATATCCTTCACAAATTCAACAAGATCACCTACCTCAAGATCTTGTACCTTTGTCTTAATTGTTTCATAAAGTCTAGTTTCCGTGATCTTTCCTTTGTAATTAGACATTGTATACCTTCTAAGAAACTGGACTGGGTCACTTTTCCCTAGCTTCTGATATATCTCGTTCCAATTTTCAATTGTTTGGTTGATAATTTCTTCTTTTGCGTTTTCAGAAGTCAGATGCATCAATATAAAATTCTTGATTAGGTCTATAGCTGATAATTCCAACCCGCGATCATTTAAAGTTTCAAACAATCTAAATGCGTTGACGTAGCTCATGGCATTTATGTGAATAAGGTATATATTGTCAAGCAATCTATCCATCAGATCAGAGTCGTAGGTTTGTTTTTTGAAAAATTTATAACAATCTGTAATCAGATTCTCTTGCGCATTCTTCTGGCGTTTTAATATTTTAACGAAGGCGATATTATCACGAAGTCCAAGAGTAATCTTCGGAATCGATATTGGTTCATTTCGTTCGAATTCCTTAGAAAATAAAAATGTTTCATCTATGTAATTAGCCTTTTTCTCATTACCTTTCTCTAGTTCTAAATCCCTGATCGCGGAAAACCAAATTAAAAGTGTAGTTAGTCTTTGCTGGCCGTCAACCACTTCAAAATAGTTTACTCCAGCATGATGTTTACCTTGCGGCACAACAACAATTGAACCAAGAAAAAGTTCTTGGTCATTCAGACCTTTCACATCATCGATTAGGTCTTGCCATTGTTCTTCTTTCCATGCGTATGGTCTTTGATACAAAGGTACTTTATACGCGGTCTGGGCAGGCATAAGTAACGTTCTAATACTCATATCTGTGGGATCAATGAATGACATTATTTAGACACCAGCAAGTATAAACGTAATTGGTTAAATAGGTTTTCCCTACGCTTTCTTTTGGTCGGTTAGGTATTATAATGATAAGCGTATCTAATTTTGATCGTTACAAGACAACCGCGGAAATAAACGATCAACAGCATAACAAAGAGAACGCGTCATTAGTTTCAGGGGATAATATTTGATTTATCACCGAGAAAAGGCGCAGTTTACATATTCATCAACTTCCCGTCACTAATGGAAATGAATAAAAAAGAATTTCGGATGAGGATATTCTTAAACAATATGCAAATCTTTCGCGAAAGAAAATTAGGGGACTATTCCCCTCTGGAAAAAATGGCACAACCATAGTCATTGGAACAATATTTGTTAGCTTAAATGGGGAACCAGTTTTGAGTCAGGCAACACTTTTCGTTAACTCTCTAAAAAAGTATGATGCATTTGGCACACTCAAGAATATAAGAAAGGACTTCAAAACTAAACTTTTTGAGACTTTTCTCAAAGAGAGTAAAGAAAAAAACAAACTTGGTCAATATCTCACGCCTCGTAAAGTTGTAAAAGCCATTGTGAACATGGCAGGCGCCGACAAGTTACCAGATGGAACAAAAATTTGCGATCCGTTCTGCGGGTAGGAGGATTTATAGCGGAGTCTATTCAGAATCCAATTAGAAAGAGAGGCTTTGTGCCTAAAGATGAAAAAATTTCAGCGATTATAGTATACAAGGAATATGATAAAAGCACTGATGAAGAAGAGGAAAGAACAATAATACTAGCAAAAGCTAACTTCATCGTGTATCTTTCAAACATTATAGAGAAGAATCCTACCCTAACAGATGAGTATTCAAGAGTAGTGAGTGGATATCTTTAATCTGTTTCAGGATGAAAACCTTTGCACGTTTAAAAGTATCATAAAAAATGAGACATAAAAATTTAATCTTTATCAGCAATTCACTGAAGAAATTTCTTTCTTGTCATGTTAAAATTATGTATGTTTCGCTATATATTATCTTGCACTATATGGAAAAGTATACATTTCTCTTGGCAAATATATTTAAACCATCTATAATATATTTCAATCCGAAATATCTGTTAATGACTACGATACAGGATTCAAAATAGAGGATATAAGTGTAAAAAGACTAAAGGTAATTTCCCGCATCCTTATTGATAAATTAAACAGTGTTTCCATATTTTTCGTAAAAGAAGAAACCATGGGCAAACATTGCAGCAGTACATGCTTGTGAAGATTGTGCTGTGCTGAAATTATGCACGGTTATGAAATGGAATCAATGGAAGATAGGCATCATTATCCAAGTGATGAAAAGATTAGATCTTTGATGGATAGGATTGGAGGGTATATGGATAAAAGCATTGCAACTGGCTGTTATATTTCTCAAGGAGATGAAATATGTGATGAGTCGCACATCCTGATATGCTAGGAAAGGATCAAGAACAGGACAGAAAAACAATTCAAAAATCTTCTATTGGAGACAATCCTTCATGAACTATCACATGCATATTTTTCAAGTGGACACGGCTTGAAAGACTTAAGTACACACATAATCGAAGAGACATTTTGTAAAGCCTATGCTTTTTCGAAATTTGACGATAGTGGTGATCTGTATGAGATAATGTCTGATAAATGGAGACCTCCAGAATATACTGCTTTCAAATTTTGGATGGAGATTTTAAGACTTGTTCCTTTTTCGTATTAATGATTGAGCGAAAAGCTAAAGATTATTTTAGTTTCAGAAATATGATGGAGCTAGGATTTTATCGTTTGAATTTTATGTATAATGATTTGGAAATGAAAAGAGTTGCAGTAACAATTCTGAGATTTTCCTGAGCATTTCGACAGGACTGGAGTAAGTTTACTGACAATGAGATTTCTCATTGGAAATATAAGTTTCATCTCACATTATAATACAATAAGTATTCGGTTCTTTTGCCCCGCAAGTTGGTGAAACAGTTATAAGGGTAAGTAACATGATAATCAGGATGTTCAATGAAGAGACTCTTACTTCCTCTGATTTCAGCGGTAAGAAAATAACCTATGCAAAGGCAGACTCTTATAGAAGGGAAAGAGTGATGAGACAGTGATAAATTGTTGATTTATCACTATTCTTCAACGAATTATTGATCGATTTGATATTTATTGCAATAGATCGGCGAGGATTGGGTGGATATTAGAAAAACTCACATGAAAGTACGAAGAACTGTAATTAATTATTGTCATGATTAGTAATAATGTTTATATCATTCTTATACTTCATAACTTATGGAAAACATAACACTAACACCTGAACAGGTTAAGACTTTCAGGAAATTTAGTGATAATTTTGAAAGTTATAACCGCATGTATAACGATATAAAGTCTCACGTTGGAGAATACGTATCAATTTCAGAAGGGAAGATCTTGGAATATGCCAAAACAAGAGAGAAACTGGTAAACAAATACAAAGATGTTCCTGGAGTTTTTATTGAAATGATTACTGACAGCAATTTATATTGGATTCTCTAATTTTATGTCCAAAATACTCTTAAGATGGGATGTAAGCAAGAACCTTTTTTCACTACCAGTTCATTTGCAGATAAGGCAGAGCGCGATGATGGAACCTATTGCAACGTCTTACTGTGATGTAAAGATGTACTTGGACACGGGATCTTCATTAACATCCATTAATGAGAAAGTCGCGACTGACTTAGGAATAAATCTTCATGGTCTTGATACTCAAAGCATTGGTGGAATAGGTGCCATTAAGAATACACCTATTTTTAGAAACGTGTCTCTTTACTTTTTGCTTGAAGGTGGGACCCCCCACGGCGTTACATTAGAAAAAATTGCCATTCATCCGGACAAGATATCGGATGTAAAACATAAGAATGATAAAAATCTCAAGCGCAAAGTCACAACTAGTTTTGAAATGGTATCTCTTTTTGGAATAGATGCTCTCGAGAAGATCGGAGGGGAACTTGTAATCAATGCTAAAAATAAAAGTGGATATATTGATTTGAACCCTGTACATTAAAGATATTGACTCATTGGGCCTAAGGATCCTTGTTCTCATTTCGGTGAGGTTAGGTTTGGGCATTTCAGTTTTAGGATCCATGTGCTCTATAACGATGGGTCCCATGTTTAGTTTAAGTTTAATTGGACTTAAACTTTTTTGATCCAAATCAATGAGAACTCCTCATCATTCTCTCGAAAATATACCTAAAAGGTTTAAGTCCTAGAGTAAGAGTTAAACCTAGGTTTCATTAATACCCAATAGCGTTTAAACCGATAACTGGAAAATCTAAAATATAATATCAATCCAAATTATATAGCAACATGGATGAATCTAAAGAGTATTTAGAATGGATTCACGAATCTGAATCTGATCTTTTGGACTTTGAAACACACTATGAACGAAAAGAATACCATAGAAGTCTATATTTCCTTCAGCAAGCATGCGAAAAGTTGGCCAAGGCAACATTATTAAAAATAAAACTTTCTTCAAATTCACAAATTGGACTGTTTTTAAAAAAATTTGGCATACCAATATTGACATCAAAAAGCTATACACACAATTGGAGAAAAAATTTGCTAGTTCAACTTGAAGACTTCACCAATAATTACTCATTCATATTCAATGATGTAAAAGTCCCTTTTTTTGGTGACATAAAAACTTTTTTCCAAAAGGCCAAGAAAATGCAAGACAATCGGAATCCATCAAAAGATGAAATGTATGAAATCATGATGTTTTGCGAGAAAATGTTTGAAATTAAAGAAACAAAAGAATTTACAGATGAACTTGAATCGAAACTAAAACCTTTAATACCTTTTTTTAGTACGATGAGTAATCTTGGTTCACATATACAAGAGTCTGATGATACAATTAAAACACTAATGGATCTAATATCAAGTGCGTTTCCCCTTGTCGTTTTAATGATGTTAAGTACCTTGTTAACCCCATTTGAAGAATCTCGATATCCCAATAATACAAACATAGACACTTTTATTCCGTATTTGGAAGATATCCGCAATATATTAGAACGATGTAAACTGAAAATAACGAATGAGTAAAAGAATGCAAGAATTAATTCTTGTTACTCCAGTAACATAAAATAAAAACCTCAAACTAATGCGATCAGTATATAGACCTCGTGAAAAGCACGGACGGGATGAGTATCTGGAATTAAATTACTGCATTACCTAAAATTTTAAATTTAGCGATTAAAACCTCTAATTTTCTTATTCTCTGGGACACATTCATTATCCGCCATTCTTGGAGGGCTGTTAATGGCTTTCTAAATTAGCGGTGAATATTAATAATCACTTAATTTGCATAGAAAAGTGGAAATCTCTCGATTTAAACTAGTAAAGAAAATGGAAATTGTTATTTTCAGATGAGGCCAAAAGCGTATGCGAGTAAAAGGGCCCCGCTAGCCATCATGATATATGAAATGGCAAGGTTAAATTTACTTCTTTTGTCTCTTCTGTAGGTTCTGTACACAGTCATCAATCTCATTTTTCTATATATTATTTTCTCCCTTTTCTTCTTCGTGCAGATATATGGCAACTCCTCCGCTGAATAATGCAACCCCAATCCATATGACTCCTGCCATTAATTTGGTGAAGCCAAACAGATCTATTTTACCATTCGTAGCTGGTATGGAGAATACTTCAAATGCTGCAAGCAGGGAGAGGAGAGAAAGACTCCCAAGGACATGCTTCAGTTTCACGTGGAATCCATATGACGTCCTGCTCATGCTGCCCTTTTTAAAGCTTCAAATATTATAAGAGACGAATTTTTTTCCTATCAGGGGGTTTCTGATAACCCCTCCAACTCTGAAATATCCGAAATTAAAACCAATGAATCTGGCACAACTGCCTTCACTTCATCATAGTGCAAATTACTCTCCCCATCAGGAGACTTTACATAACTTCCATTTAATTTTATTAACCCAGATTTTTCAATATCAAAACCTAGACCTTCCAAAACTTCCTTCTTCCCTATTCCAGACACTGATAACCAAACTGTTTCGTTTCCCGTTATAACCACCTTATTGTCTTAAAGTTATTCCTATTGTCTCCCATATGCCTGACATCTCTATATTATTCTCAATCAACTTAAACGTTTTCTTTAATATAGTTTAAAATTAGCCCAACAGCATACATTAAACCTAATGCCCCCCCATAATCATGAAAGCATAACCCACATCAGTTGAAGATTTAACTTTCTCTTATTTGAATGCATAATAATATCAATGGATTGTTGCTATTTATTCTTTTCTTCCTCATCAAGCACTTCAGCTATTCAACCAAGAAAATGTTTCATCTTCAGGTGGAATTATAGGACAAGCTGCTCATGCTAAAGCTTTCATTTTCACCCTTGATTTTCTACCATTTTAATTTCCTCTTTTTAGTCTTCTAAATTTTTTTTCCTTAAATTTCCATGTATCCTGATCTCCTTGCTTTTACCACCACGATATTCTCGCTAGGGCGTTGAGTATATCCTTCTGTTTCCTTGTTCTCTCCAGTTCCCTCAGAATGCCATTCTGATCCTCGATCATATGCAACTTCTCCAGTTCAAGGAGCATCCTCTCCACTGAGTATTTATCATTAAGGTGCGATGATTGAATTCCCCTCAGCAATCCCGATCTTATTATGAGCGATACAAAGAAGACGAACAGCACTCCCCAGATGGTGGATTCTTTGTTATCTCCCAATGGAAATATGTCCATATCCGTCTTCAGCACCCTGAATACTTTCTCAATGGTATCACGTTGCCTGTGAATAGAAAGGCACTCCGACGAGGAATATTCCCTCCTGTAACCCAGCATGAATCGTGCCATTCTGTTCTCCGCAGCGGAGATGGCGTTGTCCCTTGCCTTCGTAACGATCCTTCCGTCCACAATGCTGTATGTGATGTACCTGCCATAGGAGTCCGCGACGTTCTCTATTACTGTACTAATGCTTTTGCTGACCTGGAGACTCTCGATCCGGGGACTCTTCCCCCTCAGTCTTTGATGGAAATCCGATCTCTCATCTGCTTCTCTCCTTGGATCGTGAAATAAATATCCCGTGAGATTGAGTTCTGCGACAATGGCCTCTCGATCTTTGATATCGCGAGGGAGAGCATACGGTAGCTCTCATCTTCCGTCAGGTATGATTTCAGCATGTCCATGGGCCAATGCCATCGACTATGTTCATGCGGGAAATGAATGGTCCGCTCAAATTTTTTACTGCAATAGTATATTCAGTTATAAGACTCGTAGAAGCTTTTAATAACTTCAATAAAATCTGATTATAGGGAATTGTGATGGAAATTGAAGTAAATGAAGAAATTTTTGCTGCTTTATTAAAAGACATTAAAAGATTAAAACCTAAGTCTAAAGAAATAAGGTTAGGTAGTAAATTTACTCTAATTTTCAGGTATTGCATGGTAGAAATAGGTGACACAATACGTGATGAGGTTCAACTCACAAAAATAGAAGATAACGTTAAGCCGGAAGATGTGAAATCTATAGTTTTTGATGTAAGAGGTTTAGACAGAGACTATATAACTCAAGTAAGCATAAGTAGAGAGGAAAATAAATTTATGGCTTATATTCTCCCAGATCGTGATGAAAAGGATTTAAAATCTCTATGGGTGAACCTCAACAGTGTCGAAGCATGAAAAATTTGTAATAAACGTTGAGAAGATCCCATACCTTAACGCCATCTTACTTGTTATATCCTTCGTTATATTCACTGGGTCTTTTTTTGAATCGGGAATAATTTTCAGAGGAATTTTTATAATAATTGATGCCATTGTACTATTATTAAGTGTTTTTATAACATTTTCTACTCATTATAGAAAGCTATTCATTGCTTATCCTCAGAAAATCGCCGATTTGGAAGATGATAAAAGAATAGAAATTTTTCCATATATAATGGAATCTAAGCGGGTAAAAACTTTTTATTTAAGTAAAATCAAACTCAAAGAATCCCACAATTATGAAATAGTTGATGTGTTTTACTTGGCAAGAAAACTTAATCTGGTTCAACCTTCGCAAGGAAAAAGTGAACAAGAAAAAGTATACGTGGTAAATGAAGTCTGTGACAATGATGCTAAATTTTTTGTTCAAATTCAAAACAACACAACTCAAGTAAATTCAAGATTTCTTGAGTTCACCATATATTATGGAAATGAAAAAGAGACAAAATTCTTCAATTTTATAGAGACTCATAGAATAGACTAATGAAATTTTAAGGGTTCCAAACTTCCACCAATATACGCATTCCCATTTATCCTCCTTTAAAGGACAGATTATATAAAAACAGTAAAGATCTCTATAGGGAACATTGAATAATTATTTACTCTAAAATATATTATTAAATCCCATACCTTAGTTTATAAATAAAGATTCCTAACTGGCTGTTCCGAAGTATCAGATTAGAACAAGTATATCTGCGCCGCGGGAGAGATTCGAACTCCCGATCCACAAGGGAACCAGATCTCAAGTCTGGCGCCGTACCACTGGGCCACCGCGGCATATGAAAATATCTATCAAGTAGAAATGTTTAAAAAAATTATCTTCTTAATCTACCATTGGCCCTAATTGAGGGTCTACTCTTTGCTGAGTTCTTTCTTCCTGTTCTCAGTCCCCTTCCCTTGTAGCCTGCCGAGGTTAGACCTCTGTAAACTCTCCCCTTATTTTGCGGCTCAGATATCCACGAAATTCTTTTGTCGTTGTATATCTGTGGTGATGACTTATCTACGAGTATAACTTCATAATATTTGTAGAATCCATCCTCACCAACGTAATATGAGTTCAGTACCTCCATGTTGGGGTATCGGTCTGCAGCCCTTTCTTCTGCTATCCATTGAATGCTCTTTTTCCTCGTAAGCTTGGAATAAGCCAATCTTCTTGGTCTCCTTCCTCCCATTATCTTTGGTCTGTTTGATCCTCCTTTTCTTACCCTTGACCTTACAACTGCGAATCCTGTTTTAGCTTTGTATCCTAAGGATCTGGCCCTGTCGAGTCTTGTAGGATATTCCACTCTTTCAACTGCTCCTCCATTTCTCCAGTCAATCATTCTCTGTCGCTGGAAAATAAGAATTTCGGATTTTTTTGGATTGTTCCATGTTTCAGCAATATTGCCATATAGATTTGAGCGATTTACCATTTCATTCTACCTTGAACTATGCTAGGTGATATTTAGCCATAATAAATAATTTTGTTGTTTTTGAATTACAATGGGACATAGGTGTTGTAATTGAGAACATTTATTAAAATTCTTAATATGACCACTTAATGAAATGCTCACCCATCAGGAAGAGATACGTTGCCATCCAATGCCAGAATGAAACAGAAGGGTATAGGATTTCAGGAGAACTTAAGAGAGTTTTCAGAGCTAAATTAAAATTTAAGGATACAGGATATATTATTGTTTTGACAGACCAATTTTTGAAGGAACAACTATGTCGGTTTGTCGAAAACCAGAGTAATGGATACAGAATTATTGGTGTTAGCGGCACCGTGAGGGGATGTAAAACCAAGCTTGGCAATTTAAGAGAGAAATATCTGGAAATCCCCAAATTCTAAGTCATCTGATTTGGAAACGTATTTCAGATTTTGTAAATTTCTATTTCTTTCATCTATTTGCTTATTGGCATATTCCAAAAAGAGTTTGGGGAAGTCGATCTTAAGTTTGCTCATAATTAAGAAAATTGATCTTAGGGCAAGAACATCTTCCCTTGACATGTGCAGGATTTCTGAAAGTGATCTTGCAACCTTCATTTTGGTTCCCCTATTCTTTTTGCTTTTACTCATCATAGTTAAATAATTGGAAAATCTAAAAGGAATGAACACCCCCCTTTTGGCTTCTATCTTTGTCCACATCAGGGCTTCAAGATCAGAAAGGTATGCCATCATCCTGAAATATAGAAATCTATGGGCCCTCCTGTCTGTAAGATCTATTTCAGATAAATATTCCATAGCCTCTATAATGGAAGAAAAATTTCTGGATTGGGTCGGAATATTTTGAGATATCCACAAAATCAATTGCTCTGGAGCTGTGTCAGATTCGTTTATCACATTCTTGACTTTTGAGTATTCATCACCGTGAAAGATGAGACGTAAAGTGTCAAAGATTATTGTGGTCGAATCCCTTGAATCTGTTGCACTTGGGTTAAGTGATTTTGAATAAATGTATGCCTCGCAGTCGTTGATTGCTGCCCTGATATCTGGTATATCGCTTGATATAATTTCTGTAATAATGCTTCTTTCAGGCCTGTATCCATTCCTTTGTGCATAATCAATTATTCTGTCTGCCAAGGTAGATAGTATATTCTTGTATTCCAAACCACCTTTTCTCTCAAATATTTTTTTAATTTCTACTGTCTCACAGTAGGATAAAATTGAGTTCACACTCGAACTTCTCTTTCTCTTAAATTCCTCATATTCATTCATTGTAATTATTATTGGGATCTTAGTCTCTTTCAGTAT
Source organism: Thermoplasmata archaeon (assembly GCA_021806345.1). Next base: position 80,938 of record JAJZXP010000301.1, on the reverse strand, counting down.
TTCCGAAATTGCTTTGTATCCTCCAGTTTCCCCGGTGCCTCCCTTCGATCCCCTCTCATATATATGATCTGCTTCATCTATGAGCGCAACTTTATTTGGCCCCTGTGTTTTTTCGAATGAGAAAAGATCACCATATCTTGCGAAAAGCCCTACCGTCTTTTTAATAAATTCTTCCGTCCTCACTTCGGAACTGTTGATTTCAATAATTTCCCAGTTCATAGTTCTTGACAGAGCATATGCGATTGATGTTTTTCCATATCCTGGTGGACCTGAAAGAATGATCCCTTTCTTGATTGGTGTTCCCTCCTGCCAGGAATTTGCCCACTTTTCTATCTTTTCCCGATCAGGTCTGATCAAAAAAACATCCTTGAACTCCTGCGGGCGAAGTTCCTCGTTGAGAAGACCCATGTGCTATAATTACCACCTGCCTTAAAATCTTCACTCTGCTGTTGTAGATCAGCAAAGACAAATATGTGAATTACATAGATGTCCAGTGGAAAAAGTTGAATGTTATAGTCCCCTAAGAGTCAGCTTTTCTGGGGGAGGTACAGATATCTCACCATTCCTTGAGACTCATGGTACAAAGGTTATAAATACCACCATAGACAGGGGGGTGAGGGTCATTTACACAGATGACAATCATCCCTTGGAAATATCGTCCAGGGATTTCCTTAAAACGGTTATTCTCGGAGAAAGCCATGGACGAAGCTTTCAGGAGAAAACCCTAGATCTATTTCAAAAATATGGTATTAAAACCGGGAAGATATACATTACAGGCGAAGTCCCGCCCGGATCTGGACTCGGCAGTTCCAGTGCCATAGTTACTGGCCTTATGAAACTTATATATGAACTGAGGAAGGAAAAAATTGATCCATTGAACCTTGCAATGGAATCATACTCAGAGGAAAAAAACCTATTTGGGATTACCCTGGGTATCCAGGACCCATATGCCATTTCGATTGGTGGTTTTAAGTACATGGAATCAGACGGAAATAGAACAAAATTCAAATTAATCGAAAACCGTTCGTTTCTCTCAAGATTTGATGGGGGAATGATAATCTGCTACACAGGGGGTACGAGGGAAAGTTCGGATGTGTTGAGAGCCCAGGTACAGGAGAGTGCAAAGGAGGATAGTGATACAACAAAGAATCTTTTGGAACTGCTAAACCTTTCTAGCCAGAATCTGGAATTCGCCCAGAATGATGATTATGATGGATTCTGTAGAAATATCAACACGGGCTGGGAAATTAAGCGCCGTTTGGGTCCAAATGTTAGCAGTTCTATTGTTGAATCTATAATAAATACTGCAAAGATGTCAGGAGCGAGCGCGGCCAGACTCCTTGGCGGAGGTTCTCAGGGATTTGTTCTGGTATTGGGTAGTAAGGAAAAATTGTGGAATATACAGAGATCACTGATGAACCTGTCAGACTTTGTTATAAGAGTCTCTCCCACCTATGAGGGGACCAGAGTTTTGAACGGTCATTAGTGGCCTATTAGATGATTTTGAATTAGATAGGAGTAAATTCTAAACGTCAGTCCCCAGACTATATCATTATTCCATTCCAGGAAATCCCCCTTTGTATCATCGTGATGTTGGATTTCCTCACCTATTTTATACCATCCTCCCCTCTCCATTTCATCTCCAACCACAACTGGTAGTTCTTTTTCGGATGAAAATAAAAATGGATACACATTAATCTCCGGAAATCTCACTGGGTGAAAAATTTGAATTTTGCTGATAAAATGAATGTCTTCTTTGCCAACTGAAGTTTCCTCATGAAGTTCTCTCTCAGCGGCCTCTTTGGGACTCTCTCCTTGCTTGATGAATCCCCCTGGGAAACACATGTCTCCAGACCAAGGATCCCCAAGTCTCACCTTTCTTTTCAGCAACAGAATATAATTACCACAAGTCAGAATGCAGACAGATGTTTCCTTCCTTTCACCGGACACACAACAGGATGCTATTTATAATTTAAAAATTTTTCAATCATTCTATATAGAATTGAAAATCAGAAGACAGTTTAAGAGTTTGAACTGACTGAACTCTGGGAATTCACGATCTTTTATACTGGTGACCTTTGCCAGTCGGCGATCTTACTTGAAATACTGCGATTCGCCTCGATGAAATACACTCAATATGTTTCTCCTTCGCAAGTCACTTGAATGCGGACTTCTCCTCACTCACCTTATTCCTTTTGCCTTTCTGGTTCAAAGCCTCTTATTTAACAACATTTATATAGAAGTTTATTTTTACCATGTGATTACTATGATGGGAGGACAACCTATATTTATATTAAAAGAAGGTTCCAAAAGAGAAACTGGCAAAGATGCCATGAAGGCGAATATTGATGCAGCAAAGGGAATTGCCTCTGCTGTCAGAACCAGTCTAGGACCAAGAGGAATGGATAAGATGCTGGTGGACTCTTTAGGGGATATTGTTATAACAAACGATGGTGTAACAATCCTAAAGGAAATGGACGTAGAACATCCAGCTGCCAAGATGATGGTGGAAGTCTCCAAGACCCAGGATCAGATGGTTGGAGATGGTACCACAACAGCCGTTGTTATTGCTGGAGCTTTACTTCAAGAGGCAGAGGGACTCATTAACCAGAATGTACATCCAACTGTTATTGCTGAAGGTTACAGAATGGCTGCAGAGAAAGCAAAGGAGATACTGGACTCTGTTGCCACAGACGTAAAAATGTCAGATGAGGAAAAAATTGTCAAAATGGCTGAAACTTCCCTGAGCAGCAAGTCTGCATCAGGTAGCAAAAAGGAACTTGCAAAAATTTCATACGATACTATTAAGGCTGTTGCCGAGAAGAAGGATAAGGGCTTCAGAGTAGATCTTGACAATGTTCAGATTGTGAAAAAGCAGGGAGGAGAAATCGAGGACACACAGTTGATATCTGGAATTATAGTTGATAAGGAAAAGGTTCACCCAGGAATGCCTGATATCGTGAAAGATGCGAAAATTGCAGTTATGAATGCGGCACTTGAAATTAAAAAGCCTGAATTTGATACAAATATAAGAATTGATGACCCTACCATGATACAGAAGTTCCTTTCAGAGGAGGAGAAATTGCTGAAGGAAATGGTAAATAAGATTAAGGAAACGGGCGCAACAGTTCTGATAACTCAAAAGGGAATTGACGACCTTGCCCAACATTATCTATCAAAGGATGGTATTTATGCAGTGAGAAGGGTAAAGAAGAGCGATATTGAAAAACTTGCCAAGGCAACTGGAGCTTCAATTGCTTCATCAGTGGATGAACTCAGTGCATCTGATTTGGGCAAAGCAAAAAGCGTCGAGCAGGTAAAAATTGGCGATGATTACCTTACCTTTGTAACAGGATGCGAAAATCCAAAAGCAGTCAGTCTGCTGATAAGAGGTGGCACAGAGCACGTCGTTGATGAAATTGAAAGGTCTATGGTTGACGCAATTCATGTAGTGGCAGCTGTTATCGAAGATGGAAAATTTGTTTCTGGAGGAGGAGCTTCGGCCATAGAAATTGCAGTTAAAATGAGGGACTACGCAACAAAAGTTGGTGGAAGACAGCAGCTGGCAATTGAGAAATTTGCCAACGCGATGGAGGAAATCCCAAGAGCATTGGCAGAAAATGCAGGAATTAACGCCATTGATATACTGATAAACCTGAGGAAGGCTCACGCAGAAGGCAAGAGCAAATTCGGACTGAATCTTTACTCTGGGGAAATTGAAGATATGACAAAGGCCGGAGTCATTGAGCCAATAAGAGTTGGAAGACAGGCAATAGATGCTGCAACTGAAGCTGCTGTAATGATTCTTAGAATTGATGATGTTATAGCAACAAAAGGATCTGGTGGAGGAGCACCTCCTGCAGGTGGAGCGCCGGGAGCAGGAGACGATTAGATACAAATAACTAAAAACATTTAATATTTTATTTACGCTCAAGGGACAAGTTGCTTTCTACTAAATCTCCTGTGTTGATGTTTCAGACTATAGTATCCTCACTGGCAGGATATATATCTCTTTTTTTTATACTTCGGTTCATTGGTCCCCTGTACTGGGGATATCTCAGTTACGCTCTCGCTTTTGGAGGAATGCTTTCCTTAATCCTTGATCTAGGTTTCAATACAACTTATTTGAAATTTGTCTCACAAGATACAGACAAAAAAGCTGATTTAAGCACTATTGTGTTTATCAAAGTAGTTCTGAATCTGATATATGTTGTCGCTATCGTAGGTTCACTTCTAATCTGGGTTTATGTTCTAAAGAAGGGTTTTGAAAATTCAATAGAATTCTGGGCGATCTTGACCATAATACCCTATTTTTCATTTCAAAGTTTAATTCCGGTCTTAACTTCATACTTCAGATCAACATTTCAGTCCTTTAAACTCGCGGTCCCTAGGCTCATAGAATCTTTATTCAGAAACTTAATTTTTGTGGTTCTTGGAATTCTGTTCATGCTGCACATGGAAGGAAGAATTGGAATTAATGTTGTTATAGTTCTTGCGTTCTTTTACGACGTATCTTATTTTATGTACCTTGTAATCTTGTTCATGTTTGGGAAACCATGGCATTTCAAAAAGAGCGGGAAAAGGGATTATGCTAAATACATCAAATTTGCGCTCCCGCTTTCCCTTTCAACAAGTCTTGGCATTATAAATCTGAGTGTTGACAAAATCATTGTCCAGTTCTTCTGGGGTGCTGTAGCCACAGGAGCCCTTTATGCAGACCAGAGAATGGTATCAATTATAGGTTCCCTCTCTGGACCTGTTGGAATGTTCTTGATTCCTCTCCTCTCTACACATAACGCCAAAGATTCTAAGGAATACGATAGAGATGTGATAGAGTATGAAAGAATTCTATCGCTTCTAGCCATGCCATTTGTTCTGGCATTCTTCCTACTTTCACCATTTATCCTAAACCTTCTTAACGCAACATATATTTCATACTGGCCATCGTTCAGCATAATCGCAGTTGGAGCCTATCTAACTGTCCTGATTCAGCCATTCTCTTCATCAATAGCCTCAATGGGCAAACAGTGGGTTATGGCAAGAATATCCCTCATTTCCATCGTTTTGAACATTGCGATGAATCTAGTGCTGATACCAAATGAAATATTTGGTTTTAAGCTGTTTGGACTAGGAGTTGAAGGTGCGACGATTTCTTTCACCGTTTGCCAATTGATATCATATGCTATGAATAAGGAACTTCACCGAAAATTAAACAAAAATAGGACAAAATCAACATTCTCAATACACCTTTTGATTGCTTTGCCCACTGGAATTTTATTTTTATTTTCCGCTTTCTACGTCAGGCCATATCCATTTATGTTGCTGTTTCCAATCGTTCTAGCAGGTTTTGCACTATACGCGCTGATGAGCATACTTACAAAGGAAATCACGATGTATCAGGTAAAGACTATTATAAAAAATCTTATTCCAAACAGTCGATCAGGATTGCAATGACCTCACGTAGGTTCGTGAATGTAATATTAACATTACCAATAACGATAAAAACATCATCATCAGACCGGAAATCAGGAAATAGTTTGAATATGGAATGTCGAATACGAGTTGTGTAAATTCGTCGTTGAGAATTGGTAAAAAGAGAGTTCCACTGACCCATATAAATATTCCCCAGATCAGGCCCCCAAGGAGAAATATAAACCCGCATATTCTAAGAAGGAGGTTATTGAATTCTTTTCCAACTTTTAGGATTCCAAAAATATAAATGGCAGACAGGATTTCAAAAATGGCAAATATGAGCCCTGAAAGATAGGCAGTGAAGGAATTTATCGCAAAAAATATATTTCCTGACCCAGATGTAAAAATGATTATTGAGTGAATCGCAAAGAGTATGCCAAATACAATCAATGAGATGTATCCTATGAATGAGGCCCCTATTTCGCTGGAATACTTTAGTGATTGACTGCCCCCGCCATAATTTGTATAGACTTTTTCCAGTTTATAAAGACTGCTGGAGAAAATGAAAATTGCGGATATTATTATAATAGACTCGGGAAAGGTGAAAAAGGAATTGCGCGAATAGATGATGTTTATTATGGACAACACGAGGAACATAAATATTGATATGACTCCAAGATTCAGAAAAGGATTAAAAGAAGCATCGGAATTAAGTTGCTTGCCTGTGAAGCTTGAAAGGCAGATAGGGCAGTGATCCGAGTTTTCTCTGATGTCAGTTCCGCAAACTGGACATCTCATAGTTATCAATGGTTTGTGTATTAATAAGTTTTGCCTAGATATATTCCTTGCCAATGGTCTCTCTGGCAATTATTTGCTTCATTATCTCTCTTGAGCCCTCGGCAAGCATGAAGGACCTTACACCTCTTAATGCCCATTCCTCAGGGCAATCCTTCGAGTAACCGAACGCACCCTGCCATTGAAGCGCATCATTAATTGCATCGAAAGCCCATGTAGTTGATAGCATCTTTGCCTTCGCCACTTCTTTACTTACCTGAAATCTCGTATACTTACCGAATCTCTGCTCCTGATCGTAAATCCACAGTGTTTTGTAGCCGAGGTCCAAGGCTGTTTCCATTTTTGCCACGTTGTCTGCGACCTGAAACTGTAATCCCTGGAACTTTGAGAGTGCCTTTCCAAATGCAACCCTCTGTTTCAGGTAATTCACTCCCCTATCTATCGATTCTAAGGCTGCACCAGCACTTATTACTGAAATGAGTGCTCTGGCAAATTCAAAGCCTTCATGTATTATCTTAAAACCCTGGTTTTCTTTCCCTATAATGTAGTGTTCAGGTACTTCCAGATTATTTATCCTAAATGCGCCCCAGCTCGATCCTTCCCTTCCCATTTCTTCAAGATAGGTAATATCCATATGATCCTCTGTGTAAGGCACATAGATCAGGGATGTTCCAGAGGTTCCAGGCTTAGTTATATCAGTCTTTGCCACGGTGACAAACCCTCCTCCCTGTTCCTTAATATCTCTGACAAGACTTATGTAACTTTTTTCTCCGTTTATAACAAGACTGTTTCCTGATCTTGCAGCTACTGTTGTCATCGAAGCGACGTCAGAACCAAATGCTGGCTCTGTTGACGCAATGCCAATATACTTCTTGCCTGTTACAACATCTTGCAATATTTCCTCTTTCAGCTTTTCACTTCCATACTTTGCCAGTAGGTATGCCCAGGCATTATCCACCAAGAAAAAAACTGGAATTGAAACTGTAGGATCTGCTCTTCCGATCTCCTCTGCAACAATACCTATGGTTACCGGATCATATCCGGGTCCACCATATTTTTCTGGAATTGCCATTCCAAGCAGCCCCATTCTTGCCATTCCGTCTTTTATCTCCTTAGGAATTTTTCTCTTGTTCATCATTTCCTTTATTCGCGGTGTGATTTCTCTCTGACAGAATTCTCGAACTGTTTTTCTTAAAAGTAACTGTTCCTCGCTAAATGTAAAATCAAGCATTGCATCCCGATTGCTAATTGGTTTAAAAAAGAGTTTGTTATTTTATATTTTCGAAGTCTATCTTTGCCTTTGAAGGATCCTTCGCAAGTAATGATACTCTGCTTTCTTCCCTGTCAGCAACTATTTCATAATTAAGCTTGTATCCGAGATCCTTGGTAAAATCCATAATTTCCTTGTGAGAGGGCATATTATCAATTGATAATCTCGCAATTGATTGCCCAACATGCACATACCCCTTTGACTCGATGAAATCCGGTGATGCAATATTGTCCATCTTTGCATATTCCTCTATAAATGGCATATTGAAATCTTTCACAAGAGTGTGTCTGATAACCTTCCTTGTGTTGAGTGATGGCAACAACTCAAGTGTTTTTTGGAAATTTTCCCATGCATTCCCCATTGTGGGGTTCAATAGTTCATTAAATGTCTTTTTATCTGGACCTGCTGTTGTTACATATAATTGAGTGGGCAACGGTGACAATTTTTCCAGTACCATTGGCAGTGTTCCATTAGTCACCAGAAATGTTGACATGCCCCTCTTGTGCGCAAGTTCGATGAATTCTCCAAGTCTTGTGTAGAGAGTTGGTTCTCCGGTTAATGAAATTGCTATATGCTTTGGATTGGAAGCTTCCTTCCATTTTTCCTCTTTAACCTTTGGGTTGCCCTTGAAACCTGATATCAATTTTAGATGGGCTTTTATGCTTTCCTCCAGAATAAATTCTGGATCATCTTCGTCTCCTATGTGCATTGAGTCAAACCCGTTAAATCTCCAGCAAAATGAGCAGTTTTCCGTGCATGAATTCAAAGCTGGGGTCATCTGAACACACTGATGTGAATTGATGCCATAGAATGTTCCCTTGTAACATGATTTTCCACCTGTTAATTCGCTCTTTGTCCAATGGCATACCTTTACAGCTGAATGCTTTCCAACTAGACCGTAATGCTGCTTTTTGTAAACCTGTTCGTATTTATTTTCGGTCACATGGCTTTAGTTTAATGTTATATATAACAGTTATAGAAATAGAGGCCATATTTGGACGACCCCGTTAGCATTGCTCTCTTCTTACTCAAATAATCCATCCAAGATATTATTATAAATATTGTAGTTATCCCTAAGCATGGCAAATAATAGTTTGTGGATCACAACCAGTCCGGGAGAGAATGCTCCAGATGAAGTAAATGCTGTTATTGAGACACCAAAGGGAAGCAGGAATAAATACGAAGTAAATAAGGAAGGCCCAGGCATCATTCTGGACAGAGTCCTGCATTCATCTGTAATGTATCCTGCGGATTACGGATTTGTTCCAAGAACGTACTATGATGATGGGGATCCAATCGATATATTGGTTTTAACTTCGTTTCCGCTACATCCAGGAGTTATAGTTAAGGCACGTCCTATTGGAGTAATGCACATGATCGATGGGGGGGATAAAGATGATAAGATCATTGCAGTTGCCTCAAAAGACCCCATGAACAAAAAAATTAACGATATCACTGATGTCAATCCACAACTGCTGGCAGAAATTAAAAACTTTTTTGAAACTTACAAAATATTGGAAGGAAAGAAAACGTCTGTAAGTGATTATGGGAACGCAGAGGAAGCAAGGAAACAAATATCAGGATCAATGAAAAGTTTCGATGAAAAATTTGAAATGGAATTTGATTAATTTTTAAATATTTTACTCAGTTCATTTTCAGATGGAGTCTATCTCGAAATTTACAAGTTTAAAGTTTACTGAATAAAGCGGAACGCTTCCCCCGTACATACTTACTTTTTCCGTACTGCCAGACAGCTTAAATTTAAAATGGTGGAATAGCAAAAATGAAGAATAGTTTTGCCCGCTTCCAAGTAGTTCACTGTAAAGTGTATCTGCCCAGTATTTAGCGTATGAAGAGTGAATTGTGTAGTTGTATCGCAGTAGTTCTATACTATCCACAGGACCCAGTTTATTACTAAAAACATAACTATTCCCCACGGTGTAATTTGTAGCTGTCTGACTTTTCATTGTCATTGAAACTATGGTGCTTCCGCTTCCGCTAACAGAAGTTGAAATTCCCTTTTGAATGCTCATGTTGTATGCTATTGAACTCAGAGATATTCCTCGCTTACTGGAATCTACTACCCTAATTGGAAGAGGATTGACTGTGACATAAGTAACCCCTTTACCAGCGGTAAGAACAATTCCATCCTGTAGAACTTCAGTTTCTGTTAAGGTAAACTGAGTTTGACCCTTTGAATTGATAGAGCCGTATATCTTTATGCTGGGGCATATAGTGTAATGCAAAATTTTACTGGATGAACTGACATTGTAACACCCTATTTGATACATAAAAGTCTGGTTAGTGACAGTGCAAGTGTTGGGGGAATTAGAGTTGTACTGGGTCACTGTTGACCCACGTACCGTTCCAATATCACCGCTAAGAGAATTTGACATTACTCTTTCAAGATAGCTGTCGTATCCCCCCATAGTCGCAAATCCCCATCCAATGTCGCCAGAATAGCTTGAACTCCCAGTGCTGTTTACATCTGAAATACAGATTTCGTACGTTCCTGACGTAAACTTTAAAGGCTTATATCCAATTGTGGAATTGGTAAGAAATACCTGCACCCAACCAGTTTGATCCACTTTAATTATGCGACTTGATATAAGTTTTCCCTTGTTAAGAATTGACTGGTTGAAAATGTTGATTTGGATATAGTTCGTTGGAATGCTGTTAGCCTCATTCCCTGGAGGGATTGTATAATTGTACAAAAATAAAGAGATATAGTTTATCAATGCAGTTTTACTTAAATTGAAACATTGAATTCCTTTGTCAGAAATTGCCCAATAACTTGGCAGTGAACCTACAGGTTCAAAATAACTTATATTAATGTAGGCAGTTTTCCCTTGAACTATTGATACGAAACCGGTTACTGGGTTAGGTACGTAATTTCCTACGTCTTTCACACTATAATTATATTGTTCTCCTGCAGGGGCACAAATCGTTAAACTTGACTGTTGAGTCGTGCTAGGGGAGTAATGCTTTCCTCCAAGATAGAAGTTCCAATTGGAACCGGAGGGGAGACCTGTTTGTTGAACTATTAATTTTCCCTTGGCAGCATTACTCGTTATATTATATCCTAAAAGAAAATAATAATAACTGTTTGAAGTGATTAGTTGCTCTGAGATAATATAAAAGTCTGTTTGTATTGCTTGATTTGAATGTCCATTAATACTACATCCTTCTGCACTGACAGTGGCCTCATAGTAGTATGAAACTCCAGTGTTAGAGAAGGTTGTAGGATTTGAAATTGTTCCTATGAATTCGTTTGGTCCATATCCATATCCAGAGTTTTGATTATCGAATTTCAGAAACCCCTTAACATTGTTTACATTCTTTGGATAGTTATTGGCTGATTCATTTACTGCCTCAAAGAAGTTTATGTAATATGTTTTATCAGAACCTGTAGGATTGAGATATATAGTTTCGCCCTTTTTTGGGTTTTTAAGGGTGGCGTTTATTGGAATTGAGCTAGAAGTGTATTCGCTTGAGCCGTGGGAGTGACTGACATTTGTAAAATTAAATGCAAAGATGGAACTTGTGGAAAAAGGAGAAGTAGAGATTTCAGTAAACAAACTGGCGTTTCCTTGAACTACTTGTTTACAGAAGTTTGTATTTGGTTCCAAATAAAATTTTAAATAACTTACTGGAGTGTTTTTATTAGCGCAGAATTGCTGCGAAGCCAGTGGATAATAATTTTCAGTTCCCATTTTTAATGCAGTATTATTAAGCCAATAATTTTCATCTGTTATTTTAGTAAGTTTATTGTTACATATAATTCCTATAGAATTTGCTGAATTTATGTTATTTACTTCCGTTGTAGGTCCGAAGGCCGATGCAACCACACTCTTTTGAAGTGCTGTTGAATTGGAAAACTCCACTTTTAAGGTTGTTTCTTGATCTGTGACCTTTACAGTTCCCGCAGATGGACTAGGGAGAACTGTTTGATTATCAGAGAATATACTGTAACTATAGGAACCTCTTGGCAAGCTAAATGAAACTATATTTGGAATATTGGAAGCAACCGGACTACCTGACTTTTGTGTTCCCCCTAGAGTTACGGTCCAGTAATACCCAGCGGGTAGACCAGTCTCCTGAAAATTTATGGCAAATTTAAATTGCTGATCTACATAATTATTATTTAGAATATTACTTGTAGTTGCATTTGCGCAAGCAGCCACATTAACCGTTTTGTTCGTAACAACATTTGTATAATTAACTTTGAGTTTGTAACTTAATGAGGCATTAAAATTGTTAGAGTAGTAAAGGTTCGTACTTTGAGTTGGGGTAAAAGGTGGAGTTCCACTAATGCCGATGGGGAAACTTTGCGAAATTGAACTTCCTGGAGTGTTACTTGGATCTAGTAACTTTGAGTCCAGCGACGAAAAAGCACTTTGAGTACTTCCCTGATAGGTCAGATCATTGTTTGTGCCAGTGCTGGGAACATACCAAAGTATGAAACTTGTGAGCAGCACACTGGCTATGGCAAATAAAAGAATTGCACCTATGATCTCACTTACAGCTTTTTCAGGCTTTCTGACATCCTTCATGTATGAGAGTATTTAGTAATACTCTGTATAAAAATCTTTGTTATGTGTACGTACATAAACTAATTTTGGAATATTGCAGGATTAAAAAGGATTTAAAAATATAATAATATCCAGTTATTTCCACATTGGAGTTCGCATAATTTTGAAGTAAAATTTATACCAATGAACTAATGGGTGGTTTACGTTAACCGAAGAGAAATTTAAAGAACTGACGCCTTCTTCAAGACTTATACTCTTAACTTTGAAGAACATAAAAATAGCAGATGTAAAAACTTTAATGAAGGAAACTGGACTTTCCAAAAGGGCATTAATGGGTTCTTTGAAGCACTTAAGGGAGGAAGATCTCATAAAAGTAAAACCATGCCTCACTGACACGAGAAGAAGATTCTATTGCTATATTCAGGAAGAGTAATTTTTAAAGCGGCCAGAAAACTTTTGCTAATTCTACTACAACGGCCATTGCAATTCCAATGTAGATAACTAATTTTGGATCGAGTGCTGGTCCTTCTATTTCTTCTTCATCGAAATACCTGATTAAACCTGCTCCAGATTGGAAGCCGTCCTTTTTATCCGCCATTATGTGAACTCAATGCAATCATATATTTTATCCTTTTCTAATTAACCATTTTAAACATTTAATTTTATTTCCTTTGCGCCCCCTACAATGGTGAGTACTTTAATCGTGTTGGTGTGGTTTTTTATTACTGACATCGCATATTCCAAATTTTGCTTCTCTACTATCACGAATACACTGTTCCCTCCGGTCACTATGTATGAGAGCCACTTCTTTTTCCTTTCTGTTTTGATGTTATCCATAAGAGATTGCATTTCATCTGTTACTATTTGAACGTCAACTAATGAATTAAGATAGTGATAGTCATCTGTGTCTTGCATCGCCAGTTCCCATATTGATTTTATATTACTTTGCAGACTCAACTGCTTTAACAATTCCACTCTTTTATTCGCGTTTTTAACTCTTGTAGGATAATAATTTGATCTGGGCTGATTGAAGTGTATATCATCTGAAGGTTTTCTTTTATGTGGAAAAACCGCACTTAACACATAGTAGTTGGAAAATTTCTCTGGTCCCAATATTTGCTTTGTTACCGGATTGTCGGTTCCCTCAGTTACAGTTAACCCGCCGTAGAAACTTCTTCCGGCGCTTTCAGAAACTTTACGCATGTTGCGTTCTAGTCTGGCAAGACTAACATTTTCTAATGATGTCTGTATGCATTTCCCTAGAGCAGCAGCTCCGGCGTCCGAACTTCCGCTGATAATATTTTCATTACTGGAGATTACAGATATATAGTTTCCTGAAAACTTTTTCAGTATTTCACTTTTGTATTCTTCTATCATCTTGAACGGAGATCTACTATCATTTGGATCTATTTTTTCCCCGTTTAACTTGCTCTCCATATATTCTTCCGAGACTGACATGGTAGTTCTGGCCACAGATTCACTTGACTCCAGAGAGTAGCATAATCCGGCTGAATTGTGAAACGGCAATCTTTCTTCCTTATCTTTAAGCCCACCAAGAAGAACTATTCCAAAGGTTGGATGCGATACGCATTGAAATCTAGTCTTTATTGCCATATAATACCGGATGAATTTTATACTATATTAAATTTCAACAAAGTTCTCTTTTTGTTTCGATCTATATTAAAAAGCTAAGAGATTTTTTATATGCCAGTATAATGTTTTCCTATGACTGAAACTAAAATTATATTCATAATCAGTAGTGGTGTCGAACAGAAGGAAAAAGCTCTGACGGGCTTGCGAATGGCAATCAATATGAAGGTTAAAAAAAGAGTTGCTGATGTAAGAGTCTTATTTTTTGGGCCATCAGAGGAAATGATTGCGAAAGGTGACGAAATGATTGATCAGATGCTGAAGGAAGCATCCGATGCGGGTATATACAAAACAGCGTGCATTTTCATAGCACAAAACAAAAAAATAGAAGATGGACTGATATCAAAAGATGTAAAACTTGAGCCAGCGGGAGAGGTTCTTGCAAAAGCACTTCAGGAAGGTTTCGTTCCCATTACATTCTAAATGGTTAAGCTAAGAGATTTTCAGGGAAGATGGGTTGAAATCCCTGAAAAAATTGAAAGAATGATTTCCTTAAATCCATCGATTACAGAGATAATTTCCTTATTGGGAATGGAGACTGAATTAAAGGGTGTCAGCGCATTTTGCAGGAGACCTGAAAGTGTTGAGAAAATTCGAAAAATAGGAAGTTACAGTACATACAATGAGACATTGGTCAATGAGTTAGAACCTGAACTCGTTTTGACTATCTCCGGTTATCAGGAAAAGCTTTCGAGGAAGTTATCGGAAAAATTTAATGTATTCGAAATAGAACTGCCATCATCTCCATTTGGGATACTGGACATGGTAAGCAGATTGGGAATCATTTTAAGTAAAACCAGAGAAGCAGATAAGCTTATCAAGAAAATGTTAGATGTTGCAAACCTGGATGAGCTAGGATTCCCATTAATAAAAGCATATCTTGAAATAGACCTAGGTGGACCAGTTTCATTCGGCAATCTAAGTTATATCACCAAAACACTGAATTATTTCAATTTGGAAACGCCATATGATAAAACTACAAAAGAGTGGCTAACTCCGGATTATAATGAGGTGTTGAATTTCAATCCACAGATATTGATATTTGAAGGTAAAATGTACAGAGGAATAGAGAAAGAGGATGCTAAGAGTAGAATATCCAATACCCCCCTGTCTCGAACTGATGCTTTTAGAGATGATCTTATATTTTGCACACCGGGAAAGTTAGACTTCTTCGCACACCATGGTCCTTCTTTTTTTCTTGAAGTAATACCGTGGTTGAGGTCGATTTTAAGAAATTTAAAAATTTAAATCAAGAATTATCATATTATTTTTTATATCAGTAAGTCATACTATTGTGTCTGAAAGGACGGGACGAAACCATATGGAAGGAATTACCAAAATAAAGGAACTAACTCCCGAGTCAAGACGAGTAAACGTTCTTGCAAAGGTTTTAGAGATCGGCGAGCCAAAAGAGATAAACACCAGATTTGGAGAGGCAAAATCAGTAACAGAGGTTGTCATTGCCGATGACACTGGAAAGATTAAGCTATCACTATGGGGAGAGCAGGCATCATCAGTAAAGGATGGTTCAATGCTTCATGTTGACAATGGGTACATTTCACTGGTCAGAGGCCAGATGAGATTAAACGTTGGAAAATATGGAAACCTCAATGAAAGCGAGGAAACTCTTGAGGAAGTAAACAGTGAAAATGACATGAGCGAAAAGGTTTATGAAAACACTAACTTCAGAAGAGGTCCAGGCGGCTACAGAAGAGGCGGCTTTGGGGGAAATTCAGGAAGAAGAGATTTTAACTCCAGAGATAACTACAGAAACAATGATGAAAGCGATTAATTGCTCTCATCCTTGTAACTTGTTTTTTGTTGCATTTTAAATAATTCAAAAACTTCGCTTGAAGTTGTACATTCACTATTTTTTTTATCATTTCTCCAATTTCCGGTAAATCGTGGAAACCTGACAGCTAGGCCCTTTGAACCATTTAGATCCCTGGCACATTTGTGTATAGGACTGGAGGTTATTTCCGCACCCTTGATTTCAATTACTTTTTCAGGATAAATCCAAACATCAGGTTTCATTTCGGAATCTACGTTATTTGGCTTTTCTTTGGCCACCATGGATGAAAACATGGGACGCAATTCCTCCAAATTTTCATCTGTGAAACCAGAACCCAATTTGCATACGGATTCAAACATGTCTCTTTCCCCGTTATATGAAGCCAGAAGTAAAGCTCCGTAGAATCCCTTTCTCCTTCCGTGACCGTGGAATGCCCCAATTACGGCAAGATCGAGAGTATCGTTGATTTCGGTTCTGTAGTCTCTTTTGAACTTAATCCACAGCCATCCCCGACTCCCAGCCCTGTAGATAGAATTATCATCCACACTCTTTGCAACGATTCCCTCGCAGCCGGAGGATACTGATGACTCGAAGAATGCCTCTGCCTCAGATTCGCTTTCTGTTATGATCTGGCTCGCAAGTTTAAGCCTTTCACTATCTTTGATAGTCATTTCCAGTGTTTTCTTACGTTCAATGTATGGAATTCGATTTAACTGTTTACCGTTAAGGTAGACAATATCAAAAAGAAATGCTACAATAGGTATTTCTTCCTGCATCTTTTCCATTGAATACTTCCTTCCTCTTCTCCTGGAAATATTCTGAAAAGGATATATCTCTTCAGTTTCAAGATTCATTGGAACCGCCTCTCCATCAAGTATAACACTTTCGACTTTCATTTGCTTTACCGCTTCAATAATTTCCGGAAACTGCGATGTTGTATCTTCCCTTCCTCTAGAAAATGTTTTTACCTTCTCTCCAACTTTATGAATCTGCAACCTTAATCCATCATACTTAAACTCAAAGGAGGCTTTGCCGTTAAGTTTCTCAATAATCAAGTTCAGCGAAGGAAGCCTTTCTGCAAGCATGACATTCATTGGTATAAATGGAGTCGGCCCAAGATTTTCCAAGCTTTTTCCACTCCTTAAAATTTCTGCAAGATAAGAAACATCTGGATGGAAGTTGTAAGTATCTTCAATGCTGCTCTGTTCAAGGTCCGGTCTAAAAGCCATCCTGAGGGATGAAATTATTGTGGCATCAGATACACCCAGCCTTAGTTTTCCCAGGATGATTTTTGTTAGATATTTGGCTTCAATATTGTTCGATCTGATGAACATGTTCTTGATTAGAGCCTCCTTTATTTCACTGCTTCCTGAACCCTTTTTCATCGCAATTTCTTTCAAAAGTCTAAAAACTTCTTCAACCGTAAGTTCCTCCATGAAAAAAGTTGTCTGTTTGCTCTTCCCCAGAACTTCGAATACCACTTCCCCCAAGTCTCCAGTTTTTGCAAAGGCTTTAAAAATATCTTCTTCGGTCTTATCGCTCAATCCAGAAAGTATCTTTATCATGCTTTTTTCCGATACCCCAAGCTCAATACCTTCATAATCAGGAGCGATTTTTCCCTGAACAAGGAACGATACAGTGCCACTTTCTTCTGGAAATTCCTTAAAAAGCTCGCTTAAGAATTGAGTGATCTCCAATCTCTTTTTTGTGGAGGAAATTCTCTCAAGATTATCGCAGAATTTTGAAAAAAGCATCTTTTAGGGTATTTGTAAATTGATTAATAAATTCTGTTTAAGTCTTATCTGTTTTTGAACAAACGGTTTATTTAAAAATTAATTTCTAAGTGTAAACTTTTTAAGGATTAACATTCTGAACATTTATGCATGAAAAGGATCAACATGAGCATCACCATGAGCATCAGTGGGACGAAGCCAGTTATGAAAGAATAGGGGAGATGCGAGAAAAGTTAATCGATATGGACAGATTAATTTCATTCATGAAAATCAAGCGGGATGAAACCATTATAGATGTTGGGTCAGGAGATGGTTACTACTCGATAAAATTCTCCAAATATTGTAAAAACGTGGTTTCTCTGGATAAGAGTAAGAGTGGAAATGAATTGGAGAAGAGAAAAATTGAAAACGAACGGGTTAAAAATGTAGTACCATTAATAATGGATATCTGTGAATCTCAGGATTTACCAATTGGTGATAGAATT
The DNA here is from genome assembly GCA_021806345.1 of Thermoplasmata archaeon. The sequence continues at coordinate 63,269 of JAJZXP010000301.1, read as the reverse complement.
TTCTTCTCTACTAGTTTCCATGATTTTCCGTGTAAAGAGGAAATTGTTAAAAAATTTACCGAAGGAACTAAACCTTATTTCACGTTGATTGAATTCAAAAAGGATTCCGATATGGGACCTCCGAAAAGTCTGAAACTTTCCCCACAGGATATCGAAAACATTTTCCAAAAATTTAATTATGAATTGTGTGACATAATCTTCTTCAGGGAACATTATGCTGTTACCTACATTCACAAAAATTAGAGATTTTTTAAACTCTCAAAACGTGTTCACCTATAATAATCTTATAAAAAATTTATACTAATGAAGGAATACGCATAATATCTGGGAGTGTTAAGATGGATGAGAAATATGAAACCATAGAAGCAGATGTTCTGATTATTGGAGCTGGAGGTGCAGGAATGAGGGCAGCAATTTCCGTCAATGACGCGGGATTAAAGGCCGTTATTGTGACTAAATCTCTTTTAGGGAAGGCTCATACGGTAATGGCAGAAGGAGGAATTGCTGCTGCACTTGGAAATGTAGATCCAAAGGATAACTGGACAGTGCATTACGGCGATATTATAGAAGAAGGAGTTTATATTTCAAATTGGAAAATGGCTGAAATTCTTGGGAAGGAAGCACCCGAAAGAGTCCTGGAACTGGAGAGATATGGTGCCCTTTTCGATAGAACGCCAGATGGAAGGATAATGCAACGAGCCTTTGGAGCTCATACATATAGAAGACTGGCACATGTGGGAGACAGAACTGGGCTTGAATTGATTAAAACTCTTGAGGATCAGGTTTTGCATAGGAATATAGAGTTCCATGATGAGATGTACATCGTAGACTTTATTGTAAAGAACAAGAAGATCGCCGGTGCGGTAGGAATAAAAATGAACACCGGGAAGTTATATTTGCTGAAGGCAAAGGCAACTGTGATTGCGACAGGTGGATCAGGTAGGATATACAAGATTACTTCAAATTCATGGGAATCTACAGGCGATGGACTTGGTATGGCTTACAGGGCAGGAGCTTTGCTCAGAGATATGGAAATGTTCCAATTCCATCCTACGGGAATGGTATATCCACCCGGAGTAAGGGGTTTACTTGTGACAGAGGGTGTTAGAGGAGAAGGGGGCATATTGCTGAATTCCAAGGGAGAAAGATTTATGCTTAAGTATTCACCACAGAAAAAAGAACTGGATGCAAGGGACGTTGTGGCCAGAGCAAATTACAAGGAAATTACCGAAGGAAGAGGAACAGAACACGGAGGAGTCTATCTAGACATAACCCATAAAGGATCAGATTTCATAAAACACAAATTACCAGCCATGTACCAGCAATTTAAGGAGTTTGCTGGAGTGGACATAACGAAGGAAAAAATGGAAGTTGCACCCACAGTTCATTATATGATGGGTGGAATTGAGGTTGAGGCTGAAACGGAAAGGACCAACATTGAGAATTTATTTGCAGCCGGAGAAGTTGCTTCAGGATTACACGGAGCAAACAGACTTGGAGGAAACTCACTGTCTGATATTTTGGTATTTGGAAAGAGAGCAGGGGACTCCGCTTCTGTTCTTGCCAGAGGATCAAAATTTGAAGATGTCGATAACGAAGATGTCCAAAAAGTCATTTCTGAAATAGAGAGTTTCTTTAAGGAGGATGGAAAGAACCCTTATGATTTAATTGACAGACTTACCACTTCCATTAGCGAAAATGCAGGAATAGTCAGGGATGCTGCCAGACTAAAGCTCGCTTTAAAGGATATAGATGAGATCAAACATGAATTTCCAGAGGTCGGAACAAAGGGCCTGATACGATACAATCATGGATTACTGGGCTGTTTAGAATTGAGAAATATGCTGGTATCCTGCGAAGCTTTGGTAAAATGCGCTCTGATGAGAGAGGAGAGCAGGGGTGCACATACCAGAACTGACTTCCCAAAGAAGGATCCTGAATGGAAGAAGAATATCCTTACATGGAGTGGAGAAAATGGGGAAATGATGTTCGATACAAAAGCAGTTGAGGAAATGCCAGAGGATTATAAAGCATATGTTAAGCCTGAGGTGTATGAATGAGCGAAGATGTTAAAATAAAAGTTTTCAGGTTTGATCCTGAGACCGAAAAAGAGGGAAAATTTGTTGAATACAGCGTTCCAAAGGTGGATGGGATGGTTGTCCTTGACGCCGTCAGATATGTGGAGGAGCATGTCGATCCAACTATTTCCATAAGATGGAACTGTAAGGCCGGCAAGTGCGGATCTTGTTCTGCTGAAATAAATGGGAGACCTTCACTTATGTGCAAAACCAGAATTGATGAGATTGGACAAGACATCAATGTTGCCCCAATGGCTGCATTTCCACTCATTAAGGACCTTGTTACTGATGTTTCCAGAAATTGGGAAATTGCAAGAAAAATACCCATGTTTACACCAAGGGATAATTTAGAAAAACCTTGGAGAATCAATCCCCTTGATGTTGAAAGATCAAAGGAGTTCAAGAGGTGTATAGAGTGTTTTCTTTGCATGGATGTGTGTCACGTGGTCAGGGAGCACTTTACGCCATATTTCGGACCAAGACACATAGTGAAGGCAGCATCCTGGGATATGCACCCACTGGATGGATTGGATAGGTCAAAGCTTCTCAACGATATGGGTGGAATGGGCTACTGCAACATAACAAAATGCTGCACGGAAGTTTGCCCAGAACACATACGAATAACTGATAATGCCATAATACAGGAAAAGGAGAGGGCGGTGGACAGGAAATACGATCCAATCGCGATGGTTCTAAAGAATAGGAGAGGTAAAGAAAAGGTGGTGCAGTAAATGTCTTTTAGTACTAAAGAAGAAACAAAAATGGAAAAAATAGCAAAATTCCCGAGAGAGTTTGGCGAAATCAGATTCTGGTCATTTGTATTCGTTGCCCTTTTAGCCATATATTTGATGAGCACTTTCGATCTATCAAAGCCCATAGATGGATTAACAGATCCATTCTACTCGCCTACAATACTAGTGCTTCCACTCGTGGCTGGATTCAGGGCAACTTGCTATGCATACAGGAAGGATTACCATAGGCATCTTTTTAGACATCCTGTTGCCTGCGGCGTGACAAATTTCAGCAACGTCTCAAAGAAGGATGACCTTTCTGGAGAAAAAAGAGGAAGACTTTATTCTGGAGAAACAAGTATTTTCAGGCTTGAAAACCTACACAGATACTTCTGGTACACAGCAGTCGCAATATTACCATTCTTCTACTATGACATATTTATTGCACTTGACTACAAGGGCGATTTTACACTGGGAGCGCTCCTTCTAATACTGAACACGCTATGGGTTACTATTTACACATTCTCCTGCCATTTCTTCAGACATGCTACTGGAGGAAATGTTGATTGTTACAGTTGCCCTGTAAACAAGAAAAGTTTCAGGAGGTCCTTCTTTAATGGAGTCACAAAATTAAACGACCACCATGAAATAATGGCATGGGTGAGCCTTGCTTCATTCTTCCTTGTAGATCTTTACATAAGAGGAGTTGCTGCACACTTGTTTGTGAATCCAGTGCTATTTGGGTTGTGATTGATATGATGAAACTAATGAAAGCAAGTCTAAGATATCCACTATTCTTTCTAGGGATATTACTGATAGAAGTGGGTGGACTTTATTATAAATTTGTAAGCCAGAATGTAACAAACACTGCATATTTTGTCATTGTTGGATTTATAGTGTTTCTGTTATCAATAGTAACACCATAATTTACACAATATTTTTTTACAATTCAATCATTTAGTTGTATGAATTTAAATGAACTTGTAGGTAAGGAAGTTAGGGCACTCATATTGGGTCAATATCAGGAGTCACTGACACCAGAACTTTATTTCAAGGGAACTTTGGTCGGCATTGATCAATCCATTTACATTATAGAAACTGAGGATGACAGTGGAAAAAAGAGAAATGCATGCATTCCAATCATGCAATGTGTACTTTCAACAGTCTAAGGATGGATCATGGATAAAAATCTCAAGAAGATATGGGAATATACCAGCACCTTGGCATTACTATTTGGGGCCATTTTCCTGTTCACATACTTTCTTTCTCAGTACATTCTAAAACTCCCAGGTATTATTTCTACCACTGTAGATATTGCTCTTACATTAACCGCAATAATCATTTTTTTCAGGTTGATTAAAAGACTGATTTATTCTGGGAAGATTATCAAAGGTGATAGAACGAGGCAGGTTGCTGCCTATTTTCTAATCAACATTCTAATGTATCTATCCATTAGCCTTGTTGTGATATCGGCCTTTGATGTAAACCTCACTTCTCTAGTGACAGGAAGTTTGTTCCTTACAGCTATTCTTGCACTCGCGGGACAGGGTGTAATAATGAATATACTGGGAGCTTTATTGATTGAGTATACAAAACCAATGAAAGAAGGAGAGGTTATATGGTTATTTCCATGGAGTTCCTCTAGTCCAATGTTAACCGCCCAACTTGCAGTGATTTCCCAGAAATATTATTCCAAGGATATACTGTACTCACAGGGAATTGTGGGGAAATATATGGATACAACAATAACTTACACTACAATAATAGATAGCAGTGGAGTGGTTATAAAAATACCCAATTCCTTGATCGCACTTGGAGCATATCAGATAAGAAGAACCTTTGAAATGCCATTCAAACTTAGATATGAATTCCCAAAAACAGTTTCTATTGATTTGGTTAAAAATGTCATTACTGAAGAGTTTTCAAAAATGGGTATAGAGAATGATAAGATTCAAAACTTCGTGGATGAAACTACTCTCAACACCTACGTCCTAAAAATATCAGTTTTTGTCGATTCTGCAGAGGATCATAGGACTGAAATTGTGTCGAGACTTGGAAGAAGTTTAGAAAAATTTAGAGCAACATTGCTTTAAAACTGAATATTTTTTAACCTTAATTCAATAAAGCGCCATGGGAAGGATCAGAACACTATTTTCCATAGGAGCACTGGTAGCAGTTCTAGTTGTACTCCTTGCCGTTGTTTACTCGTTTAAACAAATTTTTGCGCTGTTACCAGCCAACTACGCAAAAGCAATTAATGGTGTGATCGGGTACTCCAAGTTCATAGATGCCATAATCATAGCCATAGTCTCGTACTTCATTATCCGTGTGATTCTTTCTTATCTGAGTAGATTTCTTTCCAAGTTCCTTGAGAGGTCTACTCTTCATCCCATAATTTTCACAGTAAGGCTAGTTGGATATTTCATAATTGCACTGGCCGTAGTCTCCGCCCTTGGAATAAATGTATCTTCCATTATACTGGGAAGTACTTTTCTAGCTGCAGTGCTTGGGCTGGCAACTCAGAGTGTGCTGGCAAACCAATTCGCAGGTCTTTTGCTGATAGTTACAAGACCGTTTAAGATAGGGGATAAGGTTTGGATTCATGCCTGGCAATTCGGCATTGCCTATGGGGTAATAGCCCCAAAATATTTCTCGAGTGATTTTCTTTATAACAACGGATTTTCTGGAACTGTGATGGACATAAGCATAAATTATACCACCCTTCTTACAGATGGGGGAGAAATAGTTAAAATAGCAAACAATGTGCTGACACAGGGTGCGTATAGAAAAGTATCAAAAACACCCTCGGTGCAGGTAAGGTATGAAATTCCCAAATACCTCAATTTTGACCAGGTAAAAAATGAGATTCTCAATCAGATTAAAAAATTTGAAGAGATAAAGGGAGAACCATTTCTCGCAATTGATGAAACCACCCTTAACACGTACGTCATATTGATCAAGGGAACATTTCTTACGAGTGATCCAGCAATCATAAGGGGAAAGATTCTGGAAATGCTTATAAAAATAGTTGAATCCAAGCGTCTTCCTTCAAATCAAACATGACATCATACATAGGATAAAGTAGAGGATTAAATTCTCTTTCATTATGAGTTTTACATTCAAAGATAGGATAGGTCTAACCATATTTGGATCTTCCCATGGTGAAGCTGTTGGTGTCGTACTGGATGGAATTCCTTCAGGATTTAAAATTGATAAAGAAGATATAAATAAATGGTTGAAACGAAGAGCTCCAGGGAAGAGCAGCTTAACTAGCCAAAGAAAGGAGTCCGATGAATGTGAAATTATCTCAGGCCTTAAAGACAATTTCACGGATGGGGGATCGATTACAATAGTAATGAAAAATCAGGATCAGATAGGAAGACATTATGACGAGATTAAAAATAATCCCAGGCCGGGACACGGAGACTTAAGCCTGTACATGAAATACGGTCCTTTCAGGAATTATTCTGGAGGGGGGTTTTTATCCGGAAGAATGACTGCCCCACTGGTTGCAGCAGGATCGATTTCGGCACAGATTCTTTTGACTCTTGGTATTAGGATTTCGAGTTATATTGATTCCATGGGAGACATTGAATTGAGGGATCACTCTTTTAGGGGTGAGGAGGATGTATATTCCAGAGAAAGCAGGATACCTGACGAAAATGCAAACCTCAGGGCAATAGAACTGATAAAGAAGCTTCAAGCAGAGGGGGATTCTGTAGGTGCTTCCATAAGAACAGTTATACAATCTGTTCCGAGTGCAATTGGAGAACCCTTTTTTGACTCTGTCGAATCTATTATTTCTCACCTCATGTTTTCCATACCTGGAGTGAAGGGGATCGAATTTGGTTCAGGATTTGATTTAACAAAAATGAAAGGGAGCAAGTCAAATGAGGCATTTGTATTAACAGAAGGAGTCATAAATACCGCAACCAATCATAATGGTGGCATCCTGGGTGGTATAACATATGGTGATCCAATCGATTTTAGAATTGCAATGAAGCCAACATCATCAATCAGAGGGGAGCAGAAGACTATCAACGTTGAAACTATGGTTCCTTCAACCATATCTGTTGTGGGAAGACATGATCCATGCATTGCCATAAGGGCGGTACCAGTAGTTCAATGCCTGACTGCCTTCGCCATCCTTGATCTTTACCTGAGAAGACAGTCATCTTATAAAGGGAATTTTGAAAATGATGCCAGTTATGGAAAGTATGAAGGGAATCACGAAAGTGAGTGAAACCGTAGTAAAGGCGATATACTTAGCCCTTTTTATTGAATGAAACACCATATCCATCAGTTCATTGTAGGAGTTTTCAGATCCCATATTTACATTTACATCTGCGCTTCCATGTATGAATTCCACGTCTTCCAGGTCATCAATTGCATTGTTTAATATCCCTTCAAATTTTCCAGCCAGTTCCATAATGTCGTCTTTCTCTCCGAGAGGATTCATATCCAGTCCACTTTGGTTAACTATATGATTGTCTGTTGTGTATATTGCAAGATAGTCCAGCTTTTCGCTGACCTTTTTCCGAATTGCTTTCATCAAGTCTCCAGTGATGTTATTGGAATCTGTTAAAAGGATTCCAAACATTCTATCATCGATCCTAAAGACGCATGCTTGTCCTCCCATTGGGCCGATTGCATTGGAGTTTATCTGTGCGCGAAAATAACCCATCTTAGCTGGATGAGTAGGGGTTATTTTTGTAAACACATCTTCAATGGTTGACCTGAATGGAGATAGGTCAGTAATCGCATCTCCAGCATGCTGGAAATTATTTTGGCCATCCAACACGTCTAGCATTATTCCTTTGCTTTTCATATTTTTCATCAATTCTAGGCCCTGTGTTATTTCAATGTCATCAAATTTTCTTTCTCCAGGGTTCAATGCTACGAAACCGAAATCCCCATAAACCATCCCGTCAATTATTATTCCGTCCTTTTCCTCGTGCGTGAAGAATGACATCGTATTAGATCTGGAATTACCTCCCCAGTTTGATTTTATTCCCTCAGCTATGTTTTCAATATCAATATCTCCTGAGCAGTTGTTGTTATTTGTTGTACTTGTGTGAAAAACAAGAAGATCTCCACCAATACCACTCATCTTCTCTTGAAGCCTCACAGGAAGATTGCTTGTGCCCACCGTCCCAAAGGGTCCTGGATGAATATACGGGAACACAAATGTACACTTTTCAGTGCCTTTAGGATTAAGAATCCTTATGAAATTTACTGGAACTGATCTCTTTTCCGAATAAATTTTGCTGAAAAATCTGTTTCCAAAGTGAGCATAGTTTGGGTTAGTAGAACTGTAAAGGAAGAACTTGATGAGATTTCTTGGTTCTTCCTTATACTTACTCTTGAATTTTTCGGTCGATTTAATTATCATAAGATATGCAAGGTAGGTTGAGATAAGGCCGTAAATAATTGTTTCAACCAGCACCGTATAGTCAGAATAGAAAACATAAAATGGTGTGAAAGACAGGGTAAATGCTAGGGCGCTTACATAATTAACACTGTCATCATCTGACAGATATGTGTAGAAAACAAGAAATCTGAAGTATGAAGTGAATGAAAGAGAGATAGCTATATTTTGAGTCACTAAGAAGGGAAATGCTACCTGGAAGATTACGAAAACGAGATAGAATATTACCATTGAAATAGCCAGTAAAAAAGCATTCTTCTTCAGATTCAGATTTGACTTAAATTTTTTTGACAATATATGATCAATGAAAAGTGTAATTGCACCTGTCAGAATGATCAACAGGAAGGCCTTGGTTAAATTGAATGTTCTGAAAAATTCTATTAAAAAAATAATTAACAATACAGAAAATGATGTGGAAAGTGGGGGTGCTCGCTTTATATACTTTGTAAGATCTGAAAATGTTCTCTGCATCTAGGAATGACCCATGTTAGTATTCAATTTAAATTATCCTATATTATCAGTGGGATCATTTTAAAGTTGCCGTATCCGGTCAAAACCTTGAGATATTTTCCAAAGAAATCCTCCTCTATGCCTTCTACATCATACACAAGTCCTGTAATTGTTTCCAATTTTCGTTCAGATGAAACTACGATTATGTTATTTTTCCCTGCCCTTTTGATCGCTCTTGCGTCTATCTGCCTATTCCCTCTCCCAAGAAAAAAACCATTGCCCGCATATGGAGACACTACAATTTTAAGTGATACTCCCTCATCAATGAACTTTTCGAAATCCTGTGGAAAGTAGTTACTCTTAATCAACTTGCCATTCCTGATAAGATCAACCTGAAATACTGTTGTTTCAAGTCCCAGATATTCCATGATCCCCTTACAGGTTGACCCCGTTCCAACGAGATAATATGAGGAATCCATGTTATCTGCAATGTATTCTGCTATACTGTCTTCGCTCCATTTATAAGACACCATCTTTGGATCCTTGTGAATACCTGGAGCAGATAGGCTTTTCAATTTTCCGTACCTCCTGATTTCCAGATCACCGTGCTCCATTTTTTCCTCATTTGCATCTTCAATAATCGCCTGAACTATTTTTCCCTTTCCCGCTGAAAATAGATCCAGAAGATATGATGCCTCTTCAGGATCTCTGGCAAAAACGGAACTGTACATCTTCATTCCAGAAGGGATGCCCAAAACAGGGATATCCGGTTTGACTGAGAATATATCCCTGGCAGTGCCATCACCACCAGCGAACAGAATCACATCACATACGTTCTCTGCCATTTTGACGAATTTAATTGTGTCATCCATTGTGCTGTTATCTGCGCTTTCATAAATCACTTCAACATCCTGAAACTCAGCGTTCTTCAGGACAGTTTCTCCCATATCACCTGAAGCAGTTTTAAATTTGTAATATCTGTTGAGAGATTCCAAGAATTTCATTGCCCTTCCTGCGGCATAATTAAATTTTGGAACATCTCCGATTCTATCAGATCCGTTCTTCCTATAATTGATTCCTTCCCCGGCTTTAGGATTTATGAAGAACCCAATCGTTAAAGTCATTTACCTATAAGATAGCGACACTACCTGTATAAGTGTTGTTGTAAATTGCCACGTATATGGGTATTTCTGGAATTTTGTTATACTGTAATGATACGGTGATATAACTAAATGAACTCGAAGCTCCTGCCATTGGAAATGTTATTCCACCTGTTGTGTTTGATCCTGATCCAGTAAATGTTAGAACTTTGAATTCATTATTACCATAAGAGCTATCGTTGATGCTTACTTTATAATGCCACCACATTGGTCCGGCGATTGCAAGTGTTACATTCTGATACGTAAGGCCCCTGTTTGAAAAGGTAATATTTGTAAAGTTGTTTCCTGTTTTATTTGAAACGTCAACTATTGTATGGGTGAACGAATCAGAAGAATTTAGCTTAAGATAATTTAAGTCAATGGTTTTCTGTATTGTGCCAACCAGAACTCCTAATTTAACATCTTGGAGACCAAGACAGGAATCTGTTGTGTTGAGTGTTATGGAAAAGTCACTCGTTTGTCCCGGAAGAATGAGACCAGATGTTGTTGCAACTTCCATTGGCATACTGGGCGAAATGGAGAATGCTGGTTCCACACTGATCAGCCCGATGTTCGTTATATTAATTTCAAACTTAGCCTGATTTGAAGTGACATTTCCTACAATTTGCCATTGACCGGACTCACTGATGCTTACCACAGGACTCGACTGATGGACGGGAAATGGTGTAAGAGCGATAACACCAATTACCAGAACCGTTGTCAGAATTGAAATTGTTTTTCTGTTTGAAATAGTAACATTTGAGTCTGCAGGTTCTATGGTTCCCATTCCAAGAGAAGCTAAAAACAGTGGTAATATCAACCATGATAGGTAGGTTAGAGAGATAGCCACCATTACTGTAAGGAAAATATAAGAAATGTTTACCCTTAATGTTCTTTTCATCCCGGAAAGTAGTAATCCACCGTCCATTAATCCAATTGGGAAACTATTGAATGCCGTGAAAGTTATTCCTACCCAGCCTGACAGGGACAGAGGATCTAAATATCCAAAGTCCGGAATGAATCTTCCTCCTAAGTATTTTATGAAAACTGGAGAGTACAGCGCACTGAGAGCTCCATCTGTTGGTAGATAGTGACCATTGTAAAGTGAAAATCCCATATATCCAAGAATCATTAAAATTATGGAAAAACCAAAACCGCTGACAATTGAGACAAATCCTGCAGTTATTTCGTCGTTTGGATTTAAAAACGGCTCATCTGTACTGTTAATAATTCCCATGGTTCCCATTAAAAACGGATTGGGAACGAGGATTGGTAAAGAATAACTCTGTTTTCTTTTCTTTCTTAATAAGTATTTTGGGAGTTCTCTCACAAAAAGAATTGATGAGACTGGAATGAGGAAAAATATTGTAGCGAATAAAGCTACCTTAATGGGGGGGAAAGTCACATAATAAGTGGAAGAGTAACTGTAACCTGCGTAAAATATGGTTAAGAGAGTAAGAACGAGCAAGAGTACCTTAAGTTTATTTTTTCTCGGGTTTACAGATTTTTTGAAAACTATTATCTCATCTTCTCCGTTGCTGTAAGCATAGTACCCAGTCGTCCTCAGTTGATAATACAAGAGCCTGAATTTTTCAGGATCGTAACTCTTTTTTGGAATTTTAAAGGTATATACTCCACTTTCCTCATCGATATGAGAAATCGTAAAATATGAGGAAATTGCTCCAACAATCGCCTCTTCGTATCTTCTGCTTCCTCCCTTACTCATTTATCCTTAACGTAATAAAAATATTAGTTTATTAACTTATCATATCTTTCAAAGATAGGGAAACAACAGGTCCCCTCTGAGATAGTTCTTGATTTGTCAGTTTATGATATAGGAATGACAGAACATCATTATCCCTTGATACTATTGTTTTATTCCCCTTTCCAGAAATTATTGCATTTTTTCCCATGGAAAGAATCGCAGGAATGGCTAATTTTATCATATCTGAATCTGAAAGATTAAGTTGGATATATTCGAAATTGCTCTCAATTATCGGTTTTGCAGATTTAATTTTTTCTTCTGCGATCTCTTTATGCAGATCTCCAAGCCGTTTTCTGAGAGAAATCATCTCATCTACCGTGCTTTTTACTTTGCTAAGTGTATTTTCGGTAGATCTTACTTCTTTTTTAATCTCTATCATTTCATTCCATGTTTTTTCTACGATATCCAGTGCTGCATCCCCTGCAGCAAATACAACTCTGTATATGTTTTCCTGCACGCTTTCCATACTCACGATCTTAATGAAGCCGATTTCTCCTGTGGAAGAAAGGTGGGTTCCACCACATCCTTCTACATCCAGTCCTTCTATTTCCACAATCCTCAATTTTTTACTTAAGGGAGCCCCTCCCTCAAATAACCTGGATCCATACTTTTTAATCGCCTCGTTCCAATCAACGTGCCGGACACTTATTTTCCTGTTCAGTACAATTTCCTGAAGCAAAGCGTGTTCTATGTTTTCTATATCTTCCCGTGTAATCTTCCTGTTGTATGTGAAGTCCAGCCTTGAGGTATCCACTCCCTTTTGAGCTCCAGCCTGCCATACCTGCTCTCCAAGAACCTTTCTCAGGACTCCTACCATGAGATGTGTAGCTGAGTGATGAAGCATCAGCCTGTGTCTTCTGAATTGATCAACATATCCTTTTATACGACTGCCTTTTTCCAAGTTTCCATCCAGTTCGTGAATGATTGCATTGCCTGATTTGTATACATTACTAACATTGAGTTTCTTTCTACCCAATTCGAAATATCCAGTATCGTGGGGTTGACCTCCACCTGTCGGGTAAAATGCCGTCTGATTTGGAACTATTAAGTTAGATTCTGATCCAAGAACAATGGCCGTAAACTCCTTCATTTTAACATCATCGTAATATAGTGGCCTTGTTTCTAACCCCTCTAATGACGATGGGGTACTGTTAGTTTCCTTACTATCTTCTTCTGTCTCGTGCCGGTTAACGATTAGTTCATGGAGATTCATAGGGATATTTATCCTGACCCCAGAACTCCAGGCTATTTTTTGGGCATATTCTGGAATTATCCCATATGAATCGTATAAAACTATGAGGTCTTCGATATCTATATTTTTCTTCCTTTTTATCATTTTTTCTATGATATCCTTCCCTTCCTTCATAGATCTCTCATATTTCACTTTCTCATCTTTGAGAATCTCTCTTAGAAACTCCTTCGGGTAATCAGAGATTATGGATCTCAAACTGTTTAAGTGCATATCAATAATATCAAGAATATCAACATCCAAATTCAGAAACTCCATTGCTCTGAATGATCTTCTCATGAGCATACGCATGAGGTATCCTACCTTTACGTTACTGGGCATCACATAGTCTCTTGACATATGCAATATCGATCTGGTATGATCTCCCAGAATGTAGGCTTGGCGAATGAGTTCCACTTTATTCCAGTCCAGTACATCTGATTCCTTTGTTGCATCCTTAACTTCCCTTTCTATTTCTTCGACTGGTTCATTTGGGTCTCTCGAGTAAATTTTACTTATAATACCCATTTCATCCCTTTCTACACTGTTAATTCCCGATTTAAAAAGCAGAAGATCGAGCACTTCTGGGAACGTGGATTCATACACACTTGCGGATCCCTTTGTCAACCAGCTGATCCTTTCGAGACCGTATCCAGTGTCAACAATTCTCAAGTCCATTTCCCTGTATTTTTTTCCATCTACCACAACGTTTCCGTTCTGAGATTCCGTCAGGTTCATAAAAACTAACGTTCCCACTTCAACTCCCCTTATGAACACTTCTAAAGCATTTCCTGCATTTCCCCCACCTGACCAAGGCTTTTCCTTGTATGTGATCTCCTTTCCCTCTATTCCAACGGCAAGTGTAAAGAAATTGTAACATCTTGAGACTGTTCCATCTTTCCAATATATTTCCTTTCCATTATAATTAAATGAGTCGTGACACATCATTTCGAAAGTTGTCAGATGCCGCCCCGATGTTCCAACTAGGTCCAGGTCATTCATTCTTATTGATGGTTGAGACATTACAATAGGATTTCCGGGGGGTTTCACTATTCCTGAAGTAACGTGAGGCTGGAACACGTATATGGAAGCATTGACAAGGAGTACGTCTGATCTCCATCGTGGGACTACTGGATATGAGTTAAGTCTCTTATGGTCTTCGCCGAAGAATGTGAGAAAGAGTTCCCTTACTTCGCTGACGCTCAGTGGTTTTTTACCTGCAGGATTGTTTATAAAGGAGTATTGATCGCATGGAGGGTCCCCACAGGTCTTCCTTTCGAAATCCTTTGTCCAGAAAAAGTTCCCACAATTGTTACACTTTATTCTATTAAATTTAAGTTCTCTGAAGAAATTTAGATTAAATATTTCTTCATTTTCCTCTTGCATTTTTGGACATTTTCAACCAATTCATAAAGTTTCCTTTGCTTAAGAGATCCCCATATTTCTCATTACAATCAGAAAATGCCCTTTATGATAGTTTGAAATATCGATTACTTCAGTTATGTATATATTTTTTATCAATTTCATTTTCTTCACCGATTCTTCCAAAATATCTTTAGGTTTTTTACTGGAATCAATAGATGTTGTTTTAAGTGCCAAAATTGCATATTGCCATTTATGGAAGTACGATAGATTGACTGAAAGTATATTGATCTGATCTCTCTGTGAAATATCCTGATAAATAACATCCGGATCTTTCTCTAAGAAGAACCCGTACTTTTCTGGCATTCTCGCATTCTCCAATAGAGGATAGATATTTTTCCTATTTTCAGAAATTTTTAAAAGTTTCGCAAATGGCTCTGGAGAGAATTCTACTGCAAAAACAGTTCCGAATGGGATAATATCAGAAATATGGCTTACAGTGGTTCCAAAGGATGCTCCCAAGTACAGCACAGTAGAATCCTCCAGGATGGGAACGTCCTTCATTCCATTAATTATGGACGCACTCAACTTACTTCGCTTAGGATCCCATGTTCTAAAATGCATTCCATGGGAATTGATTAGCTTTTCCCCGTACACTGAGGTATTGTAATCTGTTTCAGTACATAATTTGTCTCTAATAAATTGAATTCTTTCATTTATGAACTTTTTCTTAACCATCAACACTCATTCTTCCAACAAACTAAGAAATTCCTTGCTTTCTGAAGTAACAAAGAATATAGACGAATCCCCAACTTCAATTCTCTGCTTGATGCTTACATTTAGGTAGGATTTGTCCTTTTTTATAAATAGAAAGTTTTGATCCATTAAATTCTCCCATATTCCCGGTGAAGGTCTGATCATTATTGCTAAATATGGGGGTTCATCGCTGCATTTGAATGCATTAATATTTTTTAACAAATTTCCTCCATCTATTGATGAAACTTCCAGATGCATAAAGGTGAATGTTTATGATTATAATATATTCTTGTAGAAAGCTGATAAAGATGGAGAAATGACTTCAAAAATGAATAAAGATTAATAACAAATTGAAATAAAGTGGAAAAATGAGGATGAATTAATGGGAAACAGGGAAGATTGCAGTTCATGTGGGAAAGGTCTCGTAGGCGAAGGTTATTCCTTATTTGATTGCCCGCAATGTGGAGAAAGCATAATAGGACGATGCAGAAATTGCAGAGAACATAACACAGCGTACACCTGCGAAAAGTGCAATTTCGTGGGACCATAGGTGATTGAATGGCTGATGTTGCCATCACATTTTCCATATTGCCTGAAGATTCTTCAATGGATTTAGCAGTCATAGAGAAAGAACTCAGGGCAAAACTAGAGGGAAAGTGCAGAATATCTAATCTTGAACAGAGGGACATAGCCTTCGGTTTAAAGAAACTCAACCTGGAAGTTGTTGTAAAAGATCAGGAAGGGGAACAGGACAGGATAGAGGAAACACTCAGGAATATAAAGGGTGTAGGACAGGTTGATGCTGAAGACATGAGCCTGGTCTGAGAATGAATTTCTTTCATATTTTATTCTATATCATTATAGGTTTTTTCATACTGATTTTCTTTTTTCAGTTATTTTTATCAATTCCCAGACTGAATAGGACCAAATATACTGGTGAACCCGATTTCAAAACTCTAGTTGTTCTTCCATGTAAGGGTACGGATTATAATCAACGCCAAAACTTTAGAAGCCTTTGCAACCAGGAATACAAGCGCTATAAGATTGTTGCAGTTGTAGACTCAGAAGAGGATCCTGCCATTGATTCGCTCAAGAGTGAAAATATAGAATATTTAATTTCAAGCAATAATACAAAGGGAAGTGGAAAGGTCAAGGCAATAACTACAGCAATAAGGAAAAATAGGGATTACGACACCTATATAATTGCGGATTCTGATATATATGTAGGTTCAAAATGGCTTACGAAAATGCTTCAGCCACTCCTTGATGATTCATATGGAATTTCGACAACATTTCCCTATTTTTCTCCGGTAGATGGGTTTTGGTCCAAGTTCAAAACAGCTTGGGGGTTTGTAGGTAACAGTATGATGCAATCGAAAATGACAGTTTTCGGATGGGGTGGTTCACTGGCATTTAGAAATTCCCTGATAAATGATGAGGACCTAAATTGGTTTGATACAAACATTTCAGACGATATGGCTCTGACTGAAATATGCAAGAGAAACAACAAAAAAATAGCATACGTGGAAGACGCGGAAGTCACGATTTTCTCTCCAGATAACTGGAAGGTTTTTAGGGAGTGGTCACTGCGACAAACTTCATTACTTCTCAGCAATAAGAAAAGAGCATATTCTCTGGGAGTTTTGATCTATGGCTCGTCATCCCTTCTGATTGCAGGGTCTACTATTTTGTCAATTTTCATTTCACCACTGTTCAGCGTACTTTTTCTTCCACTCTTGCTCAACGAAATCAAGATGTACCGCAGGTTAAAAGAGAAAAAATTTGTTTTTATTTTCATACAGATACTCCTGCCATTTTTCTATGTTTGGAATCTGTGGAAAGGGAACAAACAAGAAAAGATTGTTTGGAGAGGCATAACGTATGATCTTTACAAGAATTGAACTGTTTTATACATATTGTTCAATATGCAGTTAAATTCCCGCCCCTGAAGGACTGGAGCTTGCTGCTGGTCACTGCCATGCCCCTATACATGGTTTCATCTAAATGCAACTGTTGGCCAGTTGGTATTCAATTATCGGGAGAAGAAGGTTATTTGTTATCCCTTTCTGGGATCAGACCACAACATGATTCCAGCAGGGTTTGAATCATGCTATC
Organism: Thermoplasmata archaeon; assembly: GCA_021806345.1. The sequence goes on along the minus strand of JAJZXP010000301.1, from coordinate 46,217 downwards.
CATTCCCTTCACAGAGAAACATGTCGCTGAAAACTATGTGATCCTTCGAACAGTACATTTTAATCGACTTCCTTCGTAGGGAACTGACTTCCCATATTATAGGGGCGGACAAATATCCATACCACTATTGCACAAGGATGCTTTGTTGAGGGGAGTTCATGTATCTACATGCAAATGTGTAGTGGTTTTATTGCTTCCCTTTCGTTTTCCAGAAATTGATAATTTCAATTAAAATATTAATTCGACATATGGTTTCATGGAAGAGGTTACACAGAGGCTCTTTGGAACGAATGGTATCAGAGGGATACCTAATCAGGAACTGACTGCAGACTTTTGTGTCGCTGTTGGAAAGGCAATTGGTACTTATTTTAAGGGAAAAGTAGCTCTGGGATCGGATAACAGATTATCGAAGGACATGATTCTTGAAGCCGTCAACGCTGGAATAGTTTCCACAGGTACAGACGTGGTGAAGATTGGTATTATGCCTACTCCTGGAATCCAATATTACTGCAAGATGCACCATATACCAGGTGTCATGATTACAGCGTCTCACAATCCTCCCCAGTTCAATGGAATTAAATGCATAGATGATGATGGCACTGAACTTGCAAGGGAGAAGGAAGTGGAAATAGAAACCATATATTTTCAGAAAAATTTTACAGTATCAAGCTGGAAATCCGTTGGAACTAATACAAGCGACAACACCGGATCCGCAGACTACATCGATGGAGTGATAAGAAAGGTAAATTTAGAGGGAATCAGAAATAGCAATTTCAAAGTGTGTGCTGACTTGGGTAATGGGGCAGCATTCGAGACAACTCCTACTCTTTTACAGAAGATGAACTGTAAAACGGTCACGCTAAATGCAAATCCAGATGGTTTATTCACTTCAAGAGAATCTGAACCTAAACCTGCAAATTTGAAGCATTTGATATCGTTAGTGTCTTCGCGAGATTTTGATTTTGGAGTTGCTCATGATGGGGATGCAGATCGAACCGTTTTCATAGATGAAACGGGCAATTTTATAGACGGAGACAAAACACTCTCGCTTTTTGTTCAATATTTTGTTAAAAAGGGTGATAAGGTTGTCACACCTGTCAGTTCCTCAGATGCCATCGAAGAAATTTGCAACAAAAAGGGTGCAACTGTCGTAAGGACAAGAGTGGGTGCACCAATAGTTTCAAGAACGATGATCCTGGAGAAAGCCACTCTGGGAGGTGAGGAAAATGGAGGGATCATATACGGATCCCACCAGTACTGCAGGGATGGGGCTATGACTCTCGCCATAGTTATGGACATAATGTCAAGTACTGGTAAGAAGCTATCCCAGTTGATAAAAGAGATACCACAATTCTCTATAATTAGAAAGACTGTCCCGGCGGAGAAGGATTTCAAAAAGATAGAAGTAGATATAGTAAACGAATTTAACACATATGTAGTGGATAAAACAGACGGAATCAAGGTTAGGAACGGCCATGACTGGGTTTTAATGAGACCGTCAGGAACTGAACCCATAATTCGTATATTTTCACATTCACAGAGCGAAGAGAAAGCAAAGGAATTAATGGAAAAGGTTGAGAAGATTATAAATTATTCTTGAGATGATCTAGGCCCCATACTTTTCTAATCTCTCCGTCAATTGGAGAGCATAGTCCATGACATTTATCCCCCTTAGTGAGAAACCAGTTTTTGCACACTTGCTTTCGCTGAATCCATCTGCTGGAATTTTATTTATTCCTTCCGAACAGAACATGATTGGAACAGGATCACCAGTATGTTCTCCAGATATGGATGAGGTGGAGTGATCACCTGTAAATATTATCAATGAAGTGTCAAGAAGTTGATTGAGAGGTTCAATGGCTTCATCAATTTTCTCCATGACTTCTCGTTTCAGTTCTGGGTTTCGGTCATGGGCGGCAACATCATTCGCCTTTATATTCACTAATATGAAATCAAAATTCGCCACATTGTCAACTATTCCTTTTATTTTCCCCTTATAGTTTGTATTTGTGCTTCCTGTGACACCGCTTACCTTTATTTCCTCCATCCCAAGCATTTCCGCAAGTCCCTTTATCATTGGAATACCAATTATAAAGGCTGAATTCAGGTTATATTTCTGCTTGAAACTTTCAAGTTCTGGCACAGTACCAGCTCCCCTCAGCAAAAGTTCGTTTGCCATGGGAAGACCGTGTCTCTTCAGATCAGAATTGAATGGGTGATTATCGAGTATCTGTCTTGATTTTTCCAGATATTTTCCTATGACTTTTGCTGTTTTTTCACCAGAAGGTTCCAATTCCATTGGACTTAGAACTCGTTTCCCTGTGCTGTGCGGGTCGCTATCGGAAACTTTATCCGAAAGATTGTCACCTTTCATTACCAGTGCTGCCCTGTGTTCCACTCCAGATTTCACTTCTATTTTTACGTTGTCAACAGTCATTGAGATTGCCCTGCTCAAATCTTCTGTGCTCTTTGTGATTCTTCCTGCCCGTCTATCTATTATTAAATCTCCTTCACGTGTTGCATAGTTAGCTCGGAATGCAATGTCACCTGGTTCTACTTTCATCCCCAGTCCCATTGCCTCAAATGGCCCACGACCCGTGTAGTATTTCTTGGGATCATATCCAAGCATAGAGAGATGAGAAGTGTCAGATCCACACGTTATCCCGTAATCATAAGGGTGCATCAACCCACATATCGATCCTCTTGCCAGATGGTTCATATTTGGGATATATGCTGCTTCCATTGGTGTTTTGCCACAAAATTTTTCTGATGGCCGATCTCCAAGTCCGTCCATTATTATTAGAACAATGCTTTTCTTGTATCTCATGTGCCTTCTTCCCATGAATCTCTGTATCTGATTTGTTCCTCGCTTGGAGTATCAATTTCCACTCCGATACTCTTTAATCTAATAATTGCTACAGAGGTATCCACTTCCTTGGGAACTGAATAGACCCTGTTTTCAAGAGATTTATGATTTTTTAATAAATGCTCTGCCGTCAAAGCCTGAATTGCAAAGCTCATATCCATTATTTCAACTGGATGTCCCTGTCCTGCTGCTAGATTTACTAACCTGCCATCTGCGATTACATAAATCTTCTTCCCATTCTTCAGATTGTAGCAGCTAACAAAGTCTCTTACCTGCTCAACAGAACTGCTCTCTTTGGAAAGGTTATCAAGCTCTATTTCATTGTTAAAGTGACCAGCGTTGGATAGGATTATTCCGTCTTTTGACTCCTTTAGGGTGTTAATATCTACAACTGATTTAACGCCCGTCACCGTTACCACCATGTCAGATATCTTCAATGCTCTTTCAACAGGCATTACCCTAAATCCTTCCATTAATGCTTCGTTGGCTCTTATTGGATCTACTTCAGTTATGATAACGTTTGCCCCGAGTCCTTTCATCCTGAGTGCAACGCCCTTTCCACAAAAACCATATCCTACTATAGTGACTGTTTTTCCCGCTATCAATATGTTGGTTGCATTCATTATTCCATCAAGTGCACTCTGTCCTGTTCCGTATCTGTTATCAAACAGGTGCTTCATGTCTGCATCGTTTACATCAAACATAGGAAATTTCAATTGGTTTTTCTTCTCCATATTCAGTAGTCTACTAACACCAGTTGTGGTTTCCTCGTTACCGCCGATCACGAAATCTCTCATCTCAGAACGTGAGGTGTGAAGCAGTTTTACCAAATCTCCACCGTCATCAACAATTATCTGAGGTTTACTGTCAATTACGCGGTTTAAATATTCATAGTACTCTTTCTCTGTTTCCCCTTTTTTTGCGAATACTTTCATTCCATAATCTTCTATTAGGGACTTAACGACTGCGTCGTCCGTACTTAGTGGATTGCATGATGACATGGTAACATCAGCACCGCCTTCTTTCATTAGTAGAGCCAGAATACCGGTCTTTGCTTCAACATGAAGTGCCATTCCTATTCTTATTCCCTTGAAGGGTTGTTCTTTTATGAACCGTTCCCTGATGCTTGCAACCACTGGCATATGCCTTCTTGCCCAGTCCAATCTTAAGTAACCATTACTCTTCATTTTCATTACCTTTAAATTTTGAGGCATCCAGTTTTAACAGAATGCCACCGTTTAGAATATTCGCATCAACTATAACATTTCTTGCCTCTTTAAGTGTAAAAGGGGTCCTTTTGCCTCCATTCGGCAGTATTAGATTCCCAATAAAAATGTAAAACTCATCAACAAAGCCAGATTTCAAAAAACTTCCTGCCGTGAATTCCCCACCTTCGACCAGCAATCTACTTATTCCCCTGTCTTTTAAGATCTCTAGTGCAAAAGCAAGATCAAAAGGCTTTTTGCATTTAACAAATTCTACTCCATTTGTGAATATTCCATCTCTGATACTGTTAAGAACAAATGTTCTTCTTGAACCATCCATTATTTTGAAGTTTTCTTTCAGCCTGCAATCCGGGTCTATAACTATTCTTACAAGGTCCGGGTTATAGGGTGTAGTTAGTTCAGGATTGTCATTTTCAACTGTCTGCGAACCTACCAGTATCCCGTCAGATTCACCCCTCATTTTAAGAACCCTGTCCCTGTCCTCCGTACTCGAGATTACCACCCTGCTTCCGCTTGGTCCAGAGATGAACCCATTGATGCTTTGCGCCATATTTAGAATCACGTAAGGTCTATTCAATAATATTCCATATATTTCTGTGCTATTCTTTTTTTCCTTTTTCAATGGGCTTATTTTTTTTCTGCTATTATTTGGCAATTGTTCGAAGATAAATGGTTTTTATAAGTAGAGAATTTCTCGAAGGTCAACGTCAACTTAATATCAAAATATCATCTTGTTCATAAATGTTAATAATAGTCTCTTGAATTCTTGAAAATGGTCTCTTCTTCCATGGAAATAATCAAGAAACATTATTTCGATGGTCAGGACGTAAAGTTGTATGATCATCAACTTAAGTCAATTGATGCGATTGAAAATGGAAACAGCGTTCTAGTTTCTGTTCCGACTGCCTCAGGTAAGTCGCTTATTGCTTACTATGCGATTTTAAGAGCGGCGAATATGGGTCTTAAATCAATTTATATATCTCCATTAAAAGCGCTTGCAAGAGAAAAATTTGAGGAACTTAAAGTTCTTTCAGAAGGCAGATTTTCAGTTGGACTTAGCGTTGGCGATCTGGATGCCAGCAGTGCAGTGATTGGAAGATTTGATGTTATAGTATGCACTTCAGAAAAGGCAGATTCACTTATGCATCACGACCCCGATTACTTCAATCAACTAGCGGTGATGGTTGTTGATGAAGTTCATAATGTAGGAGACAGCACCAGAGGTCCCACGCTTGAGGTTATATGCACTATCTCCAAACTCGTCAACCCTGACTTACAGATAATTGGTTTGTCGGCAACACTTAAAAATGCAGCTCAGATCGGAGAATGGCTTAACGCAACTGTGATTGAAAGTGATTTTAGACCTGTCCCTCTAGAGAGATTCATAGTTTTCAAAGACAGGATATTTAATGAGAATTCTGAAGAGTTATCGAAGTCAAAAATTGACATTTACGAACTCATTCAAAATATTCTCGGTGATGGTGGACAGGTCCTGATTTTCCTGAACACCCGTAAGCGAGCAGAAAAGTTTTGTTCAGATATTGCGGCTCACATTAATGAGAAGTTTTATCCAGCAGGAGTTGAGGTTCCATCTGATGAGGGGGATAGAGCTGTAAGTATACTCACTAAGACTGTAATGCATGGTGTGGCTTTCCACCATGCAGGACTGGATATGAAAATGAGGCAATTCGTTGAGGAAAATTTCAAGAATGGCAAGATTAGAGTGTTGACGGCAACCCCGACTCTTGCTGCAGGAATTAATCTTCCGGCAAGAGCAGTTTTGATAAGAGATCTGACAAGATTCTCTGATGGTTATTCCTCATTTATTTCTAACATGGAAGTTGAGCAGATGCTCGGTAGGGCTGGAAGGCCAAAATATGATAAGTTCGGGCATGCATTCATATATTGCCAATCTGAGGGCGCAAAGGAGAAAATTGAAGATATGTTTATCAACGGAGTTGAACCGGTTCTTTCAAAAATGGGAAATGAAAAAATAATAAGATTCAACACACTGGCTCTAATCAGCAATGGATTTTGCAACTCCAGACAGAAAGTCTATGATTTCTTTGACTCTACATTTTATTCATATCAAAATGATAAGGGAAGTTTGAGAGAGGATATTGACAGCGTTATTGATTATCTCTTAAACTACGGTTTCATAAATGAAAAATACGACCTGCTTGCCCCTGAAAGGCTAGGTACCATAACATCAAACCTGTATATTGACCCAGAGACATCACAGATTATTCTTGACATGCTGGAGAAAGATGATAGACAGCCTGAACCTCTTTTAATGTTATATAACATCTGCAAAACACCAGATATTTTGACGCTTTATGTGAATAGGGATGACAGCCCTATTCTAACGGAATTTTTCTCCCAAATGGAGATTTCGCCAGAAGATGAAGATGATCTGGCTGCAGCAAAAACTGCATTGCTTCTGAATGATTGGATTGGTGAAGTCCCAATTTACGAAATAGAGGAAAAATTCAAGGTTGGATCTGGAGATATTGAAGGAAGAGTTTCAACTGCTGAATGGATTGCCAAAGCTGGCTCCAGGCTGGCTGCAGAGTTTAGGAGAGAATTTTCATATCCACTGGATGTGTTGAGTTTCAGACTTAGGGAAGGGGTTAAGGAAGAAATAATGAATCTGGTGGCAATTCCAAACGTAGGGAGAGTAAGGGCAAGAAGAATATGGAATATTGGATTAAAGACTGCAAAAGACGTGGCAGAGTCAAGAATTGAGAAATTGGCAAGCATACGGGGTATTTCAATGAAACTTGCAGAGAATATAATCAGAGACGCTAAATTAATAGGTGATCGCACTGGATAGTGTAAAACATCTCAAAGTACCAAAGGAAATGGCCCAGAAGGAAATTCTTAAGCTTCGTAAAAGTGGTTATTTTCTGGAGCAGTATGAAATAAAAAAAGACGGCCAAAACGTGTTGATACCCGTTAATTCGAATTATGAACATGGGGAATCAGTGATTCTTGAAAGTGTTAAACGAGATGTAAGAGTTCAGCCTTCGGGGCATGCTGGAGCTTTCGACCAGATAGGGGAGATAGCCATAATCCACGATAGGAGAGGGATCGACAAAGACAGAATAGCAAATTCTATCCTGATATCTAAACCGAATATCAGAACTATATATCTGGATAAAGGAATAAACGGAGAATTTCGTCTCAGAGAGTTGCAGATTCTAAGAGGTGAAGATGACCCCGTAACTGAATATAGGGAAAACAACATTCTGATGACGGTTAATGTTAAAAAAGTTTATTTTTCTCCCAGACTTTCAACCGAGCGCCTGTTACTTTCAAAATCTGTTAGTAACGGAGAAAATATATTTGATATGTTCTGTGGTCTCGGACCAGTCACACTCAACATTGCAAAAGTGAGGAACTGCAACATTGTTTCGTGCGACATTAACCCGGAAGCAATAAATTTGCTGGAGCAAAATATTGCTAAGAATAAATTGCTCTCTAACATAGAGACGTTAAATGGGGATTCATATAAAACAATAAAAAAGTTTGATTTATTTGATAGAATAATAATGAATAATCCTGTGAACAGATATCAAAATCTTGATTTAGTGCTTGAGCACCTGAAAAACTACGGAATTTTAAATATATACTTTGTCGAAGACCAAGAAGGAATAGGAAAGGTTATGGAAGAACTCAAGGCAATGAACCTGGAGATTCAAAGGAAAAGAGTTGTACATGGTTATTCAACTAAAAGATCCTTATACAGTCTTGAATTCAGGTGGTTAGAATGAGCTTTAGTCGAAAATTGGGAGATCTTACAGAACAAATTTACGAAAAGGTACTTCTTGAGCAAATTTTTAAAGATGGAAAGATCCCATACCATGTTGGAATAATTACTGATGGAAACAGGAGATATGCCAAAAAAAACAGCATGGATTCAAACATAGGACATGTTAGAGGTAAAGAAAAACTGGAAGAAGTTCTTGAATGGTGCATGGAAATCGGAACAAAAGTTGTAACTGTTTTCGCCTTTTCAACTGAAAATTTCAGAAGAGAAAATAGCGAGGTTGAATTCCTTTTTCAGCTAATCAGCAGGTCACTTTTGAACCTTATGGAAGACCAGAGGGTGATCAGGAATAAAATCAGGGTGAGGGTGATTGGCAGTATTGAAAGTGTGCCTGAGTATCTACAGGAATCCATTAGGAAGGTGCAGGAATTTACCAAGGACTATGACGGATATTACCTGAATATAGCTGTGGCCTACGGCGGGCGAGAAGAAATAATTGACGGTATCAAGAAAATAGCAGAGGAATACAAGGATGGAAAAATAACAATTGATGAAATAAATGAGGAAAATTTTAAAAAATATCTCTATTACGGCACTATCCCTGATCCAGATCTTATTTTGAGAACCAGTGGAGAAGAGAGGGTGTCAAATTTTCTGCTCTGGCAGGGGGCATATTCTGAACTATATTTTTCTGATGTATACTGGCCGGAATTAAGAAAACTTGATTTCTTAAGAGCAGTAAGATCTTATCAAACGAGGAAACGGAGGTACGGAACCTGAAGATAGGCGTTGATGATACAGATTCCAGAACTGCTGGATGCACCACTTATATAGGACTCCAGATAGTTTCCAGATTCAGAGAAAATATTATTGGATTTCCGGAGTTAGTACGTCTAAATCCTAATCTACCCTATAAAACAAGGGGAAATGGCGCTGTTGCTATAAGTCTGGGAAGTGGACAACGAGAAGTTAGTATTGGAAGGGTCAATGGTGTGAGTATATATTCGTCTTTAGAAAAAGATGTTTCCCTGAATTCTTCGAAAGAGGATGTCCTCAGAGAAATTGAAAATGTTGTTGAAAGATATTATGTAAAGAACGAGGAAAACACCAATCCGGGAATTGTTATTTTGGATGATCAAGTTTCCGAAAAAATCTATAGAACGGCACTGAATCGTGAAGTGTGCGTAGATTGCATGGAAAAATTGATAATAAAATATAATGGAGTTTACAGAAAACTTGGAACCGGAAGAGGTCTGGTAGGAGCAACCGCAGCGGTTTCCTGGAAGGGAGTTAAGCATACTTACGAGCTAATATCATATAAATATCCTCATCCAGTGCAAATCAATAAAAAAGTAAAAAATGAGATTGCCAATATAGCTGAGAAATATAGTTCGACATTTAATAATCTTGAGAAAGATGAGAATGTTATCAGTCTTTTCCCTAAAGAGAGAACGCCAGTAATCTACGGAATTCGGTCTAAGAATTCAGAGAACCTCAGAAAGATTCAGATGGAAATAGGAAAATTATATCCAGAATATAACGAAAACTTTCTCATATACAAGACTAACCAGGGCACTGATGATCATATTATTCCCTTTAAGGGAGGTCAATTACAAGATCTGTCATCATATCTCTTAACGGGAAGAATAGTTAAAGCACCCTCGAGAAATGTTGGAGGTCATTTACATTTTTCAATGTCCGTAAATGGTGAAGTTTGTAATTGTATCGTTTTTGAACCCTCAAAAAAGTTCAGGAATAATGTTGAATCCTTAAGGGTCAACGACTTTATTCAGGCGTATGGATCTTTTGGAAATGAAAGCCTGAAGATAGAGAAGATCAGGGTATTGGAATTTTCAGAAATATATGAAAGAAAGACACCAAAATGCAAAAATTGCGGGACGAATATGAGAAACGTCGGAAATCGAAAATTCAAATGCAGGAAATGCGAAACAATTTCCGACCCTGTGTTTGTGAAAGTAGATAGAAGCATAAAGCAGAAATTGATGGAACCGCCAGTATATGCTAGAAGACATTTATCTATGCCATGGAAATTAGAGGGGGAAGCCCTTGACGAACCTTAACTTTAATGTCGCGGTAACAGGAGTACCAGGGACAGGAAAAACCACACTGTGCGAAGCTTTGAGATCGAAAGGCTTCAAGACTCTGGATCTTAATAAATTTGCAATGGATCAGGGTTGCTTGGAAAATGACGAGGTTCTAATTGAGTGTGTAATGGAAAAAATTGACTTTGAAGGGTATATACTGGATGGTCACTACTCCCATCTCCTGGGTTGTTACTGTGCCATAGTAACAGAATGCGACGAGAATGTTCTTGTCGACAGACTCAGATTAAGAGGATATTCTAAGGAGAAAATAGAGGAAAATATAGATTGCCTAAAGAGTGACTGCATTTGGAATGAGGCAAAGGATCTGCTTCCCTACAGAAGGATTTTAAGATTAAACAGTGAAAAGAAGGATAGTCTTAATACCGCATTGAGTTTTATAGAGAGAATGAGGTTGAATTTCAATGGCACTAGATAGCATGAGAGAGAAAATAAATCCAATCCTTGACAGAACGAGTAAGCCTTTTATGAGGTTTAATCCAAATGTACTTACAGAGACATCATTCCTGTTGGCCCTGATAGCGGGTATTCTGCTTGCTATCACTGGAAGGTATCTCGACAGATATTTCCTGATTTTTCCCTTTATATTGATCATATTTTCTTCATTTCTCGATGCCATTGATGGTTTTGTTGCCAGGAAACGAAACATAAGCTCAAAGGCAGGAGACATGCTTGATCATACCTTCGATAGGTATTCTGATATTGCTCTTATCACCGGATTCTCATTCTCCATTTTCGGAAATTTGTACTTGGGGATTCTTGCACTTGGGGGGGTGTTCATGACAAGTTATATGGGAACCCAGGCTCAGGCACTCGGTCTTAAGAGGAATTACGGTGGCATATTAGGAAGGGCAGACAGGCTTGTGCTAATGTTAGTGGTTATCTTAATAGAGTTGATATTTCCGTTCAATTATTACGAATTGGTTAACATTACCCCATTTACCGTAATGCTTATCTTTTTCTTTTTGGCAGGGTATATAACCTCCGCAGAAAGATTCGTAAGTTCCATGAAAGGACTTGAGGAACAGGAGTGAAATTTGACAGAACTAAAATGATTCCACAAACTCAAAAATAAAATAAGGGAGCATATAAGAAAAGTTAATATACTTTCATGTTGTCAGACAAATATGCGACATATGTTTGTTGGTGGACGTAGGCGTAAGCAGAAAACCAGCACTCTGGACCTTTCTAGGAGAGTAAACGATAACGAAGTGAGGAATGGATTCATAGTATCAATTGTAAGTATTGCATTTTTATGGTGGATACCGATTGCAGGACCTCTTGTGTCTGGATATGTTGCGGGAAGAAAGTCTGGCAGCGCAAAGCAGGCCTTAACGGTATCGCTGATAATGTCAACGGTCATAACCTTTGTTTCCTTGTATATGATCTCAAGTTCAATTCAAAACATGAGTTTGATTGGAGCTTATTTGAAAGACGGCATATATGCTTTTTCAAATTCTCAACTTGCAATCGGTTCTAACCTTGTTGTTTATACCCAGACCTTTAATGGACTTATCATGTCTATGGGACTCATACTTCCAAGTAGCCTGATTATATTTAATTCAAGTTCCTTTTTGGGAGGGACTATCAGTACCACCACCAAAGAGCAAAGTGGCAGAATCAGAACCCCCGTGGGTATCTACGAACGATCAACTGATCCTGTTGCCGTAAGAACAATGAGAGGTAGTAGAGAATCTGTTTGGGAGGATGCCGAGGAGTCTGGAATTAGTTCATACGATCAACCAGAACCTGAAAGAGTTGTATTAAACAAATTGTGAATATTAGTAGACATAGTAGTATAAGTTATAATCTTAATATTCCCATATTGAATCTCCTTTTATGATAGACATTAAGCTACTCAGAGAATCCCCTGAGCAATTCAAAGTGTCCATGAAAAATAGGGGCGGTAACCCATCAACAATTGATGACTTTTTTGAGTATGATAGGAAATGGAGAGAGAATTCCAAAAGAATAAATGACCTAAGATCGAAAAGAAATACTCTGAGCTTTAAGGTTTCGGAAGGTGTCAAAAAGGGTGAAAATACCGAAGAATTAAAGGAAAATGTAAGGGAGATAAACCTTTCACTTGAAAAACTTGAAAACGAGCAAAAGGAAATAGTGGAGAAGAGAGACACCTTAGCCTCTCGAATTCCAAATCTCCTTGACTCAACTGTTCCAATCTGCTTTGGAGATGAAAATAGTAAATTTATCAGGTTTGAAGGCAAAGCGAGGCTGAAGAGTGAGTCATTGGATGAATTCTTAAAATATACTGAAGGAAAAGGAAGATATGAGGTCGTGAATGAAACATTTAGCCATATAGATGTTGGAGATAAAGCCGATCTGTTTGATCTCGAAAGAGCTGGGAAAATAGCAGGGTCAAGATTCTATTTTTCTAAAAATCAACTTGTTAAGTTGGAGTTAGCCTTAGTAAATTACGCGCTTGATTTCATCGGAAATAGAAATTTCTCTATTGTGGAGCCTCCGCCTATGATATCGGGGAATGCAGTCTGGAAATCGACTGATGAGGGGACGTTCAATGATTCCATCTACAAAATTGAGGGAGAAGACCTCTATCTGATTTCTACCTCAGAACATCCGATAGCTTCTATGCTGATGAATGAGATCATAGAATCTGAAGAGTTACCGTTAAAAGTGACAGGCTTCTCCCCTTGTTTTAGAAAGGAGGCAGGGGCGCATGGAAAGGATACAAAGGGAATTTTCAGGGTTCACTATTTCAAGAAAGTTGAGCAGTTTATTTTCTGCAAACCCGAGGATTCCTGGGATTACTTTGATGAAATACTAAAGAACACTGAGGACCTTCTTAAAAGTCTTGAATTGCCGTACAGAGTCATAAATGTCTGTTCCGGTGAACTTGGAAATCTGGCTTCCAGAAAGTATGATATAGAAGGATGGTTCCCAAATCAGGGAAAATTCAGGGAACTTGCATCCATTTCCAATGATACAGATTACCAGGCAAGATCCCTGAATATAAGATATAGAACGTCAAAAGGTAATGTGTTTGTTCATACCCTCAATGGAACCGCACTAGCAACTACCAGGACCATGGTAGCTATAATGGAAAATTTCTCAGATGGAAAAACTGTTAGAATACCGGATGCTCTTGTTCCTTACACCGGATTCAGCCACATAAATATGGAATGAGCCATTTCTATTTTAAATATCAAAAAATAAAATTTTATTTTTAAATTTTGAATCTCCCATATTATTTTACTCTGTCAGCGTATGCCAGTTTTGCAGCCATTGGAGAGAATTTTTTCCATCTGTCCAAAAGAGGCAAATATTCCTCATTGACTCTATCCATTAAATTCAGATAGTCCAGTATTCCCAGGACTGCGGTATCTCCATCCCTGACTGCACTGATCAAATCGTGTGTGTTATTTGTAGAATCGCCTCCAGAGAAAACCCCCTCAATGCTTGTCATTCCTCTCTGGTCAACAATTATTCCTCCATGTGGCATAAGTTTCAATCTTCTTGCATACTCTTCCCCCAGGAAGGAAAAGTCTGTTTCCTGTCCCGTGGCTTCTACTACAAAGTTGACATCTAAGGTAAAAGTTTTTTCCTTTTGCGGAACTGGTTTAGCTCTGCCTCCTGTTTCCTGAACCATCTGGTTTTTCCAGTACTTGACCTGTTTTATGACGTCCCCGTCCTTAACGTATTCAAACGGGGTGACTTCCCACATATAATTTACGTTTTCACCTATGGATTCTTCCATTTCCTCTTCTGCATTCATGGATGGATAACTTGGCCTGTCAATCTCCCTCCTTCTGTACATTATGTTTATTTCATTGGCTCCCAATCGAAGTGAGGATCTGGCTGCGTCATTTGCAGTAAATCCACCTCCTATTACGATGACTTTCTTTCCAATGGGTATTTTCTCTCCAAGGGAAATGCGTCTCAAATATTCTGTGGCATGCATAAAATTCTTGGCATCACTTCCTGGTGTACCAGTAAACCTTGGTTTGTGAGTGCCCACTCCAAGAAATACCGCATCAAAATCATTTAGAATATCTTCAAACTTCAAGTCTTCTCCAACTTTAGTGTTCAATTTTATTTCTACTCCGGTTGATTCAATGAATCCAATTTCTTTTTCTATAACCTCAAAGGGCAATCTGTACCTGGGTATACCGACCCTCATAAATCCCCCGAAGACTGGTAGTGCTTCAAATACTGTAACCCTCACTCCCTGGATTGAGAGGTAGTATGCCGCACTGAGACCAGCAGGTCCAGCTCCAATGACCGCTACTTTCTTGTCTATGAATGCCCTTTTCTTAACATTTAAAATTTTGCCATAGTCTGGAAATTGATCTGCTGCATACCTCTTTAGATGCCTTATGGCCAATGGTCCTCCCGTATCGTACATTACGCAGATATCTTCACAATTGTGAGTACATACCCTTCCTATGATAGCAGGAAAGGGCAGATTCTCAAAAACGATTCGTACAGTTTGTGCAGGGTCTCCAACGGCAGTGCTGTTAATATAACCTCCTATGTCTAAACTTGCCGGGCAGGCCTGCGTGCAAATATTACATCCTATACATCTTGATGCTTCAGCAGTTGCTTCATCCACAGAGTACCCCTTAAGAGGTTCCATGATGAAACTCTTCCTCCTTTCATCTGGATTTTCTTCATGAATCTTAACTCTGTCGAATTTAAGCATAAGACAACAATTTGTTATTAAACCAAAATTAATAATGTTTTTGAAAAAAGAAAGTTTTAGAGGTGTACAAACGCAGGAATTATAAATATTGCTGTAAATAAATTAAATAGTACTAGAAACGTAAGGAGAACGTATAACTTGTTTTTCTGGTAAATGTAATCAACTAGTGAACTGAAAAGTACTGTTACAGGTGTAAAAATGAGTACCCATAGACCAAGGGATATGAAACCGAGAGGATCAAGTGTTAAAATTCCATTTGGAATTTTATTAGGTGGAAAAATATTGGAAGAAATATTGTACTCTTGATAATTTGCAAAATGACTTAAGGGTATGCCTTCTGCACCATTTTTTACAAAGAGAAGAATTACTCCCACGGCTAAGCATGACATGCTAAGCAGTACTGCCCCCCTCAAAATGAAACTGACTAAATTAACTAACTTTTGAGATACTTCCAAGTTTTTTCTCCTCCTTTTTAGTTTTTAAATAGAGTAATAGAATCATAACAACAGAAGCTCCTATGGCCACCGAAAATGAAACCATGCTGGATAAATTAAAAATTTGTCCCTTTCTTAGTCCCTTGAGAAGCATGTCGATTCCAAGGAATGAAAGTATGACAAAGAATATCCATCTTATCTCCTTGTTAGAGATTTTCAGTAAAATAGTGGATCCTATTTTGGAACCTATGAGAACACCGATTGCAGTTGCAGCCGCAAGAAAGAATTGAATGTATCCTGCATACCAGTAAATGCTGCTTCCTGTTGCTGCTGTAATCCCTATCATGAAGTTACTTGTGGTTGTCGTAACTTTCATGGGAAGATTCATTGCCCAATCCATGCCTAAAACCTTTAATGCTCCGCTACCAATTCCCAATAAACCGGATAAAAGTCCTGCAAAGAACATTACAATCTCCCCAAGCCACCATCTGACTCCGGTATATTCAACATCCCTTTTTGCCCTTTCATCCCTGTAATGACCACTCAACTGAAATATCCTGCTCGTAAAATCAGGTGTTTTTGGTTCAGGGTATTCATATTTTCCTCTTTTAATCGTGGGAAGTAGAGAAACCAATAATACCACTCCAAATAAGAAATATAGTATCCATTGTAAATTGGCATGAACAACTAAATCGAAAGTTAATGCACCAACAATTGCGCCGAGGGTCGTTGCAACTTCAAGTCCAACCCCTATTTTGATATTGGCAATCCCCTTCTTAGTGTATGTGCTGGCCGAACCGGCAGAAGTGGCTATGGTCGATATTAAGCTCGCACCAACTGCAAAATCTATTGGAACACCATAAAACAGAGTTAGAACTGGAACAAGGACTGATCCTCCTCCGAGGCCCGTAAGTGACCCTATTACCCCGGCAAGAATTCCGCCAATCATTATGATTAAAAAATCATATAGCGGATTTTGGAACAACATTATCCAACATTACAATTCCTTATAAATGAATTTGGATTTAAGTTAAATTTAAGTAGTTAATAATACAAAGATTAACGATTATTAAAATACAACACATCTCTTCAATAAACTACCAAGATAGCCATAAATCCTATTATAATGACCTGAAAAATCAATTGTATACCTGCATACTGACCTAATCTTTTCATGTTGATGGATATGAATGTAAGATCCTCCTCTTTAACTGATTCAACTTTACTAATTTTAATAGATGTTGGAAGTATTAGCAAAAAGCTAATTCCCACGATTATCAACCCCAGAATGACCATACTCC
Source organism: Thermoplasmata archaeon (assembly GCA_021806345.1). The sequence goes on along the minus strand of JAJZXP010000301.1, from coordinate 29,820 downwards.
ACATGAAATAATTTGGAAATTCTAAAAAGGCATTCAGCTTAAGCGCAAGCACCAACCCGGCCGCCGGAGTAAGAATACTAACTGAAGGAATGAAATACGTTGTCATTGGAATGATGCGTTTTGAAATGGATGCTATTGTTTTGAAGTCCAACGACTTCAGTACCCTGCTAAATATAAGGCCAAGAAAGATGTCAGTCCCCGTCCAAATAGCACCTGTCATCACATGAATGTAATCAATAAGGACAATATTGCCAGTGGCAGTAAATACAATAAAAGATGCCCACGGAATTATAACCGTTCCGATGGAAAAATTGTTAATTCTTCTCCCTGAAGCTTGCATCAGGCAACACCTACCGCAAATTCTGCCATAAACCCTATTAGGACAAGTTGAAAGATCAACTGCAAAATTGAAAGTTTAAGGTTAAACATCGTGAGCCTTACAATTTTGTCCACATTTTTTCCCCCTCGTAATATCTCGAGATAAACCCTTACCTCATTTGGAAGGAAAATGCACAGTCCCTGAATCATCAGAGCAAGAGCCAAAATAGCAACTATAATAAAATCTGTGCTGAAGAAACTTATTTTTAACGCGATCGCCGTGTAAATTCCCGCAGTGATCGTAGTAGTTGAAATCGCAGGCATAAAAAATAACATGACGGGAACTAACCGCTTTGCTATTTCTCCCCTTTCCCTCGGATTTAGTCCCTTCATGATGTATCCGAAGAAAATTCCCATGACAAGGTCCATTCCAGTCCATGCAGATCCTGAAACTACATGGAAATACTCTAAAAAGTAGAAGTTATTCTCTATAATTATAACCACCATTAAGATGATAGGGAACAAAAGGAGAGGTAATCCATATGAAAGAGAAGATGCCATCCCATCTATTCTTCTTTTCAACACTAAGACCTTATCCTTGGCCGCATTTAAAAATATTGTTTCCCATTTTACCGCTTAGCTAGACATTCTCTGCACACACAATCTTGAGCCAATTTGGAAATGGCTGCCCTGGTTTGCCTGGATACTTTTACCCCTGAACACCAACACCCTAATGGTGACCCGCACTTAAATCGCGTTCCACAAATTTCACAAACCTTTTCTACCGGCATTATTCAAACCAGTCAATCTTCCAATATATATTTATTGTACTGTTTTTCTTTGCTATTTTCATGCTTTCCTTTGGTCGACTTATTGCACTAATAACTAACAATTTTGATTCCATAGATTGGTTAATATCGATTGACTGTATTACTGACAATAAAACAAGAGGTAAACAATCTTTCTGCATTTTTGATTTCTCTTTCTGGCGCTGCGTTCTGGGGACTATCGGGAACCATGGCTGATGTACTGTTTACCGATTTCTCAATGAATCCTTTATCTGTTCTTGCATTGAGGATGTTGATTTCCGGCATTGTGATGCTAATAATTTTCCGACCAAAGTTTCCAAAAGAGAATTTTAAGCTGATCGTGCTGTATGCCATTCTTTCCGTAGTTTTACAGCTTTCATACCTTGAAACTATTAATCTTTCCAATGCTGCAACGGCCACTTTCCTACAATTTCTATATTTTCCCATTGTTGTGATATATGAAATTTTTAGGAAAAAGCTCATTCTAGGAAAGAGAATAGTCACTGGAATGCTTTGTGCATTATCTGGAATTGTGCTACTCACTTTGGATGTTAATGGTTCGGGTCTTAGCGTAAGTCCGCTTGCAATATTGATTGGAATGATATGCGCAACCTCCGCTGCCGTATATACAATAATCTCGGCACCTCTTGTTCAGAGATATGGATCAATTCCGCTTGTTTCCTGGGGATTTTTCCTTGGTTCGCTGATAAGTTTTCCCATCGGTCTTCCCTCTATCATGGATTTTTTTGGGCATTTACAAACTTCATCCCTGCCTGAAGTTTCCTTCCTTATCATGTTTGTTGCAATATTCGGTACAATAATAGCATTCTCCCTGTATTCGTTTGGCTTGAATAAAATATCAGCATCATCTGCTGCGGTGGCAGGTACTATGGAACCCATATCAGCTTCCCTTAGTTCATCCATAATACTTGGACAGTTTCTTTCTCCATTTCAATATCTTGGCGGAGCTTTAATAATTCTTTCCATGGTCTTTTCCCAACTAGGGATCTCAAGACAAAAACCCAGAGGAAATCGTGTAAGGCGTTTAATAAAAATAAGAATGAGGTAGATTAGGGAAATACTACTTCAATGACCTTGATCCCGCTAGCTCTTCTGGCTTCATTGAAGGCGTATTTGAAAGAACTGCCGTCCTCGCAACTGAAGTAATCGCATCCGAAACTCTTTGCAAGTAATGCAAAATCTGGATTTCCAAAGTGAATGTAGTTTGGCTTAAGGCCGGCATCTTCCTGATGCTTTTCTATGAGACTTAAAGTCCTGTCATTAAAAACAATTGCTGTAAAATCCATGTTTAGCCTTTTGGCGGTTTCAAGTTCTTGAATATTCATCATAAATCCTCCATCGCCTGAAATAGAAATGACTTCGAGATCATTATTTGCTTTTTTGGCACCAATTGAAGCAGGCAGCGCTCCTCCCATTGATGCAAAACCGTTGAAAATGATTGTCCTATCAGGATATTTTGGCTGGTAATACCTACTGATCCACACCTTATGAAGTCCAACATCGGAAATTAAAAGCGTATTGGAGTCATTGATGTTATTCAGTTCCCTCATAACCTGTTTTGCAACAGCCTCTCTCCCATTTCCAGGCGATTCGAGAAATTCCCTTCTTCTTTCCCTAATCTCTGAATACTCCTTTGACACTGTCCTTTTCTTTAGGAATTTGCTTAGTATTCCTATTGTGATATCAATGCTGCCAACAAGATCGTACGACACTGGAAAATGCTCGTCACTTTCTGCCTGGTTCATTGAAATGTTTATAATTCTTCTCGATGAGTCTTTATTCCATATTACGGGGTCATATTCTACCATGTCAAACCCAATGGAGATGATCAGATCTGAATTAATCAGTGGTCTCAGTTTGATTGGATAGGGACGACCTCCTACAATGAAAAAGTTATTCGGATCCTCATATGGCAGGATCCCCTTGGCCATGAATGTGCTGACGATAGGTATATTCTTGGATTGAACAAGATTCTTTACACTTTCCCATACCGAGAACCGTACGACTCCGTTCCCAGCAAGAATGACTGGATTTTTGGCTTTGTTTATTTCTTCTGCTGCTTTCCTGATAACTTCTCCGTTTGCCTCATAAACGGCTTCATCAGGAATTGGAATCATCTTCACCTCATCAATTTCCGCCTTACCAATGTCTTCAGGCAACTGAATATGAGTTGCACCCCTTTGCTCCTTCATTGCTGACGCAAATGCTTTCCGCACAATTTCAGGAATGCTTTCTGGCACGATTACAGAACGATTGTATTTGGTTACTCCAGAGAAAAGTGCCAGAGTATCTACATTCTGGTGTGATTCCTTATGCAATCTGTCCCTCGGAGCCTGGGCTGTTATGGCCACCAATGGGACTTTATCTAGATGGGCATTTGCAACTCCTGTTAACAAATTTGTAGCTCCCGGACCAAGAGTGGATAGGCATATGCCTGGAATTTTTTTAACTCTCGCGTACGCATCTGCCATAAACGCGGCCCCCTGTTCGTGCCTGGTAAGTATAAACTCAATATCTGTATTTGATATTGAATCAAGAAGATCAATATTCTCCTCTCCCGGGATACCAAATATATGCTTGACGCCTTCATGTTTTAACGCTTTTGTAAATAGATCACTACCTTTCAATTTAATTCACCACCATTTTGATTTGCCTACTTTATTACTTTATCCATACTGTTTTGAAATTTGTAAATTCCAAAATTCCAAACTTAGAAAGTTCGCGACCATAACCACTCTTCTTAATCCCCCCAAATGGAAGCCTGGAATCTGATGCTACGACCTTGTTAACATAAACCATACCTGATTGAATCATTGGGATCAATTTTTGGGCCTGATCTGTGGAACCCCATATACTTGACCCCAGCCCAAAACCAGTTTCATTGGCCAAACTGGCAGCTTCTTTCAGGTCCTTGAATTCCTTAAATATGGCGACTGGGCCGAAAACTTCGTCCTGGTATGAGAAACTGGTTTTCACAATTGTTGGCGCTATCACGTTTCCCCTGGATTCTCCAAGTTCATCCACTTTACCTTTCGTTGAAAGTTCTTTGATCTGCTTCCGTACTGTGTCGGCTTGGGATGCAGAAGAAAGTGGACCTATAAAGGTGCGGTCTTCCAATTGATTTCCAATAACGGATTTGGCAAAATTTTCCTTCATTATTTCATAGAAATTTTCTGAAACTTTACTGCTCACAATGAACCTTTTCGACGCGATACAACTCTGACCATTGTTCTGTAATCTCGCAAATGCGCTCTGTTTTGCGGTCTCTTCAAGGTCTGCATCATCAAGCACTATGAATGGATCTGAACCTCCCAGTTCAAGAACGGACTTTTTGATCCATCTTCCAGCTTCCGCTGCCAGAGCAGATCCCGCTTTTTCTGAACCTGTGAATGATACACCATCTGAGTATTTTATTGCATTTAATGCCTTACTTCCTGGTACCTTAATTACTTTGAAGAATTGAGAGCCAAAAATTTCCTCCATTTTGAGTGCACTCCCAGTTACAATTGATGCATGCTTCAGAACTATTGCATTTCCGGCCACCATTGCGGGTATCGCAGCTCTCATAGCCTGCCATAGTGGGAAATTCCACGGCATCACTAAATAGACTGTGCCAAGTGGCTCAAAATGAACAAAGCTCTTGCTTGCCTCAGTCTGGATTTCCTGATCTCCCAGAAATTTTTTGCCTTCTTCGCAGAAAAATTCTGCCATTGAAATGCTTTTGTCAATTTCTGCCTTGCTCTGTGTAATTGGTTTACCCATTTCGGAGGACATGAGTTTGGCAAGGTTCTCTTTTTCCCTTTTAAATCCTGGAATTACGGTCTTTTTTAGAAATTCTATTCTCTCGTCAATACTTTTTCTCCATTCCTTAGACTCGTCTCTAATTTTATCAAAAATTTTTTTTACTTTTTCTTCATTATCTTCTTCAAATGCCCTTATTTTGCTGTTATCATAGGGATTTATTGTTTCAATAGACATGATATTTGATTGTTAACACGCTTAAATTTGTTATGGATTTTTAAGCAATCCATTTTCAGCTTCCTTTTGAAAATCCGAAGTTATAGCAATTGGCTGGTTCACCAGATTCCCCTTAACAGATTTGGATCCCATTACATATTCTGCTTTTTTTAATAATTCTTCATCGCTATACAACAATACAGGAGTGGGACCCGTGTCTGCTGTGACATAAAGCGAACCATTGGAACCTTTTGATAAATCAATTAGATCAAACATTTTCCTGTCAAGAATTCTGATCCCCTGACTCATCAGCACTGAGTGCATCAGGAGCATGTCCTTCATTGATCTTTCTGCAAGCAGTTCTGGTTTGAAATTGTTTCTGATAAGATTTGTAATTTCATTAAACTTGTTTTTCGCCCACGAGTTGTAAAAAAGCGAGTCAGTGGCCAAACCATGCATGTTTTCTGTTTTTATCGCGCTTTCCCTTGGAAAAGCTGCAATTTTATATTGTCCTAAATCCTCCTTAACTCTCACAGCATGATTCCTGTGACTGTCAATGCCTTCATATGACAACCATAATCCAACCCCATATACGGCTGCCCTTGAACCTGACCCGGATACAAGTCTTGCGACAGCAGATACGATATCAGGATTGGGATTTTTGAATGCGAGACTGCAAAGTGCGTATGATGTTGCAGATGCGAAAGCCGCGGACTCACCCATGCCTTTGGCTTTTTCATATTTCTTATGCCTTCTCAAGTAAAATGCAAAATGCTCTTTTAAACCGAACATTTCCCTAAAAATGTCAAGTGCTTTAATTGCTCTCCTTGCGTGATTTTGGTCCTCTCTTCCATCTACAAATATCCTATCTTTTTCGCTGATTCTAACTGCTGCTTCAACGGTAACAAAATCGTGTGTTAATGATATGGACGGAAAGTTTGCGACGTTTTGCTTTGCGTCATTGTAGCCCAGAAACTTTTCAATACCGGTAATTCCATTTCCACTTCCGAAAAAAATTTCATTTTTGACATCCATTAAAGGTTCTCTATATCCAAAAGCCAGTTTTGACTCATTTAGGAGGATCCGCTCAAGTTCCTCGGATTCTCGTTTAAATTCTACCATCTTACTTTCACCCTTTGTTTAACAAAATTTGTGACCTGTTCCCTTGTATCTTCGTAATTCAAATTGTTGAATTTTGGAATTTCGAACGAATCACATAGTTTCAGGGATTCCTCCATCATTATTTTATACCTGTGAAGATTGCTTGAGAGTCGTTGACCTGGGGAACCGAAGTGCGTGAAGTTCTGTCTTTGATCTAATCTTTCCCTGTGCACCTTTTCTGAGTCTATGTAAATATATAGCGGCAAAATTTCCTTTATTATCTCTGGAAACTGATCTGGAAGGAAATACAGGGTTTCTATTATCATTGGTTCTCCATCCTTAATTGCTCTCCTCATTACTTGATCCGTAGCTTTATTTACTATTTTCCCCTGTTCCCTGAATCCCTTTATTATATTTTCCCGCGTTTCATCTCCAAAGGGTTTCCATGAATCATAAACACTGAATTTGAGAATATTATCGTCAGGTAAAATGGCTCTGATTGATTCTCTGATATAGTCGCCGGACATTACAATATTTATTTTTAGTTCTCTTGCTATATGTCCGGAAATACTTGTTTTTCCAACTCCCGGTATCCCACCAATCAAAATCACGGGTACGTTATTCATTTAGCTTCATTCTCCATTATTTCAAGGATGTCCCTGCTATCGAGTATATATGAGAACCTACTTATCACTTCAAGGGAAGAAAAATGTCTCCTTTCAGACGGGCATGAGACACCATCTGAGACCACAATTGGAACAAAACCATTTTCCATTGCTTCAATGGCATTTACTAGAATTTCACTATCTGAATTGAAACCAAACAGAAGTACAGTCCTAGTTTTGCATTCGTCTATGATTTTCATAACTTCCTTATTCTTCCATAAAGACACTGAATCTATTTTTATTTCCTTATTGGTATTATGCTTTAGCAGGTATTCATACTCCTCAAGGAAAACATTTTCACTTTTGCTTACCTCCTTTTGACTGTAGATTTTGCTTCGTTGGTTAATGTAATTGTTAAAATCTTCGTCATTTCCATTATAGAGATAACTTGATGTGGATATGGAAATTTTCTTCGTCCTTGTAGTTTTGGTTAAATTAATGATTACTCCGTATGATGATACAAATTCCATCTTGCTGAAAATCTGCATGAATCTTTTCTTGGTATTATTGATCTCTATGCTAATAAAATTTCCTTCTTTTAGTATGTGTGTTATTTTATCCAAGCTCAAGTCCTAACACTAGGGTATAACATTATTGTTAAAATCCGTTATGATCTGGTGGGAAGGAAATTGTTAATTAGTAGTTTTGGCATATACGATTTATGAGTGCAGTTGAAATATTTCTGATATTCATTATAATAGTAATAGCTCTTATAATGCTTTCTGGATTGCATATTTTGAGGGAATGGGAGAGAGCTCCAGTTCTTACATTAGGTAGATTTTCGGGTATTAAGGGACCAGGAATTATCTATGTGACACCGTTCATAAGCAGGATACCTGTGGTAATAAGTTTGAGGATTCAGGCTGTAGCTTTTAAAACGGATGCTACGTTCACAAATGATAATGTTCCAGTGAACTGTGATTCGGTTATGTATTATCAGGTAATCGACCCACAAAAGTCTGTTTTAAACATCGAAAACTTCGCAAGTGCCACCTCATTGTCTGCACAGACAACATTGAGGGAGGTCATTGGAAAATATTCTTTCGACGAGATTCTCTCGGAAAGAGAAAAAGTGGGAGAAGGTGCAAGAGCGATAATAGATGAGAAGACTGAACATTGGGGAGTTAAAGTATCATCTGTAGAAATAAGGGATGTGGTTGTCCCACAGTCGTTGCAGGAAGCTATGTCAAGACAAGCATCCGCCGAAAGGGAAAGGAGATCAAGAGTTACACTCGCGCTGGCAGAAGTAGAGGCGGCCGGAAAGATGGTGGAAGCTTCAAAAATGTATGTGGAAAACCCCCAAGCCCTTCAGCTCAGGTGGATGAACATACTTTATGAAATAGGATTGGAAGGAAAAGGAACCCTTATGATGATTCCAGCAAATACTCTAACTGCAGGGGTTAGCAACTTTGGAATTTCCGAATTTGCAAAAATTCAGCAGCAGAAAAACCAGAAGAGCGGGGAAAATTCCAACAAATAATTTTTTAAAACACAATTGACTTAGTTATAATACATTTGTCGAAACCAACTTAAGCAAAATTTATATTCTAAAAAACATCTTTCTTGATATGAGTAATTTGAAAATGGAAAATGGACTCTACGAGTGCAGAATGTGTAAAGCCGAGTATGAAGAAGAGATAGAAGCGATACAGTGCGGTTGCGCTTTCGATTAGTCTTAATTCTTCGATTTTTTGTAAGACTGATCTAGCATTTCCATAATTTCTTCTGGACTCAATTGATCTATTCTTAACTCCATTTTATCCAGAGGGGCATTTGGCATTACGTTTTTTATCTTTTTCCTCTTTTGAGAGAATAATTTGCCTAGCATTACCTCTCCGTAATCTTCCATGTGTGAATAACTATAATTCTTAGGATAAAGACTTATAATTGCGCTATCGACCGATGGTTGTGGATTAAAATTACTTGCACTAATTGTTCTTTCCAGTGAAAGGTTAAACCTGGTCTGAGCGAATACACTCAACTTTGTATAAAACGAGGTTGATGCTCTGGCCATTATTGTCTGTGCAAATTCCTTCTGAACCATTATTACTGCCTTCTTGAAATTCATACTGGTAAGTTTTTGAACAATTTGAGAGGAAATGTGATAGGGGATGTTCCCTATGATCTGTTCATAATCCAGAGTATTGTATTCTAAGAAATTGCCGTGAATTATGGATAATCTTCCTGAAGAAACCATATCAAAAAACTTTGCTTTCAGGATATCAATAAATCTATGATCGCTTTCAATGACAGTGACCTTTGGAAATTTTTCAAGCAGCAGTTCGGTAAGTATTCCCGTTCCAGGTCCTATCTCCAAAACACGTTGACCTTCATCCAGAAGGGAAACTTCGAATTTGGCCACTTCATTATTAACTAGAAATACCTGGCCATATTTTCTACTATATTGCTTCATTGTCTTACGAAGATTCTGTATTTTTCGTTCTTTTCGCTGATCTCCTCAACAATCCTCAATGCAATCATTTTTTCAGGATGATGTATTGTTTTAACCCTTTCCGTAAGATCCTTGAATGAATCAAAAGGTTTTTTCTTTCTCTCATCGATAATTGCCCACATGGTTTTGTTTCCCAACCCCTGTAACAGCTCAAGCGTGTGCATACGTGCATTTATGGAATCTGCCCTGTTGAAAAAATCCACATACTTTTTCTCGTTTTCCTTCACGATATTTTCGAGGATAAATGGAAGTTCCGTAATTGCTGAGGAAGTTAACTCGTCGTAACCGATTCTTCGTTTAACGGTCATTATCTTGTCCCTCTTTTCCAACTCCTTGCCTATGTATACCCGGTCTCCAACAGTTATGATTGCACCTTCCTTAGGTATCATTTCAAGGAGTTTAAATTCCGATTGCCCGAGCCCTAGCACAAGGGGAGATCTGTTAAATGAATGATCACTGGCCCTGCCCTGCTTTAGGTTATCCAGAATGAAGGCATATTCTTCCATAATATCACTGTAATCCCTTCAAATAATCAATTATAGTACTTAAAACTTGGTCATCTACAATCAATTTATAGGAATTAAGTATGGCAATAAATTGCTCGACATTATTGGGAAGTAAATCGACTATTTTGACACAGACTTCTTCCGGTAATTTGGACATTTCTTCTACCTTTTTCACTGCTTCCTTGGCATCCTTTGAACTCAGGTGAGAGAATAATCGAGCGTACTCAAATTCCTTTGCTTCATCTGCACTGCTATCCTTCCTATCTTGCAAAAGCTCTCTTGCTTCAGAACTTGTGATATATTTTATTTTCATATTACGCCTTTATTTTGGTCAAATGCACAGGATCTGCTATAATGGTTTTTTTAACTCCACCCACTTTTACTCCAAGCAGATAACATCTTCCCTGCATTCCTTCAATAACTCCCGTATAACCCTGAAAGTTGTGAAATGGCATTCCCTTGTGAACTGACGGGTTGATGTTTACAGCGACATAGTCACCAACGTCAAACTTCTTCATATACGAATTCACCCTAGGCATACCCCTTTCCTTTAGCCTCTTGGTCATGGTCATTCTTGAACCAGATCTTGGACCGTGCGACATTTTAACCATATATTCACCTTTTAATTTTGATTACGTCAAGCTCTTCAATCCTGATTTCTTCACCCATCTTGCCGGACAGACTTGGTTCAGTTCTTCCCCCATCTCCACTGATGAGTTCCTTTATGTATGTTCCTGCTTCTGCTTCTATGGTCAAGATTATTGATTCGTCAGGGTCAAGTCTTACGCTCATATCCAAAACCTTTCTCTCTCTGACAAGGTCTGCTCTGGATACACTCACTCGTAATGGTGTCCTTTGATATATAACTTTCCCGATTAATTCATCTAAATTTGCCTCAACCTTTTGGAGGTAATCTTTCCCCTTGATGTTGAGTTTTGCTTCATATATTTTAACGTTCTTTTCTTCCTTAATCTTCTTGACGGTATTCTTATCGCAGTACCTTAGATCATCCACTTCGACACCCATATTGGATGAATTTATTTCATTCTTGAGGAATGCCAGATCCAAGTTTCTCCTCTTTGGATTTTTAACTTCAAGAACGAATTCTCTGCCATTTCCCAACATTCTGACATCTACATCTTCCCTTCCAGCTCCGTGGAGCACGTATTCAGTTCCGTCTGAAAGTTTACCTAGTGGTTCCCCGATTATACTTTCGACTGTTCTAGTTTCTTCCGAAAACTTGATCCATTTTGTTTGCGGAATTCCTCTGATTAACTTCCTGTATATCCCATATACCAATAATGATTTAATTTGTAAATCAATGGACATATAATCGGCGTTCAACTTTATCATAATGTCTGGAGTTTCCCTGTTAAAATTGATAGATGTTTCCTCAAAGATTCTTTTTCCAATAAGTCTTGAAAATTCCTTTCTTATTGGCTCCCCTTTATCCCCCATCATCTTCTGAAACTCCATTTCCCTTTCAACTATTCTGTTGCTAAATGAAGACCCTACAAGAATTGAGCTGCATTCATATGGCTCAATCAGCCGTTTAATTTCTTCTACAAAACCATCCATTAAAGAAAAAATTCCACTACAAATTGAGCATTGATCTTCTTCCACTAATGATCCATCCAGGTCAAGGGAAAAGGCTGCAAATAGTAGTGCATTTCCCCTGTCTTGATTTTCCATACCATGCCCAACAAGGGCAAAAGATCTACCAAGACATCTGGAACAAACTTTAAAGGACTTCGCTATGTCTAGAATTTCATTTATACTTTTCATCTGGAATTGGTAACTTTTTCAACATTCGGTCTTTCTTTTAAAAAGATCCTGGAACCGCATTCACATTCTATCTCGTTTGTTCCAAGGGACTTTTCAAGGATTCTTCCGCATCTGATGCATTTATACTGCACGGTCTACCATTTCCTCTTTTACTCTTTGTGAGAATTCAGGATTGTACGAACCACCCGCAAATTTATAGTCACAATGTTTGCATTGCCAGATTCCAGATGCAATTCTTACCACCTTTATCTGTTTGCAGTTTGGGCATTCGTATTTCAACTTCTTCTGCTTATAAATCTCACTCCAATTCTTTCTTACAGTTACTCCATATCTTGGTCCAAATCTTCCAGCCGGACCTACTTTAAGTGTTCTTCTGGACATTCTATATCACCTGCTTAATATATGCTCTTGTCATGTTGCCTGCTACCTCCGACATGGCAATTGCCTTTTTAACTTCATCTATTGTAAATGAACCGAAGTTTCCCTTTTGCATTGCGCATAGATTTCCGTTTTCGTTTAATGCCACGGTAAGCCTCGCGCTGGCCATTTGTTCTTCTTCCAGGTCAGGGTCACACACCAGTTCTTCTCCAATCTTCGAAATTGTAACTGAAATTGGCATTGATGTTACAGGTAATTTTTCCTCCTTAGAGTTCTCATCTACTTTATAGTATGCAGAATGCAGAGCAGCAACTGCACCCAAGGAGCATGCGTCTATTAGATTTCCGTCATAATCTATGACATCAATATCAATAAAGACAATCATGACTTTCTTGCCAGGCTCTATGCATAACTTCTGGAGATCAATCATCTTGCTTTCTCTAATTCCTCGATCCACCACCCTTGCAACTTCTATGGATTCCTCATTAGGTGGGCCAGGTTCAAAGGTTGGAAAGGCCATTGGCAGCATTTCAACGTTTGTTGTCATAACTCCCTGATTTGGGGTGTCGGGAAATGGCTCTCCTGACTCAACTTTTATGCCAACTACAACCTTCGTTTTCCCAAGGTTCACAAATGCTGATCCCTGCGCTCTCGGGATATAATTGGTTTCTATTCTCAATTCCCTGAGCTGATCAAGTTTCCTGCCATCCGCTCTTGAACCGGTTTTAAGGGCATTTTCAATGTGTCCTTTCTTAATTTCCGAAAGAATTCCACTCGCGTCCTTAGGCATTATTCCACCTCCTTTTCTGTTTCTGGATATTTTTCAGCATTGTATTTATTTGAGAGTGCCTGCTTCTGAAGTTCTGATATCCTTTCTGTAGCTTTCATTATCATTTCTGTTGCCCTGTTGAATTCATCCTTTGTCAGGTCACCATCCATTTGAAGTAAAACTATCTCCTTTGAATGTGATAAAACTGCCATTGGAACGTCTGCCTGACCAAAATTGTCTTCGTCCTTTGAAAGATCCAGTACTACTCTCCCTTCTACCTTACCTGCAGCGCATCCTGCAACCATATCCTTCATAGGAATTCCCGCAGCGGCAAGGGCTACTGAAGCAGCGGTTAAGCTTGCGATTCTAGTTCCTGCGTCTGCCTGTATTACTTCTATGTAGACATCAATCTGCGCCCTGGGAAACTTTTCTACCATCACAGCAGCAGTCAAAGCTTCTGAGATAACTTTTGAAATTTCCATAGATCTTCTATCTGGTCCTGGTCTTTTTCTTTCATCTACCGAAAAAGCGGCCATGTTGTATCTTGCTTTTATGACTGCCTTTTCAATATCTTGAGTGTGCTTGGGATATGCTTCTCTCGGACCATAAACTGCAACAATTATTTTGTTGCCTCCCCACTCCATTAAAACACTGCCATCTGCTCTTTCCAGAACATCGGTGGTGATTCTTATGGGGCGAAGTTCTTCATCGCCCCTTCCATCCATTCTTAAGCCATTTTCGTTTATCAGTTTCTTGTCACTGGGTGTTCCCATTATTTTCACCTTTATATTTGTTTAAAAAATCGGTAATTCTGTCCGTTAGCCCGTTTGTGTGGGCTTCCATCTGAATTATGTTCATTGCTTCCTTTGCAATTTTTACGTTCTCAGGTTTTCCATCAATCCATATTACTCCGTTTTGCCCTATAATGATTCTAGTTTGTGTGGCATCTTTTACTATATTTATCATCCCACCATTTTTTCCGATTATCCTCGGTACCTTTGGGGCGGGTATGTAGACGATATCTCCACCTTCTAATTTTCTCAGCCCCAAGCCAGGTTCCTTTAGGGTAATCCAGCTCTCCCTGATTTCGTTTAAATTCATAACTTTGGCAAATACGTAGTCGCCAGGAACCAGGAATCTCTTAAGTTCGCCTGAAAATGTCTTCCATGGAGTGTCATTCATATGCAACATTGTCATATAAGGCGATCTCATATCAACTGTCCATGTTGATGGCCCCACTTCCAATACCTTTCCAATGACTTTATCCCCTCTCCTTGGAATGTAGTTACCATTAAAGGGTACCACATCGACGAATTCTTCCCCCTTTTGCAAAATTCCAAAATACTGTGATACATAAACAGATTCACCTATCCTGTGAATTCCATTTCTTGCCTTTGATTCTCCCAGTTCAACTATATCCCCAGGGAACACTATCTGCTTAATTTCCCTCGTTTTTAATCACTTCCTGTATCATTTTAGCACCAAACAAAGTGTCCAGACTGTTCTGAATTTTCTGTTACTGTATAAGGAAATCAATCGGTATTATTTATTATTTGTTTTATTACTTATTGGGTTAAGCAAACTATTTTCATGGTATTTATATTTTCTTGATTTCAATATCCTCTTTACCTTTTCTTGCAAGCGAAGATATTATATCGCCGTATAGTCCTGCGGGAACTTCAAGCACGCACATCCAATTTCCATTTTTTCCCCACTCTTCTTTAATTATGGTTCCTTCCTTATTTATGTCACCATACATTCTTCCGTAAGCTTCACCCTTCAATCTTAGGGCCAGTTTTACTTTCTCCATCCTAATTGGAATTATTACTTTTAACTCCTTTAAAACCGAATTTATCTGTTCGTTGACAGGCTTGAATGGGTCTATATGAATTTTAGCTTCTTCCATTGCAGCCTCTATCCTGGCTGGCGGATTTGGAGCATTGGTTTGTGGGTTTATGCTTTCTCTTGAAATGGTTGTGATAATTTGCTTTCTCTTGTCTTCTACCATCTTATGCTTCTGTTCTGTGGTTAGTTGTATCTGTCCTTTCTTGACTATTTCGGTGACTATCAAAGCAATGTTATCTGATTTGAATACCTCCTCTAGTAGTTCTTCTCCTGCCTTTTCTCCCTTTTTCGCATCCTTAAAAACCTGGTCGCTTGCAATATCATTTTCAATGTCTATTTTCCCCTCTTTGATCCTGTCTACGGCATTGGGGTCTATCAAAACTTCAAATTTGTGTCCTCCGTGTTCCAGTCTGGCTATAATTGAATCATCTAGCTTGACCATGATGACGTATGTTTACGGTATAAAATAAATTTTCATTCGTTTACATTTGCAAGTGTGATTTAAATACGCTGAAAATAAAAATATTCTTGGTTACAAAATTGAAGTTAGATTTACGTGAAGTTGCAATTACAGATTAAGAGGATGAGTTGAATAATATATAAAGTTGGTTCTTCCTGCAATAGTGGGAATAGAATATTATTCAATTTTGTATTGACATTCTGTGAAAGACAGGAAACTCATTGAAGAACTATATTCCATAACCAAGCCATGTTCGTTTCTAAGGTAGTTCTTGATCCGAAAAGCAGGAAACCTGGCACCTATCTTGAATGTGAAGAGAACTGCATTTCCGATCATGCGGGAGAAAGGGTGTTGAGAGGTCTTGACAGTGTGAGGATGATAGAATTGAAGTTGGTCAATTCAAAAGGCGCCCTGAAGAAAACAAAGTATCTCTGGCCATATTCGGTGGAGAACCTTCCCGATAAATACAGGGAGAGACATGAGGAATTGAAAAATTCTGATCCAAAAAACTGCAAGAGTCCATGCCATAAGGGAGGACCTCAGGAATTTGTGGAATTGCCCCACAGTGGATGAGGCAAAGGAATTCTGGAAGAAGTGGTACTCGTGGGCCTCTCATTCAAGGATGTAACCAGTAAAAGAGGTTGCAATGATGATGAAGAAATACATCAGCGGAATATTACCATATTTCAAATATTGGGTGACCAATGAAATAGCTGAAGGATTGAACTTCAAGATTGGGACACTACAGAAGATTCTCAATTGATCTCGTAAAAAAAAGATGGTACTTTACTGAATGTTAAATTCCCTGGGTGGTCAGCCTTCCGTGGCTGCTCCTGGTCAGTTATGGGAGCCGCATGGAGGGATAAGGTGGATAAATAGAAGAAACATATAGATCGCATGAACAGTTTCCTTGTTGAGATAGATTTGGGAGAGAAGGAGAATTTCGCTACTTACATGGCCCCGGATGATGACATCAAAGCTCAGTTCAAATTTTCCATGAATTCAGATGGATATATGATGTTCAAAGAGAATATTCCCATTAAAACCAGAATAGCGTTCGAAGCAATAGACTCAGTATATTCTGTCTCAAAGATTCTGAAGACTTTTTAGAAAAATCCAAAAAACTGATTTCTCTGGATGAAAATCTGGATAAAAGTATTAAAAAAGTCAATAATCTTGTCAGAATTTGTTGGTGTATTTTATCAATTGAGCTATGATCAGTTTTATAAGGCATCTTATTTTGTTGCTGCCAGTAGCAAAATATTTATTTCTTTTTTTATGCTTTAACGTAAACCATATGAATTTAAGATGAGTCACACGCCCTCAAATTTACCAATTAAGTAGAAACATGTCTAACAAATTTTAACATAATTAAGCCTACCAAATTGAATCTATGATTCCGTGAATCTTCCGAATCTAAAAATATTATGAGTTCTCAGTCATAGTTGAGGAACAAATTGGATGCGTCTTTACCAAATTCAGTTAAAGTGATTTTAACTTTCTTACCAATTTTCTCTGTAGTTGCATATCTTTCTTGCACCATTGGTTGAATGACTTTATTTTCTACAAGATTTTGCAAGTTAATCCTTGCTTTATCATCTCTAGGCTTTCCAGTTTCAATGTCAATAAGGTCTTTATTAAAGATTCCTACTTTTGCAAGTTCCAATGCTAGTTCCAATTTATAATACTGTTTTTTCTTAAGAAGTAAAACTGAGTGTTGAATTTCTTTAGAAGGAGTATATAATGGAAAAATTGGGAGATCGTGAACAATTTTACATCCCGTAGAAATAGGAGTTTTAGGGGCATCTTCTGTATATTTATCTGGTTCTACGTAATATGTAGATACTGCTATCCCTTGAGATTTTGCAGCCATGACAGAGATGAACCCAGCCAGTGCTTGAATTTTGGAGCCTGAGGAGATATTTATTGACAGTTGTTGATCTTTGTTTTTGTTAATAAGATCTGAGAACAATTTCATATTATCCTTCAAACTAAAAAATGGTATCCTTACCATTTCTGTCTTTATGTTAGCTAATTTCAATCTCTCTTCAACTGCACTATAAAATATAGAAGCTTTATCGTGCGAGGATTCGTTGGCTATCAAAATAACCTTCTCAGCCCTCATCTTTATGGCAGGCAATACAATTCTATCCTCTTCGAAACCTACAGGCACAATATGAATTCGAAGAGGTACTTCAGGAATAGTTTTATTAGTTATTATTGTTTGCATAGTTACATCAGTTTATAAGTATATTTATTAACTATTAAATAATTGTGGTGAATGCAAACTTCTGTCGACTGCTCGCTTTCATCAATTTCTGCTGAACAGACAATTTCAGCCTACCCAACTGGTGCGATAGCGAGAGTTGAGGCAGACCGGCTACAGATATCTAATGTATCACAAAATAACTCCATTAATACTATAATGATCAACCTAGATGATGCTGAGAAACTTTTGAGTTGGGGATTAGACTCATCTTATTTTAGTTCTGAAAAGCGCGTTATAACAACATCTACCATAAATGATGATCTTCTCCCAAAATATTATCTGGAAAAAGAGGCAGATATTGTAAGACGTTTTAAACCAAATTTCCACGTGCCTCGTGACAAGCCAGTATACCTCACACAGAATAAAAAAGAACGAATTTGGAATATAAGGAGTCAGATAGAAGAGGTGATGTTGATGAAAAATCTATTATCGGATTCTTCTGTGATGTTGATACCATTATTGAAAGGCGTTTATTACGAAGAACTTTTAGCTTGCTATCTTCCTTTGAAGAACGAAGGTTTTGAATGTTTTGCGTATTATGCGACTCAGTATTTCGGGAAGGGTAGGGGTAACAAATCTGATACATTGATAAATGACATTAAAATCATATCTACCTTACCGTCCATTCAATATCTATTACTTATAGGAATTCAGTCAAAGAGAGTATTAGGAAAGATGCCAACATTAGTTAAAGCACATGCAAGTTTTGATTTCGTCAGAAAAAACTGTTGGCAACAAACTAATGCAAATAAAAAACAACAGTCGACTCTCTCTAAGTTTTTCAGAAAAGATCTCAATGGAACATTTGAATGTATCCCGGAGCATGAAAGACTTGAAATTACTAGAATTGAAATGTTAAGGAGTGGATAATATGGGAACTAAAATAGGAGGATTAAGATATAAAAAATATACACCATTTAGTAGTCAGAATTCTCTTGATATTGAGAAAGTAAAGTTCAGCCCGTTGACGAATGAAACCAGGTTCGAACAAATTGCTTCTAATAAGTTAAAAAGTGTTCAACCGGATCGGACTGAAATGAGGGAATTGAACCAATTCAGTGAGGGTGTTCATAATGCTATCCGTCAAGAACTTTTTGTCAATGAGAAACACTTATTCGGTTCCTCTGTAAAAAATACAATGGTCGAGTCGTCGCACACAAAAGATATAGATATACTAGAAGTTCTTGATTCTGATAAACATTGGGATTTGTTAACGGGAAATAACGGAGCACAACTTTCGTTAAAAAAGGTCAAGCAATCATTAGAGAAAAACCCTATGTATTTTGGAGCTAAAATTACAATAGATGGGAGCGCTGTTGTCGTGGAACAAAATGGAAAAATTGTGGATATAGTCCCTGCTTTTAGAAACCCTAATGGACCTGGTTTCTTAATACCAGAAATAACTGAGAATGGGAGCAGATGGATTAGATCAGATCCTAGAACAAGTAAACGCATACTTAATATTGTTGATAAAAACCACAATGGACAGGTTAGACCAATTATACAACTAGCAAAGGATTGGAATGAAAGGTATGGTAAAAAACTTAAATCTTATCACGTTGAAGTTATAGTTATTCAACATTTCATGAATAAAGAACAAAACAAAAATGACTCTCTTCATTCAAATGTGGATGGGTTCTTTCATAGATTTCCTGAGTATATCGCCTCAAGCCAGATAAAGGATCCAGCTACTGACGAAAAACTAGGTGCTTATCTATCTGAGCGTAATAAAATGAAAGCAATAAGTGATTCTATAAAGGCAAGAGGAAATATAATTAAAGCCAGAGAAGCAAAAGGTAAGGGGAATGCTGATAAAAGTTTAAACTTCTATAGACGAGTTTTATATGATAAGGATGGAGAGCAATAATGAATGATTCGATAGATTTGCGCAAAAATATGGATAAAAATGCACAAGAATTGAAAGAGGATTGTTTACACACTTCTAAGAACAATTTCCTATACGCATCTACAATGAATAAATGGCGGTACACCTTAGGGATAGTCTCTTCTTTGGCAGCCGGTGTAATCGTTCTATCCGTTTCTGGAGTTAATGGTCCGGTAAATCTCATTATTTCTGTTTGTTCCGTAATAGCCTTGCTCTCTTCTACAGTCACTACTACATGGAATCCTGGAAAGAATTCAGAAATGCATCAAAGAATTGGAAATGAGTATCTGGCACTACAGAAGAGAGTGCAAAAATTTATAGACATAGATGTTCGAGACGAAACATTGTCTAATTCTGATCTAAAGGCAAGACTTGACAAGCTAAGTGAAGAACAGGTGATCCTTTATAAAGCGTACTCCCATGTAGTCCTGCCAGAATGGGTTCATAAAAAAGTTATAAAGAAACTTGCTTCTGGTGAAGCAATTTATGATTTTGAAAACAAAAAATCGACTTGATGAACAAGATAGTGTATTGAATCTGCTGTAAAATTGAAGAGGCCGCGCACAATTCAGATTTGAAGAGGTGAAATATGCAGGACAATTGGAAATAATGAAAGGAATAATAGGTAGTTTTCTTCAGAACAGTAGAGGGGGGAATATAAATTTGGTGGAATGGTTTCTCAACACATTCATGGAAGAGGAAGTATGAATACAAACATCCTCTCTTCCATATGAAAGATCAGAGGACAGAAGGGCCACAGGAATGGTTCAAGAACAAGAAAACTGAAACCCCCAGAGATAAGACAGTTCCTTTCGGGATAAAAGTGTTTGAGAGATATTCAAGGGATGAGAGGGTCCTTGATTCTGTCATTCTTGAATCATACATACAGGGAGTATTAACAAGAAATGTCATGAATGTAATGGAATCACTTGGCGTTTACAATCAGGAACCTCCTTGGCAGGATGCTTCTTATTTTCTTCGTTTCTCCGTTGATCTCCTTCCCCACTTAGCTGTAAAGGTACTTGGTGTTCTTCAGCGACTTATCGTAATATGGAGTTCTCTCAAACACATAGATCTGCCCTTTGATGGTCTTCTTCACAATCTGTTTCTTTGATGTAATGAAAGTAGTTACCACCATTTCAAATAAACATTTCTGTGACCTGAAAAAGCTTAAAACATCAAGTCTTAGAAGAATTAATGGTGGTAAATTAACGGGAATCCGGGTTAATAAATAATCATTTATTATATTACTTAAAATTAGGAGAGTGTAGGTTTTTAAATCACATACATAAAGTATGATACTTGTGAAACATTTGAAAGAATATTGGAAGTCTTGGGAAGTCTGCAAAAAACTATTTTGAGATTTCTATCGAAAGATTGTAGCAAGAATTTGATTACAATTTCCATATGTTTTTATGTTAAATTTAGATTCCAAAAGAATTACATAATATAAGAAGGTGTTAAATTTAATGTTTTGTTCAAAGTGCGGCTCGCTGATAGTTCCCGGAAAGGATAAAAACAAATGCCCAGTTTGTGGACACGAGGAAAAAACAAAGAAGAAGGAGGGAGAAATAGTTACAAAGAGTACGGAAAAAGAAATTGTGGTGATAAAGAACCAGGTACACGTTGAACCAATGGATTCCGAGGCAGTTTGTCCCAAATGCCACCACAAGGGTGCTTACTATGTTTTAAAGCAAACCAGGGCAGCAGATGAACCTGAAACAGCCATATATACCTGCGAGAGTTGCGGTTATAGATGGCGTGAATATTGAGGTGAATATATGGTCTTAGAAGGACTCTCGAATTCCCTAAGAGAAACATTCAGGAAAATATCTGGCTCCAGTTATATTGATAAGAAGATCATTGACGAAATGGTGAGAGATATCCAAAGGGCATTGTTAAAAGGAGACGTCAATGTAAAATTAACCATAGAACTGAGCAACAGGATTAAGGAGAGGGCTGAAAATGAGAAACCTCCTGCTGGAATGCCGCCGCAGGACTATATTCTTAAAATAGTTTATGAAGAACTGCTTAACATACTTGGAAAAGGTTCCAATCTGAAACTAGTACCACAGACAGTAATGCTCGTAGGTCTCTATGGACAGGGTAAAACAACGACTGCGGGAAAATTGGCAAAATTCTTTGCTAAAAAAGGCTTGTCGACAGCTCTCATTTCTGCGGATGTGCACAGACCTGCAGCATACGAACAGTTGAAAACTATTGCTGATCAATCTGGATCAAGATTCTTTGGAATAAAGGGTGAGAAAAATCCTGATAAAATATACAGGGAGGCACTGAAAGAACTTGGCGACATCCCAGTTAAAATAGTGGATACAAGCGGAAGGGATTCACTGGATAAAGAACTTTTAGAAGAAATTTCAAGACTTAAAAAATTGGTTAATCCAGATGAAATTCTCCTTGTTATGGACGCAACAGTCGGTCAACAGGCCGGCCCACAAACCCAAGCTCTGTTGGATGCTACCGGTCTAACTGGTGTGATAATTACAAAGATGGACGGGACGGGAAAGGGGGGAGGAGCTTTAAGTGCAGTATCAAAGGCAGGTGTTCCTGTATTCATGATTGGAATAGGGGAACATTTGGAAGATTTTGAAATATTCAACCCTAAGAAATTTCTAGGTCGATTACTTGGAATGGGGGATCCAGAAGCCCTGTTAGAACTTGCACAGGAAACTGAGATGGATGAGGAAAAGGCCGAAGAAACTATGAACAAGATTGTGAGTGGCAAATTTAATCTTATGGATATGTACGATATCTGGGAAAAATTTGCCAAACCTTCCATTATGAAAAAAATGATGGATGCCCTTCCTCTCAACAAACTTCCTAACAAAGCGGCTGGTATGCTGGATATGGATGCTGCTCAGGATAAAATAGCGAAGTACACTGTAATTCTGGATTCTATGACTTATAAGGAGCTTGAAAATCCGGATATGATAAACGCAAAGATCATCAAAAGAGTTTCACGGGGTGCAGGCACATCCGAACAGGACGTAAGAAACCTGATGAAGGAGTTTAAAGCCATGAAAAACAACGCAAAAATGATGAAAGGGAACAGGCAGTTGAAAAAGATGCTAAATGCACAGATGAGGGGAAATCCAGACCTCTTAAAGGATTTCGAATGATTAGCTTCGTATTGGTATCTTCCTCAAAATAAATTCAACTGGGTCTAATTCTTTAAAATTGTTATGCGAAATTTCATTTGTGAAATAATCTTTCATTATATCAATTCCCTCTCGCCAATTGCTTTCCATTGCCTTCAGTATCACTTCGTTAAATTTAAGACTGAAACCAATTCCCGTGCCGATATAACCATTGAAACCAAGGATGTTTCCACCCGGCCAAACGCCCTCCTGACTTTCTGGAAAACAGCTGTGGCTTCTTACACTGTATTCGTTTAAGGATACTGCATTTCCATATTCTGCTTTTGAATTGAAATATAGTTGTTCTTCTAATTTTCCATATTCACATCTAATTCTGAAATTATTCTGATTGAATTGAATTCGAAGTTGAGCAGCTTCTTGTTTCGTTTTAAGACTTCTCACGTAACTGGCTGGAAAGACATTTTTTGTACAATTTTCCATATGTTTAAAAGTATTTTCTACAGGGTATCCATTACAGTAAACAACATTTCTTGTATATGCTTCCTGATTTTTTCCTTCCTTCAAATATGCGATCTTTAATAGATCGCCCTCCCTTTTTATTGATTTAATACTGGATGCTATTGAAAGCTTTCCAGATAAAGACGAATGATCTGCAGCCATTCTTCTAACAAGCTTTTCTTTGTCTAAACTTAAAATCCTCTCTCCTTCCTTTAAATGGAATTCCTCTTCGTATCCTTCACCTTCGAGAATTAAGCTTTCATATATCCCGTCAATCCTATCGGAATAATTGCTGAGATATTTTACAAAAATATCATTCATGATAAAGCAAGACCCACTTGGAGGAAATCCTAGGTCCATTGATTGATCTATTACCAAGGTAGCGTTCCCTTTTGACTGCAGAGAGTGTCCGAGATTGAGCCCACTGATCCCCGCTCCGACTATAACTGTGTCCAGTCTGTCCATTTCATGGCTATATTTTGGTTATTAATTAGTTTGCACTTACAACGTTATGAGTAAATCAAAATACTCAGAGAATGAAATAAGAGTCATGATTTATAGTATGAGCGAGCAAAGTCCTATGCATCACTTTGAATTTAGTGATCCATTTTGGATACTCATAACCACAATTATGTCACATAGAACAAAGGATGAGGTGACAGATTCGGCAGCAAGAAACCTCTTCAATAGGTACAAAGATTCAAAAGGCTTATCAAATGCGTCCTACAGTGACGTACTTGATATAATTGAAAAGGTCGGTTTTAAAACTGTAAAGGCAAGGAGAGTAATCGATGCGGCCAAAATTATAGAGGAGAAGCATAATGGTCAGGTACCAAAAACCATTGAGGAGCTTACTACGATTAAAGGAGTAGGGCGAAAGACTGCAAACGTAGTGCTTGCTGATGCATTCAATATCCCTACTATTGCAGTAGACACCCATGTTCAAAGAGTAAGTAAGAGAATAGGGTGGACAGATTCTGATGACCCAAATGAAACTGAAATGAAATTAAAAAAGATGATACCTGAAGACCTATGGCTGGGACTCAATCCAATGATGGTAGAATTTGGTAAGAAAGTGTGTAAACCAATAGGTCCGAAATGCTCAGAATGCGGAATAAATGCCTATTGCCAATATTATATGAATAAAAAGTAGGTATTGCAGATTTGAACTATTATTGATCATTTGATAGATCCATTGTTATAGTTTTCAGTGCGAGCAATATAGAAACAAAATAATCAATTTGCTTCATAAAATATTCCTAAGCATTCAGGAAGTATTTTGGTTCATATTTTACAAATCTTCCTACCAGAAAGAATCCATAAAATATAAGCAGCCTACCTATTAGAGTTATTGGAATTGCCATAAGGTATAAGTTGTTAAATAAAGTGGAATCATAGTTAGAAAAGAGATTATTATTTAGATATCCCGTAGCGTAATTTCCTAAGTGTATACTGATAAAAATTCCCCCTAAAACTGAAAGTGCAATTCCTAAAATGATAAAATTATTAAGGTTTGATATGTGTTTTCTGGCTGCGGTTGTTGTGAAAAACTTGCAAGAAAAATAGAAGATTACGTTTGATACTAAGATAATTAGAACCTCAAATAAATCGAAAAAATAAATTGAACTAGTGCTCATTGGTACCTTTGAAATTATGTCGGCCTGTATTTCTGATATCAGGAAGCCGGCGGCAACCAATGCTAAAACAGTTGTAACCACTATTGAAAATATGTATAATTTAAAACCAGTATATACTTCATATCTTACAAATTCCCTCAAGTCATCCCTGTGCGAATACAGCAGGCTTAGACCAAAGAGCGCTGGGGTCAATATTAGAAACTCAATGGGAAGACTTGAAACTGTAGTGGAAATAAGCGACGGAAAAAAACTTAGAAAAATCGTAATTCCAATAAGATAGTATACCTTTGATATGTCCTTATATTTGCTCTGATACATTGGTCTCCTACTTTTATAAATAACCTAATCATATAAAATATTATTGTCTCCATTCCCCTATTGTGCTGGAAATTGCAAGAATTGTGGCATATTTCTTTAGTTTTTCTTCTTCGTGGTTATATCAATAATTTAAAAGTACAGTTTTCCGAATTTTGAATTGGTACTTACCACAGCTTGCAACATAGCATTGCATAAGGTTAAGAAAATTAGTTCCAGAGAATTAGTCCATTCCTGAGAACCATTTCATTGATTCTTTGAGTATTTCCCGTTCTTCTGAATATCTATTAACTGTTAACTTACCGCTAATAAGGTCTAAATCTAGACTTTTCAACCTATCATTGAGAGTGATTCTTCCTTCCTCCCTGAATTTCTTTGCGAATTTCTCAAGATCTGAATAAAACATTTTGCCCAGATCTGTGAGGAGGTATTCAATCTTAGGTCTATTATACCCGATAAACCACCTTCTTTCCGCAATTCCAAATTTTACCAGCTCTTTGAGCTGTTTATCAACTGCCTGTCTGGTTATTTTGAGACTGTTTGCGATATCCTCTGGAATCTTTGGTGTTCTGAGTAAATTCACAATTGAAAGCTTGGATTCTGTTGTTAGTGTATTTATCTCTGAAAGCATATTTTATGATAAATTAATGTTTATTAAACTTTAAGGTTAATTCATTCAAATTAAAAGTTGATGCGCTTAAATTTAAATTTCAGTCATTTAAATTTAAAGTTCTAAATATATTTAAATAATCTCAGTCAATTAACACTTGTTTGAAATGGATAATGAAAAATGGAAAAAATTGAGAGATATGGTAGAAAAAGGAGAATTAAGTGAGGAGTTGTTTAAAGAAATAGTCGGTAGATGGGAAGCCCCTGAAAATGGACTAAATGAGCGACCAGAACGTGAATCAAAAAAAGATTCAAAGAGTGAAAGATCAAAAAAGATTCATGTGTCGGGTTCAAGCAGGATGACTTCAATTTACGCTGAGGATGTGTCAATCAGTGGTTCCTTGACCGTAGAAGGGAATGTGGACGCCGTCGACATAGATATTTCAGGCAGCTGTAAGATTGGGAAAGATCTTGTCTCGTCAAATACCATAGATTCCTCCGGGTCCGTCAATATCGGAGGTGATCTAAAAGGCAGAGAAATTGACTCTTCCGGTTCTTTTAAGGTACAGGGAAAAATAGAGGCTAATGAAATTGACTCATCCGGTTTAGTGAAGGCAGATTCGCTAGTTTGCGAAAGCCTAGACAGTTCTGGATTCACAAAAATCGAAAATGAAATCAATGCAAAATTCATTGATACTTCAGGAAAGATTGTGGCAAAGTCTATCGAATGTGAAACTATGGACTGTTCCGGGTCCATTGGAGTTGAGACTGTCAAAGGGGATGAAATATTCATAAAAGGAAAAATTGAGTCGAATTGTGTAAAGGCAAAAAGATTTGAAATGGAGTTGAACAATTATCCTAAGACTCTAATCAAAAAACTTGAAGCAGATTTTATACAAATAAGCTTGATCAGAAAAAGATTTTTTTCAACTGAAGCCGAAATTGATGAAATAATTTGCAATAAGGCATACTTAGAACACGTAAAATCTAAACGTATTAGCGGAAGTGAGATTGAGATAGGAGATGGAAGTGTAATTGATTACGTAGAGGCAAAGGTGATAAAAATATCCGAAAACGCAATCGTTAAAGATAAAAAAATTATCGACTGACCCATTTGAGTACAGCCGGTACCTATCCAGGTATTCATTGTTATTGCACGGCATTCTCTTTTCAGCAATTCTGAAATACAAAAAGTCTTTTTGTTAATGAGTTATCTTGAACTATGACATGGCGCAAGGTAGTCGGTGTAAAAACTCTTGAAAATGCAAGAAGCGCAAGCGTAAAAGTCGGAGAGAGGGTAATTTATGTGGCCAAAGTGAAAGGGAAATTGTTCGCAATGGATGGAGTGTGCACCCACGCAAAATGCATACTGGATGATCTGGATGAGGAAAGTTTAAGATCTAAGTGCAGGTTTCATGGGGCCGAATTTAACATCACGAATGGGAACATGGTCGTTCCACCCTCAATCTCACCCAACGTTGAGAAAAGCAAACTAGGACTAAACATATATCCAATTAGAGAAGAGGGTTTGTTCGTAGAAATAGATGTGGATTGATTTTACTTTCCATTTTTTGAACAATAGTCTTCTCGATTATTATTGCTGAAGGAAGAATTCAGTTTTTAATTTATTTTGTTAACCATTTAGTTTATTAAATACTAGAGTATGCTATTCTTGTGATTGGAATGGTAAAGAAAACAGCATTGATCACAGGTGGAACCTCTGGTCTTGGATATGAGCTAGTTAAGCAGTTCCTTGAAAAGGGATGGAACGTTGGGACATTTGGAAGAAGGACTGAAAAGATTGCAGAACTGAATGAAAAGTTTGGAGGGATAAATTTTTTCGCAATAACATGTGATTTAACAGTATCAAACCAGATTGATAATTTTCTTGAAGAGGCGTATAATAAGTTTCAAAGTGTGGAAGTGCTCATACTAAACGGAGGCAAGCTTGGAAAAACACCCCTGGAACCATTGAAACGTTTGAATCTGATAGACTTTCGTGATGTTTATGAGACCAATGTGTTTGCAAATGTTTCCTTGATTAAAAAAGTGATTGGCAAACAAAAAACCAGAAAATTGAAGATAGTTCATGTGACATCGGATGCAGGAGTGACTCCATACAGTAATTGGTCCCCATATGGATCCTCGAAAGCAGCAATGGACATGGTTATCAAAATTTTGAATGAAGAGGAAAAAGAAAACAATTTGACATCTTTTTCCTTTGATCCCGGTGATATGAACACCGAAATGCATAGACTTGCATTACCTGAAGACTTACCTGAAAAACTGAAGAATCCTCAGGTCTCTGCAAGAGAACTATTTGATTTGATAGAAAAGGGTGAGATAGCATGAATGGGACACTGCTTTCAGGTGGAGAAGTGCAGAATTTCTTAGGTCCAAGGGAATTGATTGGCAGAAGCAGAAGTGATGTAAGACTTATACATGGAAACCTTGAAAATGGTGATATTTCACTATATTCCACTTTTGACTCCATATTAAATTTATTACGCCCCGGTGACATGATAATTTTTAATGATAGCTTGACCCTCCCATCATCCTTAGATGGTTACATCAAAGGAGACAAATATTTTGGTAGAATCCATGTCGGGCAGCAGGTTAGGAGGGGAGTGTACTTGGTTGAGGTTAGGCCAAAAGAACTCAACAAGATACTGCCAGAAGGAGAAACATTTGTTCATAGCAATAGTGGATTAGAGTTTGAATTGACAAAGAGGCATGAAGATTTCCCCAGATACTTTGAGGCAAGAATCTCACGGGAAAATATTAATATTAATAATTTTTTGATTCAATATGGAAGCCCAATCTATTATGAAGGATATACAGTGCCCTATGAGAAAAAATATTACAGGAATGTGTTCCAGGATGTTTATGGTTCATCAGAATATCCTTCAGCATCGAGACCATTTACAAATGAAATTATAACAAAATTGGTTGGCAGAGGGGTCACCATAGGAAAACTAACACTTCATTGCAATCTGGGTTCCCTTGAAAGTGATGAATATTCTGGAAAAGGAAAATTGTTAAGGGAATATTACAAGATTCCTGATGATTTACCGGAAAAAATATTAAGAACAAAAAAGAATGGCGGAAGAATAATAGGAGTTGGTACAACAGTTGTCAGAGCACTGGTTTCTTCTGTCAAAAACGAGGTTATGCTTGATCTCGAAGGAATTTCTGATATTAAAATTTCCGCAGATTCCAAAATTTGGCCCTTAGACGGAATAATATCTGGAATTCATGATCCTGAAAGTTCGCATCTAGAACTCCTGGAAGCATTTGGTGGAAAACAAATTCTATCGCCAATCAGCAGCCTTTCTAATGAATTCCATTTAATAGGACATGAATTTGGAGATTCTATGCTTCTTTTATAATAGGCTTCACTCATAACTTTCTCTATATTTTATGAGAAATCTGCATGTTCTGGCGCCAGAAACTATTCTGTGAGTTGTTTCCACATCAGCATTTAATAATTCCGAAAATAGATTTCTTTCAGATGTGCAGGCTTCTCCGTATTTGTCCGAAATCTGCATAATTGGGCAGTTTGATTCACAAAGCTCAAATGTATTTTTCCCAAGCTTTCTTGTTTCTGCCATATATCCGTCTGAATTTCTAATTTCTTTTAATCTTTCTATTTTATTTTCCTGATTCAAATTTTCAATAGTCAAGCGGTACTGAAACAGTATCTTTTCCGAACGCAGTCTGAGTATTTCGCCAACGCTTTCCCTTCCCAATTTATTCTCGACATACTCCAGTGCTTCCATTGCCATAAATGAGTAGGATTTGGGAAGTACATCATGCCCTTTTTCGGTCATCAGCACTTTACAAACTGGTCTTCCTTTTCCTGATGGTATATATTTTCTTTCCAGTAGTCCTTCTTTCTCCAGATCAACAATATGCTTTAAAATTGCGGCCTTTGATATGCCAAATTCATTACTCAATTCTGTTAGAGTTGGATCTTCGAGTTTCTTGATTTTAAGCAACACCTGGGTCTTTGTTGTTGACTCTGAATATAATCCATTCACTATTTCCCTATATAAAACAATTAATTAACTGTTTGCTCAATTTATTGTTTTCTGATGTCCATAGTTTTCTACTGTTATTGAATGGATCAGTCATAGTCATCCTCATGAGAATGCAATTTTAACTCTTGAAATTGCACTTTACATTGATTGATTTCACTTCCAGAACGCCGAAATTTGAAAAGAGATGATATATCATTTATCTTTTTTTACAATAAGTTTGAAATTGAATAATGCATATGGTTTTTAGATGACAGATATAGCAAAAACTGGATTTGCGGATGATTCGATTTTAGATGAAGTACCAATAACATTAGCATACGGAGATGGCATTGGGCCGGAGATCATGAAGGCTACCTTAAAGATTATTATGGCTGCTGGAGCG